>CBDDRX010000126.1:0-59952 GCA_965233165.1 uncultured bacterium | reverse complement strand
CACGCCGAGGTTCACCTTGTGCCGCGGCACCAGCGGCACCGTGGTGCCCTGCTGGAAGCGCGCCTCGGTATACGCGTAGCCGGCGACCAGCCGCAGCGCGGCAAGCGCCTGCCAGCGCCCGTCGAGCTCGAGCCCGCGGCGCCGCGACGGCGGCAGGTTCACGTTGTCGAAGGTGAGCGGGTTGAGGTGGATCTCGTTCGAGACGTCGGTCTCGAAGAGCGAGGCGCGAAGCGCATGGCCGCCGCGCGCCCATTCGCTGCCGATCTCGTGCGTGCGCGCGCTTTGCGGCCGCAGGAGGTCGAACGTGTTCGCGAACGTGACCAGGGAGAACTCGTAGATCTCGTCGACGTTGACGAAGCGGAAGCTGCGGTTGGCGCGCGCGAAGACCGAGAGCGCGGGCGCCAGGCGCTGGCGCACGCCGATCTCCCAGGCGCGCTCCTTCTGCGTCTCGCGCACCGACGGCGCGGCGGTGCAGAAGAAGCACGCCGGCGAGGCGAGGTCCGCGCTGTCCCGCGCGTCGTACTTGGCCCGCTCGCGGCGATAGCCAAGCGTCGCCACGGTGGCACGCCCCACGTCGATCACGTCCTGCAGGTAATAGCCCTGCGTCTCCTGGGTGACCGCCAGGCGGTTCGCCGGCCGGTCGACGTTGCCGGCCTGGTCGGCGCGCCGCGAGCCATAGCTCCACTCGCGAAGGTCCACGCCTGCCGTCACCCGGTGCGTCATTCCCGCCACCCGGAAGGGCGCCCGCACCCGCGGCGAGAACCCTTTCAGGCTGAGCTCGTCCGCCTGGAAGCGGAAGAAACCCTCCTGGAAGATGCGCGCGTCCTTGTCGCGGTAGTCCAAACCAAGGGAGACCTCGGCCTCGCCGAAGCGTTGCGTGAGCTCGGCGCCGGCGCGGATCCCGTCGCGGCTCGCAAAGTCGTTCGGCGTCAGGGTGCCCCGCGGGTCGTCGCGGAACTCGTCGAGCCCGGTCGAAGGACGCACGCGGCGCACGCCGGGCAGGCGCAGGTCCTGGCGGTCGGTGGCGAAGCGCAGGTCGAGCGCGCCGTCGCCCAGCGCCGCGCGCAGGTTGAGCGTGGCGTTTTGCTGCTCGTTGCGGTTGTTGCTGCGATAGCCGTCGGACTGGTAGCCGTGCACCGAGCCGTTCACGCCGAGCCGCTCGCCCGCCACCGACCCGGAGAGCTGCCCTTCCCACGTGTTGAAGGTCCCGGTGCGGGCGAACAGCTCGGCGGACGGCGCGCGCTTGAGCGGCGAACGGGTGACGATGTTGATGACTCCCGAGGTGGCCGCGTCGCCGTAGAGCACGGCGCCCGAGCCGCGCAGGATCTCGATGCGCTCGATCGACGCGAGCGGGACCGCCGACCACTGCACGCTCGAGAGATCGAGGTCGCTCAGGCGCCTTCCGTCGAGCAGCACCAGCGTGTTCTGCGAGCCGGTGGCACCGAAGCCGCGCATGTCCACGTTGGTCGTCGCGGCGTTGTTGCCGAAGAGGTCGCGCATCGTGAGACCGACTTCGGCGGAGAGCACCTCGGGGAGCGTGCGCGCCGGGCTGCGGGCGATGTCCACGGCACTGATCACGGTCGTGCTGGCGGGCAGGCGCCGCACGTCCTCGGGGAAGCGCGTCGCCTCGACGAGGACCCCGTCCTGCTGCGCGAAGGAAACGGAAACGAAAAGGCCGAGCAGCAGCCCGGAGAAACGGCAATGCATGTGAAACCTCCCTGACGTCATCCCCGACGTCTCGTTGGTTGAGAAGGCTTCCAGGCCGGTCTCCGGACTTGCGAGGTATGCCGGGTTCGTCTTCCCGCAGGAACTTCCCTGCAGTGACACCGATGAACCGGCTCTCTCGCTTACCGTTGCGGGGGCAGTAGAGGACTCACACCTCTTTCCCGTACACCTGGCAGCGCGCCGATATCATAAGCCCGATGCGCCGCTGCCTGCTTCTCCTTCTGTTCCTGAGCGGCAGCGCCCTGGGCGAGGTCACGGTCCGGGACGACTACGGCGGCACGGTCAGCCTGCCGAAGCCCGCCGAGCGGATCGTCAGCCTCGCACCGCACCTCACCGAGCTCCTGTACGCCGCCGGCGCCGGCGGGCGGCTGGCCGGCGCCCTTGAGCACAGCGACTATCCGCCGGAGGCGAAGGCGCTGCCGCGCGTGGGAAGCGAGGCCGGCATCGATGTCGAGCGGATCCTGGCGCTGCGGGCCGACCTGGTGGTCGCGTGGCCGAACGCGGGAAGCGCACGGACTGTGGACCGGCTCGCGGCGCTCGGCCTGCCGGTGTTCCGCTCCGAGCCGCGCGAGCTCGAGGACATCGCGCGCACGCTGGAGCGTCTGGGCGAACTGGCGGGCACCTCCCTGCAGGCCCGGCGCGCGGCCGCCGCGTTCAGGACGCGCGTCGCGCGCATCGAGAAGCGCCATCTGGGCGCGGCGAAGGTGCGCGTCTTCTACCAGGTCTGGGACCGCCCGCTCCTCACGGTGAACGGGGCCCACGTGATCACCAAGGTGATGCGCCTCTGCGGCGGCGAGAACGTCTTCGCGGCGCTGCCGGTGATCGCGCCGGAGATCGACCGCGAGGCGGTGCTGCGCGCCGATCCGGACGTCATCGTCGCGAGCGGCTCGGGCGGCAACCCGCCGGCCTGGCTCGACGCGTGGCGGCGCTTTCCCGGCCTTGCCGCCGCCGCGAAAGGCCGCCTCTACAGCATCCCGCCCGACCTCATCCAGCGCCACACGCCCCGCATCCTCGATGGCGCAGAAGCCTTGTGCGGGATCCTGCAGGAGGTCCGGGGAAGATAAGGGAACACATGCAGAAACCGGGCTACCTGCTTGACCGTGCATGAAAATTGCAACATAGTGCGCGCGTGATGGAGGAGGGCATCCCGCGTGGAAGCTGAGTTCCGCTCGCTCGAGGCGAAGGTGGCGCAGTTCCTTTCCCTGTGCGAGCGGCTGCGCGCGGAGAACAGCGACCTGCGCCGCGAGCTCGCCGCCGCGCGCGGCGACGCGAAGCGCCTGCACGAGAAGATCGACGGCGCCAAGGCGCGCCTCGAGGGCCTGCTCTCCAAGCTCCCCGGCTGACGCTTGCATGGCCGAAGCCCCGAAGACCGTCGAAGTCAACCTGCTCGGAAGAACCTATCGCGTCGCCTGCGCCGACGGCGAGCGCGAGGCGCTCATGCAGGCGGTTGCTTACCTCGACGCTAAGATGAACGAGATCCGCAAGGCCGGCAAAGTGATGGGCGCCGAGCGCATCGCGGTGATGGCGGCGCTCAACGTGGCGCACGAATTGCTCAGCGTCAAGATCGGCGGCGGAATCGACGTCGGCCTCGCCAAGCGGCGCATCCTCGAGATCGAGTCGCAGCTCGACGAGGCGATTGCAAAGCAGGAAAAATTGTTCTAAAAAGAAGCCGTCCCCTGCGGTGCGCGATAGGGTTCATTTTTCCGGACCGATAGCTTCCTCAGGTTGCTGAGCCCTTAGTGTCACTGTTGTGATCGTCCCCGCCCTCGGGCGCGCCGGACGAACCTGATGTGACCGGTAAGCGACCACCCTGTTTAGCCAGGGTTCGGGAGCCGAACCTAACGGCATCGGCGGGGGGCACCCCACCGAACAAACTAGAATCGCTTTTCATGAAGTACTGGCTGATGAAAAGCGAGCCCGACGAGTGCTCCATCGACGACGTCCTGAAGGCCCCCGGCCAGAAGACGCCGTGGAGCGGCGTGCGCAACTACCAGGCGCGCAACTTCATGAAGGACGAGATGAGCGTCGGCGACGGGGTGTTCTTCTATCACTCGAGCTGCCCCGAGCCCGGCATCGCCGGCCTCGCCGAGGTCGCGTCGAAGCCTTATGTCGACAAGTCGCAGTTCGACCCGGCGAGCCCTTACTTCGACCCGAAGTCGAAGAAGGACGACCCGCGCTGGATCAACGTGGACGTGCGGGCGACGAAGAAGACGCGCCTCGTCCCGCTCGAGGAGCTGCGCCGGCACAAGGCGCTGGCGAAGATGATCATGTTGCGCCCGGGCAACCGCCTCTCGATCACGCCGGTGACCGAGGCGGAGTGGAAGTACATCCGCGCGAAGCTTCTTTGAAGAACGACACTTTCCTCCGCGCCCTGCGGCGCGAGCCGACCGACTACACGCCGATCTGGCTCATGCGCCAGGCCGGCCGCTACCTGCCGGAATACCAGGCGACGCGCGCCAGGGCGGGCAGCTTCCTCGCGCTCGCGAAGAACCCGGAGCTCGCCGCCGAGGTGACGCTGCAGCCGCTCGAGCGCTTCCCGCTCGATGCGGCGATCGTGTTCTCCGACATCCTGACGATTCCGGATGCAATGGGCCTCGGCCTGACGTTCGGTGAAGGAGAGGGACCGCGCTTCTCGTCGCCGCTACGCGACGAGGCCGCAGTCAAGGCGCTCAGCATGCCCGACCTTTCGAAGCTGCGCTACGTATTCGACGCGGTCAAAGCGTCAAAGCAGGCGCTTGCGGACCGGGTTCCGCTGATCGGCTTCTCCGGCAGCCCGTTCACGCTCGCCTGCTACATGGTCGAAGGCGGCGGAAGCGACGACTGGCGAACCCTCAAGGCCATGCTGCACGCGCGGCCGGATCTGCTGCACCGCATCCTCGATGTGAATGCACGCTCCGTCGCCGAGTACCTGAAGGCGCAGATCGAGGCCGGCGCAGACGCGGTGATGATCTTCGACACCTGGGGCGGCGTGCTCGCGCATGCCCAGTACGAGCCGGTCTCGCTCGCCTACAGCCGCAAGGTGATCGCCGCGCTGTCCGACAGCAACGTGCCGGTCATCCTCTTCACAAAAGGCGGCGGACCGTGGCTGCCCGCGATTGCCGCGAGCGGCGCGCACGCGATCGGGCTCGATTGGACCGTCGACGCGCGCTCGGCGCGCAAGATCGCAGGCGAGCGCGTCGCGCTTCAGGGAAATCTCGATCCTGCCGCGCTTTTCGCGCCGCCCGATCGCGTCCGCGCGGCCGCGCGCGAAGTGATCGACGCCTTCGGCGTCGCGCCGGGCCATGTCTTCAATCTCGGGCACGGAATCCTCACCAGGACACCGGTCGATTCCGTTGCTGCGCTCGTAGACGAAGTGCGCGCTTACAGTGCGGCGTTGCGAAAAAAGACCGGGCGCCCGTCTTGACTTATGCACAGATTCCGGGGGCCGTTGCCATTACCCTATCGGCGAAAAGTCCTCTGGGAAGACTCTCCCAAGCCGTTGATAATAATAAATAAAAGCTGCTCAAAAAATAGGCGTCCGCCCCGCATCCCCCTGTCCAAGGGCCTCATTACGCAGGGATGACGGCATTACCCACAGGTTTGTCCACAGCCCCTAAGTCCTTGCAGCCGCGAGGAAAATCCGTCGCCCGCGTGGCGCTCGACGTGCCGCTCGATACGCTCTTCGACTACGCGGTTCCGGAGGCACTCGCGCTGCAGATCGGCGATCGCGTCGCCGTACCTTTCGGAGCGCGTCAGCGTCTGGGCATCGTCGTCGAGCTTTCGAGCGATACCGAGCTGCCCGCGAGCCGCGTGAAGGCGATCGTCGCGGTGCGGGACGATGCGCCGGCGCTTTCGCAGCAATGGCTGGAGCTGATGCGCTTCCTCGCCGGCTATTACCAGCGCCCGCTCGGCGAAGCCATCCTTGCCGCACTGCCGCCAAGGCTGCGCTCGATGAAGCCGCTGCCGAAGAAGACGCTCGAGCGACGCGCGGACGAGGCGGCGCCGCTCTTCGTGCCGAATCACGACCTGACGCCGGCGCAACAGGCGTCGGTCGACAAGGTGACCGGCGCGCTCGGCCGCTTCGCTGCGTTCCTCCTCCATGGCGTGACCGGATCCGGGAAGACGGAGGTCTACCTCCACGCCATCCGCACCGTGCTCGAGCGCGGCGGCCAGGCGCTGGTGCTGGTGCCGGAGATCAGCCTCACCCCCCAGCTCGAGGCGCGCTTCAGGGCCGCGTTCCCGCGCACCCGCATCGCGCTGATGCATAGCGCCCTGGAGGATGTGCCGCGCACCGCCGCCTGGCTCGACGCGGCGCGCGGCGACGCCGGGCTGGTGCTGGGCACGCGGCTCGGCGTCCTCGCGCCGATGCCGCGCCTCGCCCTCATCGTCGTCGACGAAGAGCACGACACGTCCTTCAAGCAGCAGGATGGCCTGCGCTATTCCGCGCGCGACGCGGCGGTCTACCGCGCGAAGCTCGCCGGCTGCCCGGTCGTCCTCGGCACCGCTACGCCGTCGCTGGAGACCTGGCACAACTGGCGCTCCGGCCGGTACGAGCGGCTTGCCCTGCCCGACCGGGCGTCCGCGGGCGCCGCGCTGCCGCGCATCCGCACCGTCGACGCGCGCCTGGACGAGCCGCAGCACGGGCTGTCGAGCGCGCTCGCGAAGGGGATCGAAGCGCGCCTGGAACGCGGCGAGCAGAGCCTCGTGTTCATCAACCGGCGCGGCTATGCGCCCGTGCTCGCCTGCGAAGCCTGCGGCTGGGCGGCGGGCTGCACGCGCTGCACCGCTCGCATGGTCCTGCATGCCGTGGGAAAGCGGCTGCGCTGCCATCACTGCGGCCTGGAGACGGCCATCCCGCGCGCCTGCCCGACCTGCGGCAACGTCGACCTGAAGCCGATGGGGCGCGGCACGCAGCGCGTGGAAGAAACGCTCGCCGCCCGCTTCCCGGGCGCGCGCATCGTGCGCATCGACCGCGACAGCGCCCGGCGACGCGAGCAGCTCGCGAGCACGCTCGAGGCGGTGCACCGGGGCGAGGCCGACATCCTGGTCGGGACGCAGCTCCTCGCGAAGGGCCACGATTTCCCGCTCCTGACGCTGGTCGGGGTGCTGAACTCGGACACCGCTCTGCTCTCGACCGACTACCGCGCCCCCGAACGGCTCTTCGCGGTTCTGGTGCAGGTCGCCGGGCGCGCCGGGCGGCGCGAGAAGCCGGGCGAGGTGCTGATCCAGACCCGGTATCCGGACCACCCGCTCTTCGACGCGCTCGCGCGGCACGACTTCGCCGGCTTCGCCGGCGCGCAGCTCGACGACCGGCGCCTGGCCGGCTTTCCGCCCTTCGTCTCCGAGGCCGCGCTGCGCGCCGAAGCGCCGAAGCTCGAGGACGCGCTCGGCTTCCTGCGCCGGGCGAGCGCCGCCGTGCAGCCGCCCGAGCCGGTGCGCGTCTTCGATCCGGTCGCCCACATCATCACGCGCCGCGCAGGCTACGAGCGCGCGCAGGTCCTCATGCAGTCGTCCTCGCGCGCCGCCCTGCAGGAGTACTTGGGCGAGCTCTCGCGGCACCTCTTCGCCGAGGCGCCGCGCAGCGTGCGCTGGCACCTCGACGTCGATCCGATCGAGTTCGACTAGCGTAAAATCGCGCGCCTTCATGTCTGATCCCAAAGAGATTTTCCGGGCCATCCTCGCGCAGGGGGCGCAGTCGGTAGCGCCCGGCTCGGCGATCGACGTGCACATCGAGCGGCCGAAGAATCCCGAGCACGGCGACCTGTCGAGCAATATCGCGATGCAGCTCGCCCGGCAGCTTCGGCGCAACCCGCGCGATGTCGCAAAGGCAATCGTCGAGGCCACCCGGGAAGCAACGCTGGATAGCGGGATTGCCGATGAGGTCACGATCGCCGGCGCGGGCTTCCTCAACATCCGGCTGAAGGCAGCCTCCAAGGTCCAGGTCGTGCGCGAGGTCCTCGGACAGGGGGCGCGCTTCGGCCGCGGGTCCGGCGGCGGCGGCGAGGCCGTGCAAGTGGAGTTCGTCTCCGCCAATCCGACCGGCCCGCTGCACGTCGGCCACGGCCGGCAGGGCGCGCTCGGCGACGCGATCGCCGCGCTGCTCGAGTTCCAGGGCCACAAGGTAACGCGCGAGTTCTACTACAACGATGCCGGCGCGCAGATCGAGAAGCTCGCCGCGTCGGTCCAGGCGCGCGCTCGCGGGCTCAAGCCCGGCGACCCCGGATGGCCGGAGGAAGGCTATGCCGGCGAGTACATCGACGACATCGCCCGCGATTTTCAATCTTCGGCCCTTGATATCAAGAACCTGGAGGCGATCCGCCACTTTGCGGTCACCTATTTGAGGAAGGAGCAGGACGCCGACCTGCAGGCGTTCGGCGTGAAGTTCGACGTCTACTACCTCGAATCGAGCCTGTACAGCGACGGCAAGGTCGATGCGGTCATCGAGCGCTGGACGAAGAACGGGAAATGCTTCGAGCACGAAGGCGCGCTCTGGCTTCGCACCACCGAGTACGGCGACGACAAGGACCGCGTGGCGCGCAAGTCCGACGGCACCTATACGTACTTCGTGCCGGACGTCGCGTACCACCTCGCCAAGTGGGAGCGCGGCTTTCGCAAGGTGATCGACGTCCAGGGCACCGACCACCACAGCACGGTGGTGCGCGTGCGCGCCGGCCTGCAGGCCCTCGGCGCCGGCATCCCGCAGGGCTATCCCGACTACGTGCTGCACAGCCTGGTCAAGGTGATGCGCGGCGGCGAGGAAGTGAAGATTTCCAAGCGCGCGGGCTCCTACGTCACGGTGCGCGACCTGATCGACTGGGTGGGGCGGGACGCGGTGCGCTTCTTCCTCGTCTCGCGCAAGGCGGATTCGGACTTCGTCTTCGACGTCGACCTGGCCCTGCAGAAGACGGACGAGAACCCTGTGTACTACGTGCAGTACGCGCACGCGCGCATCTGCAGCATGTTCTCCTCGTCGCAGCAGGCGCCCGCCACCCTGGCCGGCGCGAACCTCGATCTCCTCGGGCACGCCAAGGAACTCGCGCTCGCGCAGCGCGTCTCAGCGTTCCCGGAAGTCGCCGCGGACGCCGCGCGGGAGCTGGCGCCGCATTCGGTGGCGTTCTACCTGAGGGAGCTCGCTGCGGATTTCCACAGCTACTATAATGCCGAGCGCATTCTCGTCGAGGACGAGGCGCTGCGCGCGGCGCGCCTTGCGCTGTGCGCGGCGGTGCGCCAAACGCTCGCCAACGGCCTGTCGCTGCTAGGCGTCAGCGCCCCGGAGAAGATGTAAATGGCCAGACCCAGGACTCCCCCCGCGACGCGCGGCCGCTCAGGCGGCGGGTTCCTGCTCGGCATCTTCGTCGGCCTGTTCGTCGGCCTGGCGGTCGCCCTCGGCATCGCCTTCTACCTGAACCGCACGCAGATCCCGTTCATCACCGCCAAGCCGCGCCCGGCGGAGAAGGACACGAAGCCGCCCGTCATCGCCGGCATGCCGCAGGGCACGACGCCCGCCGGCACGCCGGAGAAGCCGAAGTTCGACTTCTACAAGATCCTGCCGGGCAACGAGGAGCCGGTCACCGAGAAGGACCTGCGCGCCGCGCGCGCGGCCGCCGCGCAGAAGGGCGGTCAACAGAATTTGTCGAAGGACGTTTACTTCATACAGGCCGGCTCGTTCCAGAACCCGGCGGACGCCGACAACCAGAAGGCGCGCCTGGCGATCCTGGGGTTCGAGTCGAGCGTCGAGCCCGCGAACCTGCCCGACAAGGGCACGTGGTACCGGGTGCGGCTCGGGCCGTATACGAAGGTCGAGGACATCAACCGCGTGCGCGCCTCGCTCGCGCAGAGCGGGATCGACGCGAGCCTCGTCAAGATCAAGGAGCCGCCGCAGCAATGAACCCGAAGCGCCGCCTGACTCTCGCCGCCCTCCTCGCCGCCGCGCTCGCGCCGGCTTCGCCCGCGCTCGCGCAGGGCCGCCCCTTCGTCGAAGTGCCGCCCCTGCCGGTCGAGAGCGGCAACAAGATCGAAGTCGCCGAGTTCTTCTGGTACGGCTGCATCCATTGCTTCAACCTCGAGTCGGACATCGAGGCGTGGCTGAAGCGCATCCCGCCCGACGTGCACTTCCGCCGCATCCCGGCCGTGTTCAACAGCCGCATGGCCAGCGACGCGGCGATCTACTACGCCTTCGAGTCGATGAGGCTGGTGGAGAAGCTGCACAAGCCGTTCTTCACCGCGATCCACCGGGGCGGGCTGAAGACCGCCGACGGCGGCGCGGTGACGGATTGGCTCGCCAAGCAGGGCGTGGACACCGCGAAGTTCGGCGACACCGTGAAGTCCTTCGGCGTGCAGAGCAAGGTGCGGCGCGCCGCGCAGCACACCGTTGCCGCGAAGATCGACGGCACGCCGGCGATGCTGGTGCACGGCCGCTACGTAATCAGCGCCGAGCTGGCCGGGCGCGACGGCTTCATGAAGGCGGTCGACCAGGTGGTCGAGTTCGCCCGCAAGCAGAAGTAGCGCTAGTCGGGCTTCTTCCAGGTCACGCGCGGCGGCTCGAGCGCGCCGCCGCTCGCGCCCCAGGCCTGGATGCCGCCGCGATACCAGATCACGTCCTGGTAGCCGAGCCGCAGCGCCCGTAGCGCCGCATTGTAGGAAAGCCAGCAAAGCGGGTTCGCGCAGTAGAAGACGAGCGGCCGGGCGCGATCTCCTTCCGTCAGCGTAGCCAGGGCCTGCGCGAGGCGCGGCTGCAGCTCGTCGTCGAACGATTCGCCCCGCCCGGCGCCGGGAAGCCAGACCGCGCCCGGCAGCGTGCGGTGGCCGTCGCTTCCCAGCACGTCGATGAGGATCGGGCGCGGGGAGACCTGCAGGAGCTTGCGCAGCTCCGGCGTCGTGAGGGTGCGTGCGCCGGGGAGAGCGAGGGGGGTGGGCGCGTGGGGATCGGCGAGCCAGAGCGTCTCCTGCGGAAGGACGCCGTAGTTGCCGATTTCGTTCGCCTGCGCGCCGCAGGTTGCGATCGCGAGGCCGACCAGTAGCCAGCGCACGGTCTCAGGCTATCACGGTAGACTTTGCGAAATGGGAGGAGCATGCGAGGAGCGATGCGGGCCTGGCTGACCGGAGTTGCGCTCGTCGTCGCGTGCGCGGCCGCACAGGCGCAGCCCACGCCGGTCGCGGGACGCGACTTCCAGGAGCTCAGCCCGCCGCGCCCGGTCTCTACCGGCGAGCGCATCGAGGTCCTCGAGTTCTTCTACTACGGCTGCCCGGTCTGCTACGAGGCGCAGCCGCACATCGCGCGCTGGCTGATGCGCTCCGGGCCCGGGGTTGCGCTCCTGCGCGTGCCGGCGGTGTTCACCGAGAGCTCCGAGTCCTTCGCCCGCACTTTCTACGCGCTGGGGGCGATGAACCACGTCGCGCGCCTGCACTGGCCCGTCTACGACAACCACCACTTCGACGGCAGGCAGCTCCACGAGGAGAAGAACATCGTCGCCTGGGTCGGCGGCAACGGCGTGGACGGGGCGCGCTTCGCGGAGGTCTGGAAGTCCGACGAGGTGAAGGCGCAGATCGACGCGGCGAAGAAGGCCCTCGAGACCTACGACATCAAGGGCGTGCCGAGCTTCGTCGTCGACGGAAAATACGTCACCTCGGCGCGCATGGCCGGCGGGGTAAAGGAAGTCCTGCAGGTCGTCGAGCACCTCGTCGCCCGCGCCGCCACCGAGCGCAAGAAGTAGCCGGGCGGCGCCGTGCGCGTCGTCATCAGCGGCGCCTCCTCCGGCATCGGCGCGGCCCTGGCCCGCCGTTACGCCTCTCCCGGCGCCACGCTCGGCCTGATCTCGCGCCGCCCGGTCCCCCCCGACCTTCCGGGAAAGGTCGAGCACTACAGCCTCGACATCACCGACGTCGCGGCGCTCGCGGCTGCCGCGAAGGACTTCGTCGCGCGGCACGGCGTTCCGGATGTCGTGATCGCCAACGCGGGCGTGTCGAGCGGCACGCGCGGCGAGGACATCGGCGACGTGGAGAAGCTGCGCCGGGTCCTCGACGTGAACGTCGCCGGAATGGCCGCCACGCTCGCCGCCTTCGCCCCGGCCATGCGCGAAGCGGGTCGCGGCACCCTGGTCTGCGTCGCGAGCGTCGCCGGCTTTCGCGGCATCCCGGGCTCGGGCGCCTACAGCGCCTCGAAGGCGGCGGCGATCAAGTGGACGGAGAGCCTGCGGGTGGAGCTGCGCGGCAGCGGCGTCTCGGTGGTGTGCATCTGCCCCGGCTACATCGATACGCCCATGACGCAGGTCAACCGCTTCCGCATGCCGTTCCTGCTCACCGCCGACGAGTTCGCCCGCCGCATGGCAAGGGCCGTGGCGGCGAAGCGGCGCCTCGCGGTCATTCCGTGGCAGATGGCAGCCATCTCGCTGCTGATGCGGGCGATGCCGGGCTGGCTGTACGACCGGGTCACGGCTCGCGCCCCGCGCAAGCCGAAAGTCCCGGTCTAGCTACTTGAAGTCTTCTTTGGCGGTCGACTTGACGGCGGTGCCGGTGCCGATCCGGAGCATGGCGTAGCTGCCCGGCGCGTCTTCGAGCGCGTTGGCCGGCTTGCGTGCCGGCACCTTCGCCTCGCCGGCGTTGCGCTCTTCCATCCAGGCCTGCCAGTCCGCCCACCACGAGCCGGGGTGCTGCGTCGCACCCTCGAACCATTTCTCGGGGGTGGCGGCCTGCGAGTCCCCGGTCCAGTAGTGGTACTTCTTCGCCGCCGGCGGATTGACGATGCCGGCGATGTGGCCGGAGCCGCCGAGGACGAAGCGCACCGGCCCGCCCAGGTAGCGCGAGCCGATGTACGTCGTCTTCCACGGCGCGATGTGGTCCTCGACCGTGGAGATGAAGTACGCCGGGACCTTCACCTTCGACAGGTCGATCGGCACGCCGCCGAGCGAGATCCCGCCCGGCTTGCCGAGCCGGTTGTGGATGTACATGTTGCGCAGGTAGAAGCTGTGCATGCGCGCAGGCATGCGCGTGGAATCCGAATTCCAGTACAGGAGATCGAACGGGAACGGGTCCTTGCCCATCAGGTAGTTATTCACCACGAACGACCAGACCAGGTCGTTGGCGCGCAGCAGGTTGAACGTGCCCGCCATCTCCGAGCCTTCGAGGTAGCCGCGCTCGTTCATCTTGCGCTCGAGGCTGTCGACCTGCGCCTCGTCGATGAACACCCCGAGCTCGCCGGGCATCGAGAAGTCGAGCAGGCTGACGAAGAAGGTCGCGCTCGCCACCCTTTGAATCTCGTTCTTTTCAGAAAGAAAACCCAAAGTTGCGCCGAGCAGGGTCCCCCCGAGGCAGTAGCCAATGAAGTTGACTTCGCGCTCGCCGGTCGCTTTCTCCACCGCGTCGAGCGCGGCGAGCGGGCCCTGGAACATGTAGTCGTCGAAGCCCTTCTGCGCGAGCTTCGCGTCCGGGTTCACCCAGGAGAGGACGAACACCGTGTGGCCCTGCTCGAGCGCCCAGCGGATGAAGGAGTTCGACTCGCGCAGGTCGAGGATGTAGTACTTGTTGATCCACGGCGGGATGATGACCAGCGGCCGCTTGTAGACGTCCTTCGTGCGCGGCTCGTACTGGATAAGCTGCATCAGCTCGGTCTGGAACACGACCTTGCCGGGCGTGGTGGCGACGTTCTTGCCGAGCTTGAACGCCTTCTCGTCGGTCATCGAGATGCGCAGGTCGCCGCCGCCCTTCTCCAGGTCCGTGAGGAGGTTGTTCAGGCCGCGCACCAGGTTCTGCCCGCCGCTCTGCAGCGTCTCGCGCAGCACCTGCGGGTTGGTCATGACGAAGTTCGAGGGCGAGAGCGCGTCGACGTACTGGCGGGTGAAGAAGGCGACCTTCTTCTCCGACTCCTCGGAGAGCCCCTCGACCTGCGAGACCGCGTGCTGCGTGTGCCGGGCGGCGATCAGGTAGGACTGCTTCACGTAGTCGAAGAGGAAGTTGTTCGACCACTCGGCGTCCTTGAACCGCGCGTCGCCCTTCGCCGGCTCGGCGACCGCGGGCGCGTCCATCCCCATCATCTTCATCCAGCTCGACTGCCAGAGCCGCACGTAGTCGACCCAGAGGTTCATCGATACGCTGGCCATCAGGTTCGGGTCCACGACCATGCGCGAATACAGGTCCATGAACGCCTTGGCGATGCCCATCTCGTCCTTCACCGCGGACGACAGGCTCTGCGATTGCTTCTGCGCGAACTCGCCGAGGATCTTCGACGAGCGCTCGGCCACGGACTGCAGGACCTTGTTGATCTCTTCGCTCATGCGGTAGCGTACCGCATCACCCCGTCCGGCCCGGCCGCGCGCGTGGCCCGCCCGGCGTAGTACAGGTAGTGCAGGTGGGCGATGGCTTCCCCCATCGCGAAGAAGGTCTGGTGCGCATCGAGCGGCCGGCGGAAGAGGACCCCGAGCAGCTCGGCGGCGCTCCTCGGCTCCTTCTTCAGGGCTTCCTCCAGCTCGGCCAAGCGCTCGGCGTGGTGCGCCTCGAGCTGCGCCACCCGGGCGTGCGCGCCGCGGAACGGCTTGCCGTGCGAGGGCAGCACGAGCACGTCCGGCGGCAGCTCGCGGTAGCGGGCGATCGACTGCAGGAACAGGCGCAGCGGATCGCCCTCGGGATCGACCGACCACACGCTCACGTTGGTGGAGATCGTCGAGAGGAGCATGTCGCCGGCGATCACCACGTTCAGGTCCTTGCAGTACAGCGACAGGTGCTCCGGCGCATGGCCGTAGCCGACGATCGCCCGCCAGTCGCGGCCGCCGTTGCGCAGCGCGTCGTGCTCGTAGATGCGCCGGTACGAAGCCGGAAAGCCCGGAACCAGCGCGGCGTAGCGGTTGCCCTTGGGCGTCATCGCCGCCCGGCGTTCCGCGTCCAGGCCGTTCTTCTCGAACACGCCGAGGACCGCCTCGCTGGTATAGCCGGCGGAAGCCGCGCGCACCGCGTGGGCGGTGAGGTACTCCCCCTGCGTGGTCCACATCTCCACGCCAAACTTCTCGCACAGCCAGGCCGCGTTCCCCGCGTGATCCGGGTGGTAGTGCGTGAGGATCACCCTCCTGATCCCCGGATTTCCGAGATTGGAGAAGATGGTCTCCCAGTGGCCGCGCGTCTCTTCGTTGCCGATACCCGAGTCGACGATCGTCCAGCCATCGTCATCCTGCAGTAGCCACAGGTTGATGTGGTTGAGCTGGAAGGGCAGCGGCATGCGCAGCCAGCGCACGCCGGGCGCGACTTCGCGCGTGGTGCCCGGGTCGGGCAGGTCGGGAACGGGATATTCGAGCGAGGACATCGGCTACACTTGACGTTAACGTAAAGCGAACCCTATCACCGAACGCACCCCGATGGAACGCACCGAATATTCCATCAGCGAGCTGGCGCGGGAGTTCGACGTCACGCCGCGCGCCATCCGCTTCTACGAGGACCAGGGCCTGCTCTCCCCGGGCCGCGACGGCCAGCGCCGGATCTACACGCCGCGCGACCGCACGCGGCTCAAGCTCACGCTGCGCGGCAAGCGCCTGGGCCTCACGCTCTCCGAGATCCGCGAGCTGATCGACATGTACGAGCCGGGGCGCGACGAGCGGCCGCAGCTCAAGCGCTTCCTCGCCGTGCTCGAATCCCACAAGGCGGGCCTGCTGCAGCAGCGGGCGGACCTGGAAGCCCAGCTCGCGGAGCTCACGGCGTTCGAGAAGAAGATCCGCAAGCGGCTCAAGCCGCGCAACTGAACTCTCCGCGCGCCGTTGCCGCGGCTCGCAGCCCCTTGTCAAAGGCATCCCGCGCTGGCGCAGCAAAGCAATGCTGGGCGAGGCTCCAATAGAGCAGGATAAGACTCAACGTAAGCAAGTTCTCCTGCTGTCGGGCGACATATCTACCCATCGTCCGGAAAATGTTGTTATTGACGCCCACAGTTCCCCGATTTCTATTCTGGACAATACCGTCTAGTTGGGCCATGAGGCAACCTAATGAGTACACGCAGTAACCTTTCGATGCAGGCGGGCGCCTAGGTCCACAGCGTCATCGCGTCAACCGGTTGGTCGGGGGCGCGTTAGAAGGCGAATGAGCGATTCTGACGCTGCTGGACGAAACTAATCCATTGGATTAGTATGCGCCTGCCCATCACGGTCGCGGAGACGCCGGAATACATTCGCTGCGCCGACAGGCTTCTGGCGGCCGAGGAGCGGATGGAAGTAGTGGAGTACCTCGCCACGAATCCGAAGGCCGGTGAGCTGATGCGGGGCACGGGCGGAGTCCGCAAGCTGCGTTGGGCGCGTGGCGGGCGCGGCAAGAGCGGCGGGGTGCGGGTGATCTACTATTTTCACAGCAACGCCATACCGCTTTACCTGTTGACGGTGTTCGGCAAGAACGAGAGGTCGAATTTGAGCAAGGCGGAGCGCAACGATCTGGCGGGGCTGGTCCGCTTGCTCAAGGCCAGCGTGGCGAGAACGCGATGAACAGGATGTTTGCGAGCATCAAACGGGGGTTGCAGCAGGCGAGCCGCCACCGCAGGGGCAAGCGTGTCGGCGGTCTCCGGCTGCACGTCCCGCCGCAAGTGGACGTGAAGGCGGTGCGCGAGCGGACCGGCCTGACGCAGGAGCAGTTCGCGGCGACCTTCGCCATCAGTCTCGGGGCGCTGAGGCACTGGGAGCGGGGGGACCGAAAGCCACGCGGTACCGCGCTGGTGCTCCTGAACGTGATCGCGAAGGAACCGCAGGCTGTCCTGCGCGCGGTGGAGCGCGCGTGAGGAAGGCCGACGTCGAGGTACGTCCCGGGGCGTAAGAACCGGCTTCCGCAAGGTTGACGTTGACGTAAGCGTCAAGTAGCCTGCTTTTCCCGTGAACGCCCCGCATTTCAACCAGGCCTTTCAGCCGGTCGATCCCGCCTTCGAGGCGCGCATCCGCGCGAGCTTCGCCCGCCAGAAGGCCATGGCCTTCATCGGCGCGTCGCTGGCCACGGTCGCGCCGGGCCGGGTCGAGATCGACCTGCCGTTCCGCGACGAGCTTACCCAGCAGAAGGGCTACGTGCACGGCGGCGTGATCGGCATGATCGCCGACAGCGCTGCCGGGTACGCCGCCTACTCCCTGATGCCGGCCACCGCCTCGCTGGTCACCGTCGAATACAAGATGAACATCCTCGCGCCGGGCCGCGGCACGCTGGTCGCGCGCGGCGAGGTGCTCAAGCCCGGGCGCACGCTTACCGTGGCGCGCGCCGAGGTGTACTCTGAGGACGGCAAGCACGTCGCGTCGATGCAGCAGACCCTGATGATGCTCGCCGATACCGTCGACACCCGCGAATGAACTTCCTCCAGTTCGACCACGGCGAAGCGCTCGCCATGCTGCGCGAGTCCGTCCAGGCTTTTTCCAGGAAGGAAATAGCGCCTCGTGCCGCGGAGATCGACCGGACCAACCAGTTTCCGGCCGACCTGTGGCGCAAGCTGGGCGGCCTCGGGCTGCTCGGCATCACGGTCGAGGAGGCGTATGGCGGCACGGCGATGGGCTACCTCGCCCACATCATCGCGATGGAGGAGATCTCCCGCGCTTCCGCGTCCGTCGGCCTCTCCTACGGCGCGCACTCGAACCTGTGCGTGAACCAGATCCGCCGCAACGGCACCGAGGCGCAGAAGAAGAAGTACCTGCCGAAGCTCGTCTCCGGCGAGCACGTGGGCGCGCCCGCGATGTCCGAGCCCGGTGCCGGCTCCGACGTCGTGGGCATGAAGCTGAGGGCGGAAAAGCGCGGCGACCGCTACGTCCTCAACGGCAACAAGATGTGGATCACGAACGGCCCCGACGCCGACGTCCTCGTCATCTATGGGAAGGGTGAAGGCATCACCGCCTCCCTCGTCGAGAAGGGCATGAAGGGTTTCTCCACGGCCCAGAAGTTGGACAAGCTGGGCATGCGCGGCTCCAACACCTGCGAGCTGGTCTTCCGCGACTGCGAGGTTCCGGCGGAGAACGTGCTCGGCAAGGAAGGCCAGGGCGTGAAGGTCCTCATGTCCGGCCTCGACTACGAGCGCGCGGTGCTCGCGGGCGGCCCGCTCGGCATCATGGCCGCGTGCCTCGACGCCGTGCTCCCCTACGTGCACGAGCGCAAGCAGTTCGGCCAGCCGATCGGCGAGTTCCAGCTCATGCAGGGCAAGCTCGCCGACATGTACACCACCTTCTCGGCCTGCCGCGCCTATGTATACGCCGTCGGTCAATCTTTAGACAGGAATGAAACAACAAGAAAAGATGCCGCGGGCGCGATCCTCTATGCCGCGGAGAAGGCAACCTGGATGGCCGGCGAGGCGATCCAGGCCCTCGGCGGCATGGGCTACATCAACGAGACGCCCACCGGGCGCCTGTGGCGCGACGCCAAGCTCTACGAGATCGGCGCCGGCACTTCCGAGATCCGCCGCTGGCTGATCGGCCGCGAGCTCTTTGCGGAAACCCAATGAGCGCGCATTCCTCCGAGCTGATCGAAACCTATCGTGGCGCGGTGTATCCGTGGCATTGCGACCACATGGGGCACATGAATGTCATGTGGTACGTCGGCAAGTTCGACGAGGCGACGTGGAACCTCTTCGCGACCATGGGCATCACCGCGACGTTCCTCAAGCAGAACGAGCGAGGCATGGCGGCCGTCCAGCAGAACATCACGTACAAGCGCGAGCTGCAACCCGGCGACACGGTCGTCGTGCGCTCGGCGTTCCTCGAAGTGCGGCCGAAGACCGCCCGCTTCGTCCACGAAATGGTCAACGCCCAGACCGGCGAGGTGTCCGCGATCTGCGTCCTCACCGGCGTGTCGATGGACGCGAAGACCCGCAAGTCCTGCCTGTTCCCCGAAGACATGGTCGCGCGCGCGCAAGGCCTGGTGCGCGCCTACGCCGTCCCCGCGTAAGGAGATTCCCGATGCAGAACGACCCGATCGTCATCGTTTCCGCCGCCCGCACGCCGATGGGCGCCTTCCAGGGCGAGCTGAAGGGCTTCGCCGCGCCGGAGCTCGGCGCCGCCGCCATCCGCGCCGCCGTGGAGCGCGCGAAGGTGAAGCCCGAAGACGTGCAGGAAGTGATCATGGGCTGCGTGCTGCCGGCGGGCCAGGGCCAGGCGCCCGCGCGCCAGGCGGCGCTCGGCGGCGGCCTGCCGCTCGCCACGGGCTGCACGACGATCAACAAGATGTGCGGCTCCGGCATGAAGGCGGCGATGCTCGCCCACGACATCCTCTCCGCGGAGAAGGACTACGTCATCGTCGCCGGCGGCATGGAGTCGATGACCAACGCGCCCTACCTCCTGCCGAAGGCGCGCGCAGGCCTGCGCATGGGCCACGGCCAGGTGATCGACCACATGTTCTACGACGGCCTGGAGGACGCGTACGAGAAGGGCCGTCTCATGGGTACGTTCGCCGAGGACTGCGCGCAGAAGTACCAGTTTTCCCGTGAAGCCCAGGACGCCTTTGCGATTGAGTCCCTGAAAAGGGCTCAAAAAGCCAATCGCGAAGGCTGGTTTGCCTGGGAGACGACGCCTCTTGCGATCAAGGCGGGGAAGGACGAGAAGTTCATCGAGACCGACGAGCAGCCCTTCAAGGCGAACCTGGAGAAGATTCCCGGCCTCAAGCCCGCCTTCCGGAAGGACGGCACCGTGACGGCAGCGAACTCCAGCTCCATCTCCGATGGCGCAGCCGCGCTGGTGATGATGCGTCGCTCCACGGCCGAGAAGCGCGGCCTGCAGCCGCTCGCCGTCGTCGCCGGGCATTCGACGCACGCGCAGGAGCCGGGCCTGTTCACCACGGCGCCGGTCGGGGCCATCCGGAAGCTCTTCGAAAGGACCGGCTGGAAAGCCGGCGAGGTCGACCTCTACGAGATCAACGAGGCCTTCGCGGTCGTCGCAATGGCGGCGATGAGGGAGCATGGCCTGCCGCACGAGAAGGTCAACGTGCACGGCGGCGCCTGCGCGCTCGGCCACCCCATCGGCGCCTCCGGCGCGCGGATCCTCGTCACGCTGCTCGGCGGGCTGCGCAAGTACGGCCTGAAGCGCGGCGTGGCGAGCTTGTGCATCGGCGGCGGCGAGGCGACGGCCATGGCCATTGAGGTCGCGTGAAGGTCACCCGGGCAGAGCTGCAGAAGCTGCTCGACAAGTCGCGGTTCATCCGCCACTACGGATTCCGCGTGGTGAAGGCGACCACCGACCTGTGCACGATCGAGCTGCCGCACCGGCCGCGGCTCGAGCGCCCCGGCGGCATCATGAACGGGCCGGCGCTGATGGCGGCGGCCGATTGCGCGATGTGGCTCGCGGTGAAATTCCGCATCGGCATGGACCGCGACGCGCTCACCTCGGAGCTGAACACCGCGTTCCTGAACGCGGCCAAGGGCGGCCACGTGTACTGCACGGCGCGGATTCTCAAGTTCGGGCGGCGCAGCATCTACGGCACCGCCGAATGCCACTCGAAGGCCGGGCAGATCTACAGCCACCACACCGTGACGTACATGCCCATCTGATGGGACCGCACGCGGAAATCCGGGAAGCGGTTCGCCGCTACGCGCGCGAGGTCCTCGCGCCGGAATCCGCGCGCTGGGACCGCGAAAGCGAGTTTCCGCGCGAAGCCCTCAAGGGGCTTGCCGTGATGGGGCTGTACGGCGTGGCCATCCCTGAAGAGTGGTCCGGCGCCGGCCTCGACTACACCTCGCTCGCCATCGCCTGCGAGGAGATCGCCGCGGGCGACTGCGCGACGGCAACGATCATCTCGGTGAACAACCTCGCCGCAGGCATCCTCGCCGGGTACGGCAACGATTTCCAGAAGCGCACGTTCCTGAAGCCGCTGTGCGCCGGCAAGGCGCTCGGAGCGTTCGCGCTCACCGAGCCGCAGGCCGGCTCCGATGCCTCGGCGCTCACGACCCGCGCCGAGCGCGACGGAGCGCACTACGTCCTGAACGGGGTGAAGCAGTTCATCACCTCCGGGAAGAACGCCGATCTCGCCATCGTGTTCGCGGTCACCGGCAAGGACGCCGGCAAGAAGGGCATCAGCGCCTTCGTCGTCCCGACGGCGACGCCGGGCTACATCGTCGCGCGGCTCGAGGAGAAGACCGGGCAGCGCGCCTCCGACACGGCGCAGATCGTCCTCGAGAACTGCAAGGTGCCGGCGGAGAGCCTTCTCGCGCAGGAAGGCCTGGGCTACCGCATCGCGCTCGCCAACCTGGAGTCCGGGCGGATCAACATCGCGGCCCAGGCCACCGGCGTCGCGCAGGCCGCGCTCGAGGCGGCGCTCGCATACGCGAAGGAGCGCAAGAGCATGGGCAAGCGCCTGGTCGAGCACCAGGCCGTCAACTTCCGCCTCGCCGACATGGCGACACGGATCGAAGCGGCCCGCCGGCTCTACCTGCACGCCGCCTCGCTGCGCGATGCGGGCGTGCCTTGCATCAAGGAAGCGTCGATGGCGAAGCTCTTCGCCTCCGAGATCGCCGAGCAGGTGTGCTCCGACGCGATCCAGATCCACGGCGGCTACGGCTACGTCGCCGACTTCCCGGTCGAGCGCTACTGGCGCGACGTGCGCGTATGCCAGATCTACGAAGGCGCGAGCGACATCCAGCGCATGGTGATCGGCAGGGAGCTGGAGTCCGCATGAGCGCAATCAAGTCGAAGCTGAATCCCCGCTCCGCCGAGTTCAAGGCCAACGCGGCGCGCATGCAAGGCTTGGTGTCCGACCTGCGAAGCAAGGTCGAGACTGTGTCGCAAGGCGGCGATGCCGCCGCACGGGAAAAGCACACCGCCCGGGGGAAGATGCTGCCGCGCGAGCGCGTCAACAAGCTCCTGGACCCGGGTTCGCCGTTCCTCGAGATCGGGCAGCTCGCCGCCTGGGGGATGTACGGCGGCGACGTGCACTCCGCCTCGATGATCGCCGGCGTCGGCCGGGTCTCCGGGCGCGAGTGCGTCATCGTCGCCAACGACGCGACGATCAAGGGCGGCACCTACTACCCCATGACGGTGAAGAAGCACCTGCGCGCGCAGGAGATCGCGGCGCAGAACCGCCTGCCGTGCATCTACCTGGTGGATTCCGGCGGCGGCTTCCTGCCCGAGCAGGACAACGTCTTCCCCGATCGCGAGCACTTCGGCCGCATCTTCTTCAACATCGCCAACATGTCGGCGGCCGGCATCCCGCAGATCGCCTGCGTGATGGGCTCGTGCACCGCCGGCGGCGCCTACGTGCCGGCGATGTCCGACGAGTCGATCATCGTCAAGGAGCAGGGCACCATCTTCCTCGGCGGGCCGCCGCTGGTGAAGGCGGCCACGGGCGAGGTCGTGACCGCGGAGGAGCTCGGCGGCGCGGATGTCCACACGCGCGTTTCCGGCGTCGCCGACCACTATGCCCTGGATGACCCTCACGCCCTTTCGCTTGTCCGGAAGATCGTTTCCAACCTCAACTACCGGAAGAGCGTGGATGTACAAACCCAGGCGCCCCGGGATCCTCTCTACCCCGCCGAGGAGATCTACGGCGTCATCCCGAGCGACGCGCGCAAGCCGTACGACGTCCGCGAGGTCATTGCCCGCGTCGTGGACGGCTCGGAGCTGGACGAGTTCAAGCAGAACTACGGCACGACGCTGATCACCGGCTTTGCGCACCTGCACGGCTATCCGGTCGCGATCCTCGCCAACAACGGCATCCTCTACTCGGAGTCGTCGCTCAAGGCGGCGCACTTCATCGAGCTCGCCGCGCAACGCCATGTTCCGCTGCTCTTCCTGCAGAACATCACCGGCTACATGGTGGGCAAGAAGTACGAGTCGAGCGGCATCGCCAAGGACGGCGCCAAGATGGTGACCGCCGTGGCGACGGCGAAGGTGCCCAAGCTCACGATGACCCTCGGCGGCTCGTTCGGCGCCGGCAACTACGGCATGTGCGGCCGGGCCTATTCGCCGCGCTTCCACTGGATGTGGCCGAACGCGCGCATCTCCATCATGGGCGGCGAGCAGGCGGCTTCCGTTCTCGCCACCGTAAGGGGGAAATTCTCTTCTGCTGCGGATGAGGAAGAATTCAAAAGGCCGATTCGCGAGCAGTACGAACTGCAGGGCCATCCGTACTACGCGAGCGCGCGACTGTGGGACGACGGCGTGGTCGACCCCGCGGACAGCCGCCGCCTCCTCGCCCTCGCCCTCTCCGCCTCCCTCAACGCCCCGGTCGAAGACACGAAGTTCGGTGTCTTCCGCATGTGATGCTTACCGTCGAGAAGAAGGACGGCGTCGCCCGCGTCACGCTCAACCGCCCGGACGTGCGGAACGCTTTCGACGACGCCTTGATTTCCGAGTTGAGGACCGCATTCGACCAGATTGGAGGGGACCCGTCCGTCAGGGCAATGGTGCTCGCGGGAGCCGGCCCGGCGTTCTGCGCTGGCGCCGACCTGAACTGGATGAAGCGCATGGCGGGCTACGGCTATGAGCAGAACCTCGCCGACGCGCAGGCGCTCGCCGACATGCTGGCGGCGCTCGACCGCATGCCGAAGCCGACCATTGCGCGGGTGCATGGCCCCGCGTTCGCTGGCGGCACCGGACTGGTGGCCGCCTGCGACATCGCCATCGGCACGCCGGAGGCGAAGTTCTGCTTCTCGGAAGCGAAGCTCGGCCTCTCGCCGGCGACGATCAGCCCGCACGTCATGCGCGCCATCGGCGAGCGCGTCGCGCGGCGCTACTTCCTCACTGCCGAAGTTTTCGACGCCGCCGAAGCCGAGAAGATGGGATTGCTCTCGGTTCTCGTACCTTCCGGGGAACTGGACTCTTATGTAGAGGGGTTGTTGAAACACCTCCTGGCGGGAGGACCCGAAGCGATGCGCCAGATCAAGGACCTGATCCGTGCCGTCTCGGGCCGACCGGTCGACGACGCGCTCGTGCGCGAGACGGCGAAGCGGATCGCCGAGATCCGGGTCTCGCCCGAAGGCCAGGAGGGCATCGCGTCCTTCCTGGAGAAGCGGAAAGCCTCCTGGTGCTCGCCAAAATCCTGATCGCGAACCGCGGCGAAATCGCCTGCCGCGTGGCGCGGACGGCGCGACGCCTCGGCGTGCGCACCGTGGCAGTGTATTCGGACGCCGACCAGGATGCGCTGCACGTGCGCGCGGCCGACGAGGCGATGCGCATCGAGAGCTACCTCGACATCGGCTCGATCCTCGCCGCGGCCGCCGCGAGCGGCGCCCAAGGCATGCACCCGGGCTACGGCTTCCTGTCGGAGAACGAGAACTTTGCCGCCGCCTGCGCCAAGGCCGGCATCGTCTTCATCGGCCCGAGCGCCGAGGCGATCGCGGCCATGGGCGACAAATCGGCGGCCAAGCGACTCATGGAGAAGGCCGGGGTGCCGCTGGTGCCGGGCTATCACGGCGAGGAGCAGGACCCGGCCGTGCTCGAGAAGGAGGCCGCGCGCATCGGCTTCCCGGTCCTGATCAAGCCTTCCTCCGGCGGCGGCGGCAAGGGCATGCGCGTCGTCAACGACAAGGCTTCGTTTCGGGAGAACCTGGAAGGGGCGAAGCGGGAAGCGAAGTCCTCTTTCGGCGACGAGCGCGTGCTGATCGAGCGCTACCTGCAGCGCCCGCGCCACATCGAGGTGCAGGTGTTCGGCGACAACCACGGCAACGTGGTGCACCTCTTCGAGCGGGACTGCTCGGTGCAGCGGCGTCACCAGAAGGTGCTCGAAGAGGCGCCGGCGCCCGGAATGACGCTAGCGAAGCGGAGGGAAATGGGCGACGCGGCGGTCGCGGCGGCGAAGGCGATCCGCTACAGCGGCGCCGGGACGGTCGAGTTCATCGCCGAGCCGGACGGCCGCTTCTACTTCATGGAGATGAACACGCGCCTGCAGGTCGAGCACCCGGTGACCGAGATGATCACCGGCCTCGATCTCGTGGAGTGGCAGCTGCGCGTTGCTTCAAACGAAAGGATTCCACTCAACCAAGAGCAGCTGGAATTCAGCGGTCACGCCATTGAGGCACGCATCTACGCCGAGGATCCGGACCGGGATTTCCTTCCGGCCACCGGGAAGCTCGTGCACCTCGCCTGGCCGGCGGCGACCCCGGACGTGCGGATCGATACCGGCGTGGAGGCCGGTGCCACGATCACGCCCTGGTACGACCCGATGATCGCCAAGCTGATCGTGCGCGGGGCGGACCGCGCCGCGGCCCTCGCCGCCCTGCGCCGCGCGCTCTCGGAAGTCGAGGTCGCCGGCGTGACCTCGAACGTGGACTTCCTCGCGCGCATCGCCGCGAGCAAGGCCTTCTCGACGGCCGAGCTGGACACGGGCCTGATCGAACGCAACCGCAGCGAGCTCCTCGCGCCGCGCGGGCCCGCCTCGGCCGAGGCGCTTGCCACCGCGGCACTCGCCGAGCTGGATGCCGAGGAGGCCGGCGCGCAGGAAGCGGCGCGCGCCTCCGGCGACCCCTACTCGCCGTGGCAGCGCGTGGACGGCTGGCGCCTGAACGGCGCCTCCCACCACGATTTCGCGTTCCTCGACGGCGAAGCCCGCCATCCGGTCCGGATCGACTTCACCGCCGGCGGGCCGCAGATCGACGACGCCCCGCTCGCCGTGCGCGTCGAAGGCACCCGATACTTCGTCCGCATGGGCGCACGCAGCTTCCAGGCACGCGCGATTCGCGACGGGAGCACCTGGCACGTCTTCTGCAACGGCGATTACCGGCGCCTCACGCTCGAGGAAGAGCTGCGCGTTCCGGACGAGCAGGAAGACGCCGGCTCGCTGGCGGCGCCGATGCCCGGCAAGGTCATCAAGCTGCTGGTGGCGGCCGGCGCGAAGGTGAGCAAGGGCGACAGCCTGCTGATCCTGGAGGCGATGAAGATGGAGCACACGATCACGGCGCCCGCCGACGGCCGCGTGAAGGAGATCCACTTCGCCGCCGGCGAGCAGGTACCCGAAGGCGCGCAACTGATAACGCTCGAATGAACGATTCCGTCCGCATCGTCGAGGTCGGCCCGCGCGACGGGCTGCAGAACGAGCCCGGCCAGGTGCCGACCGAGGTGAAGCTCGAGCTGATCGAGCGCCTCGCCGACGCGGGGCTTCCGGCTGTGGAGGCCACCGCGTTCGTGTCGCCCAAGTGGATCCCGCAGATGGCCGACCACACGGAGGTCCTGGAGCGCCTGCGCCGCAAGCCGGGCGCGTCCTATCCCGTGCTCACGCCGAACCTCAAGGGCTTTGAAGCGGCGCGCGCCGCCGGGGCGCAGGAAGTGGCGGTGTTCGGAGCCGCCTCCGAGGCGTTCTCGAAGAAGAACATCAACTGCTCCATCGACGAATCCCTCGACCGCTTCCGCCCCGTAGTCGAGGAAGCGAGGAAATCGGGCATCCGGGTGCGCGGCTACGTGTCCTGCGTCGTCGGCTGCCCGTACGAGGGCCCGATCGCGCCGGAACGCGTCGCGCAGGTTGCCGGCGCTCTCTTCGACATGGGCTGCTACGAGGTCTCGCTCGGCGACACGATCGGCGTCGGCACGCCGGCGAAGACGCGCGCGATGATCGAGGCCTGCGCGCAGCGCGTGCCCATCGGGAAGCTCGCCGGCCACTACCACGACACCTACGGCCAGGCGCTCGCGAACATCTACGCGTCGCTGGAAGCCGGCGTGCGCACCTTCGACGCCTCGGTCGCCGGGCTCGGCGGCTGTCCCTACGCGGCCGGCGCCTCCGGCAACGTCGCGACCGAGGACGTCCTCTACATGCTGCACGGCCTGGGCATGAAGACCGGCGTCGACCTCGACAAGGTGGTCGACACCGGTGAATGGATTTCGTCTTTCCTCAGGAAGGACAATTCGTCGAAAGCAGCACGGGCCCTGATCGCCAAGCGGAAGAAGGCTTGAAGAGCCCCTGCACCAAGGTGTGCGTGATGGACCTGGAGACCGGCCTCTGCAAGGGCTGCTACCGCACGCTGGACGAGATCGGCCGCTGGGGATCCATGAGCGACGCCGAGCGGGACGAAGTCATGCTGAGCCTCGGGAAGCGGAAAGAGTCAGATGTCGCCAAAGTCTCCGTGCCGCCCCTTCCCTGAGGCGAAGCGCGCCGAGCCCGCAGCGCCTTCGGCGACGAAGGCCGGGAAGCCGTTATGCCACTCCTTGCCGATCGCCTCGCGCGCGGTGAGCCCCTCCTGCAGGTACACCGAGCGCCGGTCGGCGCGCATGCAGGCCTGAGGAAAGCGCGCGATCTCGTGGGCCATCGCTTCCGCCGCCTGGCGCGCTTGCCCGTCCGGCACCACCTTCTCGCAGGCGCCGATGCGCAGCGCCTCCTCGGCCGGCACCTTGCGCCCGGTGAGGATGATCTCCATCGCGCGGCCGCGGCCGACGATGCGCGGCAGGCGCACGGTGCCGCCGTCGATGAGCGGCACCCCCAGCGCCGGCAGTAGACGCCGAAGTACGCGGATTCCTCCATCACGCGCACGTCGCACCACAGCGCGAGCTCGAAGCCGCCCGCCACCGCGGGACCCGCGACCGCGGCGATGACCGGCTTGTCGAGCTCCATGCGGGTCGGGCCCATCGGCCCGCGCTCCAGGTCCTTCAGGGCGCCCGGGTCCGCGGCGAGCGACGCCGCGTACTTCAGGTCGAACCCTGCGCAGAACGCCCCGCCCTCGCCCCACAGGACCGCCACCGCCGCGTCTTCATCCTTCGCAAAATCCTCAAAGGCAGATACGAGCGCATCGGCGCTATCGGGGTCCATCGCGTTGCGCGCCTCGCGGCGCGAGTGGATCACCGTCCACACCTTGCCCTTCTTCTCGACTCTCACCGCCATGGCAGGACTCTCCTATGCGAACCGTAGACTGGTACTTCGACTTTATATCCCCGTACTCCTACCTCTGCCTGCACCGGTTCGCCGAGCTGCCGCGCGATGTCTCCGTGCGCATGCGGCCTGTCCTCTTCGCCGGGCTGCTCAACCATTTCGGGCAGAAAGGGCCCGCCGAGATCCCCGCCAAGCGCCTGTGGACCTACCGGTCCTGCGTCTGGTGGGCGAAGAAGCTCGGCATCCCTTTCCGCTTCCCGGCCCTGCACCCGTTCAACTCCCTGCACCACCTGCGTCTATGCGTGGCGGCGGGGGGCAGCGAAAAGGCCATCCGCAGCATCTTCGACGACATCTGGACCACCGGCGCCGACGCGGCCGACCCGGCGCGTTTCCGCGCCCTTGCTTCGAGTCTCGGCGTGAGCGAGTCGCAGCTCGGCGCCCAGGACGTCAAGGATGCGCTGCGAAAGAACAGCGACGACGCGATCGCCGCCGGCGTCTTCGGCGTGCCGAGCTTCGTCGCCGACGGCGAAGTATTCTGGGGCGCCGACTCCATCGACTTCCTGAACGCGTTCCTCGCGGACGCCGCGGTCCTGCGCAGCGACGAGATGAAGCGCGTCGCCAACCTCCCGGTCGGCGCCGCCCGCAAGGCCTAGGCGTACTTCCGCAGGTCCTCAATGACCTTGCCGTCGTTCGGCAGGGCGCCGGGATCGACGAGCAGGACTTCGCCGCGCAGCTTGGTGACGTCGCGGATGGAGGCGACCAGGGCCTCTTCCATGCCGGGGAAGCGCTTGCGGGCCTCGCACTTCAGGGTCATGCGGTCGTTGCCGGCTTCGCCCTCGACGACGAGACGCGCCTTGGCGACCTCGGGATGGCGCTTCAGGATCTCCGCCACCTGGCCCGGCGTCACGAACATGGCGCGGACCTTGGTGCTCTGGTCGGCGCGGCCCATCCAGCCCTTGATGCGGGTGTTGGTGCGGCCGCAGGGGCTGGTGCCCGGAAGCACGGCCGAAAGGTCCCCGGTTCCGAAGCGGATCAGCGGGTAGTCCTTGTTGAAGGTCGTGACCACGACCTCGCCCACTTCGCCGGGCGCCACCGGCTCGCCGGTGCCGGGCCGGACGATCTCGAGCAGCAGGCCCTCGTCGAGGATCATGCCCTCGGTGGGCGAGCCGTCGGGCAGCAGCGATTCGTAGGCGAGCAGGCCGAGGTCCGCCGTGCCGTACATCTGCGTCACGCGCATGCCTCGTTCCTGCAGGCTCTTCCTCAGCGCGGGTGGCAGGTACTCCGCCCCGACCTGCGCGTTCTTCAGGCACGAGAGGTCGGCCTTCAGCTCGTCGGCCTTCTCGACGATCAGCTTGAGGAAGGACGGCGTGCCGATGTAGCCGCTGATCCGCAGGTCGCGGATCGCCGCCACCTGCATCTCGGTCTGCCCGGTCCCCGTCGGCACGACGGTGCAGCCGAGCGCCAGCGCCCCGGTCTCGAGCATCGAGCCGGCCGGCGTGAAGTGGTACGAAAAGGTGTTGACGACCAGGTCGCCCGGGCGAAAGCCGCCGGCGAAGAGGCCGCGGGCGGTGCGCCACCAGTCCTT
Source organism: uncultured bacterium (assembly GCA_965233165.1). Taxonomy (GTDB): domain Bacteria; phylum Pseudomonadota; class Gammaproteobacteria; order Burkholderiales; family SG8-39; genus SCGC-AG-212-J23. Next base: position 30,962 of record CBDDRX010000126.1, on the reverse strand, counting down.
GCCGTGGCCCTCCGGCTCGTAGATCGGCCCGGGGGAGACGAACAGCTTGGCGAGCTTCTCGCGCGGCGTGGCGTTCAGGCCGCCGAGCGGCGGCATCTGCTCCTGCAGTGCCTTCAGGTCGGACTTGCGCGTGACCGGAAGCCCGGCGAGCGCAGCGCGGCTCTTCACCTTCGCTGGATTCACCTTGGAGAGAATGCGGGAGAACCCGGGCGCATGCTTCTTCGCGTGCGCGATCAGCTTCGGCAGCGCCAGCATGAGCGCCGCTTCGCGGCCCTTCGGGGCACGCGTCTCGAGGCGATCGTAGTATTCGACCTTCGACTTCTTCTTCAGAGCCAACGCTTTCGCCGCCGATAGGACTTCACGTCGCGGAAGCTCTTGCGCCCGCCCGAGGAGAAGCCGAGGTAGAACTCCTTCACATCCTCGTTCTCCGCGAGCGACTTGCCCTCGCCGTCCATCACCACGCGGCCGTTCTCCAGGATGTAGCCGTACCCGGCGTAGCGCAGCGCGACGTTGGTGTTCTGCTCCGCGAGAAGGAAACTCACGCCCTCCTTCTCGTTCAGGTCCTTGACGATCTCGAAGATCTCTTCCACGAGTTGCGGGGCGAGGCCCATCGAGGGCTCGTCGAGCAGGATCATCTTCGGCCGCGCCATCAGCGCGCGCCCAATCGCGGTCATCTGCTGCTCGCCGCCGGAGGTGTAGCCCGATTGCGAGCTGCGGCGCTCCTTGAGGCGCGGGAAATACTGGTAGACCTTCTCGAGGTCGTCGCGGATGTCGCCGGCCATGCCGCGCGTGTACGCGCCGGTGAGCAGGTTTTCCTCCACGGTCAGGTGCTGGAAGCAGTGGCGGCCCTCCATGACCTGGCAGATGCCGCGCTTCACGAGCTCGGAGGGGTTGAGCTGGTCGATGCGCTGGTCGCGGAAGGTGATCGAGCCCTTCGTCACGTCGCCGCGCTCGGCGCGCAGCAGGTTGGAGATCGCCTTCAGCGTGGTCGTCTTGCCGGCGCCGTTGGCGCCGAGGAGCGCGACGATGCCGCCCTCCTGCACTTCGAGCGACACGCCCTTCAGCACGAGGATCACGTGGTTGTAGATCACCTCGATGCCGTTGACCGACAGCATGGCCTTCATGGTTCCCTCGGAAAGAAAAACCGCCCGTGGACTGCGCCACGGGCGGGTATTCCCTCGCTTACTGGCTTTCCTTGGCGCAGTCGCGCTTGGTCAGCTTCTTCTCCTGGCCGTATTTCTCGGCCGAGGCGCGGATCATCGGCTTGATGATCGATTGGTCGGCCTCGTAGCGCTCCTTCGAGACCTGCCAGTTCTTGCCGTCCCAGGTGTGGATGCCACCGATGCGACCGCCGGCGTGGTCGACGCAAGAGGTGCTGATCGGCGTCATGTACCCCTCGAACCCGAGGCGCTTGATCGCCGCCTGGTCGATCGTCAGGTTCTCGAGGCCCCAACGCACCTGCTCCCCCTTGAGCGGCTTCTTGCCGTACTTCACCTGGGCCTGCTTCACGGCTTCCACCGTCATCATCGCCGCGACCAGGCCGCGGTTGTAGAGGACGTCGCCGATCTCCTCCTTCTTGCCGGTGCCCAGGCCCTTGTCGTACACGAACTTGATCATGTCCTTGTGCACGCGGCCCTGTCCGGCGGGCGCGAGGAAGACGAGCGCGTTGTAGCCCTTCGCCCCCTCGCCGGCGGGCGTGACGTCGGGCTCGGCCCCGGACCACCACACACCGTACATCTTGTCGCGCGGATAGCCGGTGGCGACCGCTTCCTTGATGGACGTGGAGTTCATCACGCCCCAGCCCCACAGGAACACGTAGTCGGGGCGGTTCTGCCGGATCTGCAGCCAGGTGGCCTTCTGCTCGACGCCCGGATGCGTGACCGGCAGGAGGATCAGCTGGTAGCCGTGCATCTTGGCGCGCTCCTGCAGCAGCGCGATCGGCTCCTTTCCGTAGGGCGAGTCGTGGTACACGAGGGCGATCTTCTTGCCCTTCAGGTTGTTGACCCCGCCCTCCTTCTTGCCGACGTGCTGGATCAGCATGTCCGCCGCGTCCCAGTACGTGCCGCCGAGCGGGAAGTTCCAGCCGAAGATCGTGCCGTCGACCGAGTCGGCGCGGCCGTAGCCGGTCGTGATGATCGGAATGTGGTCATTGAACGACTTGTCGGTCACGGCGAACGTAATGCCCGTCGACAGCGGGTGGAACGCGGTGGCGCCCGTCGGACCCTTGCCTTTCAGGCGCTCGTAGCACTCGACGCCGCGGTCCGTGGCGTAGCCGGTCTCGCACTCCTCGAACGTGACCTTCACGCCGCCGATGCCGCCGTCGCGCGCGTTCACTAGCTTCAGGTAGTCGACATAGCCGTTGGCGAACGGGATGCCGTTCGGCGCGTACGGGCCGGTCCGGTACGAAAGCACCGGGAAGAACTGCTCCTTCGCCTGCGCGTGCGCCGTCACCGCGACCGAGGTCGCGGCCGCGAACGCGGCACAGGCAAGGCCTGCCTTCAGTTTCAGGTTCATATCCATCCTCCTCGAAAAAGACCTTCCCATCATAGACCCGTCAGTGCGGGAACGGCCACAGGCGCAGCTTCTCCTTGCCGATCGCCCACATGCGCGCGAGCCCGTGCGGCTCCAGGATCAGGAACAGCACGATCAGGGCGCCGAAAATCATGAACTCCAGGTGCGAGGCGGTGGCGGTCGAGATCGGCACGCCGAGCCACTGGGGCACCTGGTTGAGCAGGATCGGCAGCACGACGATGAACGCGGCGCCGTAGTACGCACCGAGGATCGAGCCCATGCCGCCGATGATGATCATGAACAGCAGGTTGAGCGAGAGCGTCAGGTTGAACGCGAGCGGCTCCCAGGACCCGAGGTGGACGAAGCCCCACAGCGCGCCGGCCACCCCGCAGTAGAAGGCGCTGATCGCGAACGCCGTGAGCTTCGCGTACACCGGCCGGATGCCGATCACCTCGGCGGCGACGTCCATGTCGCGCGTGGCCATCCAGGCGCGACCGAGGTGGCCGCGCGTGAGGTTCTTGGCGAGGATCGTGAAGACGATCAGCACGCCGAGCAGGAAGAGGTACTTCTCCACCGGCGTGTCGATGGTCCAGCCGAACAGGGTGATCGGGGCGGTGGACACGGAGCCCGAGTGCGAGTAGTCGGTGAACCACTTCACCCGCGCGAACACCCAGTCGGAGAAGAACTGCGCCGCGAGCGTCGCGACCGCGAGATACAGGCCCTTGATGCGCAGGCTCGGGATGCCGAAGATCATTCCCGCCGCGGCGGCGAAGAAGCCGGCGAGCACCAGGACCACCAGGAAGTTCAGCCAGGGCAGACGCAGCACGAGGTTGTAGGCGGCATAGGCGCCGACCGCCATGAACGCGGCGTGGCCGATCGAGATCTGCCCGCAGTAGCCGACCAGCAGGTTCAGGCCGATCGCGGCGAGCGCGAGGATCAGGAACGGAATCAGCATCGACAGGAACAGATAATCGCTCGCCAGGAACGGCACCGCCCCGAACGCGAACGCGATGAGCGCGAACATGAGCACGCGGTCCTGCAGGATGGGCAGCATCTGCAGGTCCGCTGCGTAGGTCGACTTGAACTGCCCGTTCTCGCGGTAGAGCATCTGGTCAGACCCGATCGATGTGGCGCTCGCCGAACAGCCCCTGGGGGCGCACGAGCAGGAAGAGCAGCGCGAGCATGTAGGCGAACCAGTTCTCGATGCCGCCGCCGGCGAGGTCGAACATCTGGACCAGCGGCGGCCCGAGGAAGACCTCCGCCATCTTCTCGCCCACGCCGATGATCAGGCCGCCGACGATCGCCCCGGGCACCGAGGTGAAGCCGCCGAGGATCACGACCGGCAGCGCCTTCAGCGCGACCAGCGAGATGGAGAACTGCACGCCGAGCTTGCCGCCCCAGATCACCCCCGCGACGATCGCCGTGATGCCGGCGACCGCCCAGACGATGACCCAGATCCGGTTGAGCGGGATGCCGATCGACATGGCCGCCTGGTGATCGTCCGCCACCGCGCGCAGGGCGCGCCCGGTCGCGGTCTTCTGGAAGAACAGCGCCAGCGCGCCGACCAGGATCACGGCGACGATCGCCGCCGCGACGTCGTCGCGGTTGATGAGGATGCCGCCCTGGAAGATGTTGTCGAGCACCATCACCGGCTCGCGCGCGATGCCCAGCTCGATCGCGTAGATGTCGCTGCCCCAGATCGTCTGGCCGAAGCCGTCGAGGAAGTACGTGACGCCGAGGGTCGCCATCAGGAGCGCGACGCCCTCCTGGTTGACGAGCGGCCGCAGCACTACGCGCTCGATGACAAAGGCGAGCGCGATCATGATCACCACCGCAAGCAGGATCGCCACCCAGAGCGGCATGCGCTCCGAGAGCCGCGCCACCGCGAGCGCGGCAAACAGCACCATCGCGCCCTGGGCGAAGTTGAACACCCCGGACGCCTTGAAGATGAGGACGAAACCCAGCGCGACAAGCGAATAGAGGACGCCCGCCATCAGGCCGCCGAGCAGCACCTCGGTCCAGAAGCCCGGCGCAGAAAGCTTCAGCACGAGCGGCGCGAACAGGCCGGCGAGCAGCACGGCGCCCAGCGCCAGCACGGGCAGGTTGCGCTTAAGGACGGCGCCGCTCAATGGCTGGCTCCCAGATAGGCGTCGACGATCGCCTGGTTCGCGCGCACTTCATCCGGCGTTCCGTCGGCGATCTTGCGGCCGTAGTCGAGGACCACGACGCGGTCGGAAATGTCCATGACCACGCCCATGTCGTGCTCTATGAGCACGAGCGTCGTGCCGAGCTGGTCGTTCGCGTCCAGGATGAAGCGGCACATGTCCTGCTTTTCCTCGAGGTTCATCCCGGCCATCGGCTCGTCGAGCAGCAGCATCTGCGGCTCGGAGGCGAGCGCGCGGCCGAGGTCGACGCGCTTCTGCAGGCCGTACGGCAGGCGCCCGGCCGGCGTCTTGCGGTACGGCTGCAGCTCCAGGAAGTCGATGATCCGCTCGACGCGCTCTCGGTGCGCGATCTCCTCCCTCAGGGCGGGACCAATGCGCAGCGCTTGCGCCAGGATCCCGGCGTGCATGCGCAGGTTGCGGCCCGTCATGATGTTGTCCAGCACGCTCATGCCCTTGAAGAGGGCTATGTTCTGGAAGGTGCGCGCGATGCCCATGACCGCCGCGTGATGCGGCTCCATGTCCGTGAATTCCTCGTTCCTGAAGCGGATCTTGCCCTTCTGCGGGTGGTACACCCCGTTGATCACGTTCAGCATCGACGACTTGCCGGCGCCGTTCGGCCCGATGATCGCCCGCACTTCATGCTCGCGGACATCGAAGGACACCTCCTGCAGCGCTTTCACGCCGCCGAAGGCGAGCGAGACGCCCTCGACGGCAAGCACCACACCGCCGACCTTGCGGCCCTGCGCGTGCAGGTGTGTTTCCGGCGCCGTCATGCCGCTTTCCGTTGGTGCCGCTCTTGAGCGGCAGGGGGCGCTACGGTCCGGGCGTCGCGGATCTTCAGGTCCGCCGAGTAGGTGCCGGTGCGGCCATCTTCGTAGCGCACCTGCGCCTCGACGTGGACCGCCTGCTGGCCGCCGTAGAGCGCGTCGACCAGGTTGCCGTACTTCTGGCCGATGAAACCGCGCCGCACCTTGCGCGTGCGCGTGAGCTCCTCGTCGTCGGCGTCGAGCTCCTTGTGCAGGATCAGGAAGCGGTGGATCTGCGACTCGGCGAGCTCCGGGTCCTGCGCGAGGTCGGCATTGACCTGCGCGACGCACTGCCCGACCAGCTCGTAGACCGCGTCCTGCTGGGCGAGGTCGGTGTAGCCGGAGTACGGCAGGCCGCGCCGCTCCGCCCAGTTGCCGACCGCCTCCATGTCGATGTTGATGAACGCGCAGGCGAACGGCTTCTCGTGCCCGAAGCACACCGCTTCCTTGATGTAGGGGAAGAACTTGAGCTTGTTCTCGAGATACTTCGGCGCAAAGAGCGCGCCGACCGACAGGCGCCCCACGTCCTTCACGCGGTCGATGATCTTCAGGTGCCCGTCGCCGTCGATGTAGCCCGCGTCTCCGGTGTGGAACCAGCCCTCGCCATCCTTCGCCTCGGCGGTGGCCGAGGGGTTCTTGTAGTACTCCTTGAAGAGCCCGGGGCTGCGGATCAGCAGCTCGCGCTGCGGCGTGAACTTCAGTTCGACGCCCGGGACCGGCGGCCCCGCGGTATCCGACTTCACCTGGCCGTTCGGCTGCACGCAGACGAACACGCTCGTCTCGGTGGAGCCGTAGAGCTGCTTCAGGTTGATGCCGAGGGAGCGGTAGAAGACGAAGAGGTCCGGGCCGATCGCCTCTCCTCCGGTGTAGGCGATGCGCACCCGGCTCATGCCCAGGACGTTGCGCAGCGGCGCATAGACGAAGAAATCGCCCAGGTTGTACTGCAGCCGCTCGAGAAGGCTGACCGGCTTTCCTTCCATAATGCGGGCGCCGACGCGGCGCGCGACGTCCATGAAGTACCGGTACAGGCGCCGCTTCAGCGCCCCGGCGTCCTCCATGCGCACCGAGACCTGCGTGAGCAGCGCCTCGAAGACGCGCGGCGGCGCGAAGTAGTAAGTCGGCCCGATCTCGCGCATGTCCACGGTCACCGTCTCGGTCGACTCGGGGCAGCAGATGCAGTAGCCGGTCACGAGCGGCTGCGCGTAGGAAAAGATGTTCTGGCCGATCCACGCCGGCGGCATGAACGCCAGCACGACGTCGTCCTCGGTCAGGCCCTCGAATTCGGTGATCGTGCGCGAGCGGTCGATCAGGCTCGCATGGGTCAGCACGACGCCCTTCGGCACGCCGGTCGTCCCGGAGGTGAAGAACATCGCCGCGGTATCGCTCGCGCGGCCCTTGGCGATCTCGGCGTCGAGGAACGCCGGATCGCGCGCCAGCATGTCGCGGCCCGTCTCGAGCAGGCTGTCGTACGAAGCCAAGGTCTTGTGCGAGTAGTGGCGCAGGCCGCGCGGATCGTCGTAGTAGATGTGCTCGAGCTGCGGGCACCTGGGCAGGACTTCGAGCATCTTGTCGACCTGCTCCTGGTCCTCGACGATCGCGTGGCGGATCTCGGCGTTCATGATCGGGAACGCCATCTCGGCCGCCACCGCGTCCTGGTAGAGCGGCACCGGGATCGCGCCGAGGCACTGGGCCGCGGCGATGCCGGCATAGATGCGCGGCCGGTTGTCCCCGACCAGGGCGATATGGGCGCCGCGCTTCAGCCCGTGCGCCGCCAGGCCGCACGCCAGCGCGCGCACCTCGTCGGCGAACCGGCCCCAGGTCCAGGTCTGCCAGATCCCGAGGTCCTTCTCGCGGATGGCCGGCTTCGACGGGCGAACGCGCGCATGCTCGAGCAACAGCTTCGGAAACGTGTCCAGCGAGCCAGCTTGTTCGGCCATCGCGCTCCTCCTCAGGGTGCGAAGTCCAGGTGCTTCCCCTGCGAGACCCCTTGGACCGGGGATGCAGGGCATTGAATTCTTGCATAAAACTTGGCGCAATATGTCGTCCGGCCGACAATCCTCCCTTAAGCTTCCTCAAGAATGACCCTCGACGAGGCGCTGCGTACTTCGCTCTGGAGCCAGGCCCTGGATGCGGCCGAGCTCGCCCGGGTGCACCTGGAGCTGGTCGAGCGCACCGTCCCGCAGGGCGGCTTCGTCTGTCGCCAGGGCGAGCCGGTCACGCACTGGGTCGGCGTGATCGACGGGCTGGTGAAGCTGAGCATCGTCTCCCCGGAGGGAAAGGCGGCGACGCTGACCGGGGTGCCCGCCGGCGGCTGGTTCGGCGAGGGCTCCATGTTGAAGGCGGAGCCGCGGCGCTACGACGCCGTCGCCCTGCGGGAAACGCGCGTGGCGCTGATGCCGCGCGGCACCTTCAGCAGGCTCCTCGACACGAGCATCGCCTTCAACCGCTTCCTGCTCAACCAGCTGAACGAGCGGCTCGCGCAGTTCATCGCCATGGTCGAGTATGAGCGGCTGCTCGAGCCGGATGCCCGGGTGGCCCGCTCGCTCTCGTGGCTCTTCCATCCGTTCCTCTACCCGGGCGGGGACCTCAAGCTCCAGGTCTCGCAGGAGGAGCTCGGCTATTTGACGGGCCTCTCGCGCCAGCGCGTGAATCAGGCGCTCGGGGCGCTGGAGAAGGCGGGGCTGTTGCGGTTAGAGTACGGCGGCGTCACGGTGCTCGACATCGAAGGGCTGCAGCGCTACGGGACGGAATGATGGACGGGCAGGAGCACTGGACAAGCAAGACAACCGCCGCGGGCGACGTCCGCCTCTTCCTCTGGCGCAAGACGGCCGGCGCGGCGAAGAACGGCACGATCCTCTTCGTGCACGGGTCGTCGATGGCTTCGCAGCCGACCTTCGACCTGCGCGTGCCGGGGCGGCCGCATTCCTCGGTCATGGCGTGGTTTGCCGAGCGCGGCTTCGACACCTGGTGCCTGGACAACGAAGGCTACGGCCGCTCGGACAAGAAGCGCCCGATCAACTGCGACATCGCGAACGGCGCGGACGATCTTGCCGTGGCCTCCGAATACGTGCTCGGGCAATCCGGCGCGAACAAGCTCCTGGTGTACGGCATCTCCTCGGGAGCGCTCAAGGCCGCGCTCTTCACCCAGCGCCATCCGGAACGCATCGCGCGCCTCGCGCTCGACGCGTTCGTCTGGACCGGCGAAGGCAGCCCGACGCTCGCCGAGCGCAGGAAGCGCCTGCCGGAGTTCCAGGCGAAGAACCGCAGGCCGATCGACCGCGCGTTCGTGCGCAGCATCTTCACGCGCGACCATCCCGGCACGGCCGACGAGGCGACCATCGAGGCCTTCGCCGACGCGATCCTCGCGCTCGATGATTCCGTTCCCACCGGCACGTATGTCGACATGTGCTCGAAGCTGCCGCTGGTCGACCCGGAGAAGATCCCGGTGCCGACCCTGCTCCTGCGCGGCGAGCACGACGGGATCGCGGGCGTCGACGACCTCCTCGCCTTCTTCCGCCGCCTGCCGCACCCGGACAAGCAGTTCACGGTCATGGAAGGCATCTCGCACGCGAGCTTCCAGCAGAAGAACTACCTCACCGTGTACCACCTCCTCCACGCGTTCTTCACGCAGCCGCAACCGGTCTACCGGGGATGAAGCTCCTCGTTGTCGTTTTTCTCGCGCTCAGCACTTCAGCTGCGGCGCAGACGTGGCCCTCGCGCCCGGTGCGCATCGTGGTGCCGCTCTCCCCCGGCGGGTTCGCCGACGTCCCGGCGCGCCTGGTCACGCCGCGGCTCTCGGCGGCCTTCGGCCGGCAGTTCGTGGTGGAGAACCGCCCGGGCGCCGGCGGCACCATTGGCGCGAACGAGGTCGCGAAGGCCGCTCCCGATGGCCATACTCTCCTCTTCACCGCCACGCCGCACGTCATCAGCGCACACCTGTACCGCACACTTCCGTACGATTCGCTCCGCGACTTCACGCCGGTTTCCCTGGTCGGGTCGGGCCCGTATGCGCTGGTCATCAATCCCCTGAAGCTGCCCGTCTCGTCGGTCGCTGAGCTCGTCGCCGCTGCGAAGGCGCGTCCCGGGCAGATCGATTTCGCGAGCTCCGGGAATGGCAGTGCGCAGCACCTCGTCGGCGCGCTGTTCGGCGCGATGGCGGGCGTGCAGCTGAACCATGTGCCCTACAAGGGAAGCGGGCCGGCGATGCAGGACCTCATCGGCGGCCAGGTCGCCGTGTCCTTCGCCGGGATCCCCAACGTGCTTTCGCCCTTGCGGGGCGGCAAGCTGCGCGTGCTTGGGGTCACGGGCGCGCGCCGCTGGAGCGAGCTCCCCGATGTTCCGACGCTCGCCGAGGCGGGCGTACCTGGGTACGAGGCCACGCTCTGGCTCGGCCTGCTGGGCCCGGCCGCCTTGCCCGCCGATATCGTGCAACGCCTGCACGCCGAGACCGCGAAAGCGCTCCAGGATCGCGAGCTCCAGCAGCAGTTCCGCGGCGCGGGCGTGGAGGCGGCGGCGATGGCGCCGCGCGAGTTCGACGCCTACATCCGCGCCGAGCACGAGAAATGGGGCCGCGTGGTCAAGACCACCGGCGCCACGGTGAACTGAGCCTCGCGAGGAACGCCATCACCACCCAGACCAGCCTTCCCACGCTCTGGACGACCGGGGGCGTGAGCTTCCTCTGGGCGTACCTCACCGGCCACAGCATGCAGGGCCGGCCGGGCGAGGCCGATCCCGCCACGTTCGGGTTCCTGGGGCATTGCGTCGCCTACCTGGGCCGGTCGCGGGCGCAGATCTTCCAGGACTGCTATGTCGCCTACAAGCTGCGCGACAAGCGCGAGGGCTACTTCGTCGAGTTCGGGGCAACGAATGGCGTCGACCTGAGCAACACCTGGCTGCTCGAACGCGAGCTTGGCTGGACCGGCATCCTCGCCGAGCCGTTTCCGTACTGGCACGCTGCCCTGCGCGCCAACCGCTCGGCGCGCATCGACGAGCGCTGCGTCTGGCGGCGCAGCGGGGAGCGCCTGGAGTTTTACGCCGGGGAGACCATCCCTGAATACGCGACGCTCAAGAGCCACGCGGCCGGCGACCAGTACGCCGCAGACCGCCGCGCGGCGAGCAAGACGATCCTCGTCGACACGGTTTCGCTCACCGATCTGCTCGCACAGCACGGCGCGCCGCGGGACATCGACTACCTGTCGATCGACGTCGAGGGCGCGGAGCTCGACGTGCTCGACGGCCTGGACTTCGCGCGCTATCGCCCGCGCATCATCACGATCGAGCACAACCACCAGGAGCCGCGCCGCAGCGAGATCCAGGCGCGCCTGGCGCCGCACGGGTTCGTGCGCGAATTCGAGGCATTCTCCAAGTTGGACGACTGGTACTACCACCCGGAGCGGGTGTAGGCGCTCAGGTGCCGTAGCGCACGCGGGCGCCGAACTCCTTCAGCGCGGCGAGGGCGCTGTAGCAGGCGAGCATCGCGGTCTTGGGATTGTCGGGAAAGGGCACCGACTCGAACTTGAGGCTGATCGTCCCGGTGCGGCCCCGCACCGTGATGGTGTGCGTGTTGAGCTTCAGCGCCGGGTCCGCCACCACCTTCAGCCGCGTGCGGTCGAAGCCGATGCCCGCCATGGAAAGCACGGCGGCGATGTTCACGTTCTGGGGGAAATGCGGCACGCCTTCGCGCGCGGTGCCCTCGAACAGCGTCCGGGGCGCAGGCAACCGGTCGAGATCCACGCCGAGCTGCTCGACGTAGGGGATGTTCTTCCACGCGGCCGGCGGCTTGGTCACGGCGATCTCGACCTCGTCGCAGCCGGCCGCGACGACCGCCTTCAGCGCATCGAGCCCGCCGATGCCGCCCGAGGGCACGTAGAGGAACGCCTGCTTCTGCGCGGCAAGGCGCTCGAGGCGCCCGCGCAGCGCATCGTCGTGGAGCGCACCGCCGGAGAGCACGATGAGCGACACGCCCGCCTGGAGGAGCGGCGCGGCATGCTCCCGCACCGCGTCATGGGAGGCGGCCTCGACCACGACGTCGGGCCGGGTCGAGAGGAGCGCCGTCCGGTCGAGCAGGTAGGGGATGCCGTATTGCGCTGCAAGATCGCGCCCCTTCGAGCGCTCGCTGCGCCCGAGGATGCCCACCGGGGCGAAATCCCCCAGCTCGCCGCCGCTGATGCGCTCCAGCGCCAGCCGAGCAATGACGCCTCCGCCAATGAATGCTACTTTCACACAAGGATTCTATTCACAAGGAGGAGGAACCATGAGACTGCTTTGCCTTGCCGCGGCCGTGACTGCGGCCCTGGCGACCAATGTCGCCACTGCGCAGACGTATCCGGATCGCCCGATCAAGCTGATCGTTCCCTGGGCGGCCGGCGGCGACACGGACAACATCTTCCGTCCCTACGCGCCGCTGCTGCAGAAGCACCTCGGCCAGCCGGTCGTGATCGCCAATGTCGGCGGCGCCTCGGGCACCAAGGGCGCGAAGGAAGCGAAGGACTCGCCCCCGGACGGCTACACGATCTACGGCGTGCACGACTACATCCACTCCACCTACTACACCGGCGTGGCCGACGTGAACTACACCGACTTCGAGCCGGTGTGCCTCGTGTCCTCGACGCCCTCGGTGCTCACCGCGAGTCCGAAGACGCCGTGGAACGACTGGAAGGGGATGTTCGCCGACGCCAAGGCGCGCCCGGGACAGATCACGGCCGGCGCGACGCTGGGCTCGACCAGCCACTTCTTCCCCGCGCTGATCGAGAAGGCCGCGGGCATCAAGTTCAAGTACGTCTCCTATGAGGGCCTCGCGCCGCGCATGAACGCGATCCTCGGCGGGCACATCGACCTCACCGACTCGAACCTGACGCAGAAAGGCAAGGTCGAGGCCGGCCAGCTCAAGTTCATCGCCATCGGCACCGACAAGCGCAGCCCGGAGATGCCGAACGTGCCGACGCTCAAGGAGCTGGGCGTGAACGTGAGCTACACGGTGAGCCGCGGCGTCCTCGCGCCCAAGGGCACGCCGGGCGCGGTGCTGGCCAAGCTCGAATCGGCGTGCGCCGCGACCGTGAAGGAGCCGGCGTTCGCCGAATCGATGAAGAAGCAGGCCACCGACGTCGCCTACCTCGATCGCAAGGCCTATGCGGCCTGGCTGAAGGAGAACGACGAGCTCAACAAGAACCTGGCGAAGGACCTTGGCTTGCTGAAGCGTTGAAACTCGGCAGGGATGGCTGGGCGGGGCTCGCGGTCCTCACTGCGAGCCTCGTTCTTTTCGGGCTCACCCTCGGCCTGAAGGGAAACCCCATGGTGCCGATCGGCCCGGGGTTCTATCCCCGCATCGTGCTGGGCGTGACCGCACTGCTGTCGGCGTGGCTGGTGCTCTCCTCGCTGCTGTCGCGCGGGAAAGTGGCGCCGGTGCCCGCGATCGACTATCGGATGGTGGCCGCCATGTTCGCGCTGTTCGGCCTGTACGCCGGCGCCTTGCCGTTTCTCGGCTTTCGCGTCGCCACCTTCGCCTACGTCGCGGCGGTGAATGCGCTGCTCGATCCGCCGGGCAGCGCCCGCGCCTGGGCGCGCGCGGCGCTGGTCGGCCTGGTCACGTCCGCCGCGACCTATGTCGTCTTCGAGCGCTACCTCCTCGTGCTGCTGCCGCGCGGCAGCTGGACCGGCTTCTAGTCCATGTTCGAGCTGCTCGGCGCCGGCCTCGCGAACCTGATGCAGGTGAAGTACCTGGTGCCGCTCGCGCTCGGCACGCTGGCCGGCATTCTGGGCGGCGCGCTGCCGGGCGTCACCATCACCATGACCATCATCGTGGTGCTGCCCTTCACCTTCGGCCTCGACCCGCTGCAGGGCCTCGCGGCCATGACCGGCGTCTATGTCGGCGGCTCCGCCGGCGGGATGGTGACCGCGGTGCTCCTCGGCCTGCCGGGCACGCCGTCGGCCATCGCCACCACTTTCGACGGCCATCCGATGGCCAGGAAGGGCGAGCCCGGGCGCGCGATCTGGATCGGCATCTGGGCCTCGTTCTTCGGCGGCCTGCTGGGCGGCGTGTTCCTCATCGCCGCGACCGCGCCGCTTGCGCGCATCGCCCTGCAGTTCGGGCCGTGGGAGTTCTTCTCGCTCTTCATCCTCGCGCTGTCGATGGTCGCCGGGCTGGTGGAGTCCTCGCTCGTCAAGGGCCTGATCGCGGGCGCGCTGGGCTGCGTCGTGACCATCCTCGGCACCGATCCGGTGATGGGGCAGGAGCGGCTGGGACTGGGCATTGCATTCCTCGCCGGCGGCATCGACTTCCTGCCGGTGCTGATCGGCGTGTTCGCCTTCGCCCAGATCATGACCGAGCTGGAGCGCGGCGCGGGCGCGCCCGCTGCCGCGGCCGTGGGCCGGGCCGCGAGCCTCGCCGTGCGCCAGGCGAAGGTAATCTGGGAGGTCCTGTCGCGGCCGTTCCAGCTCCTGTGGTGCGCGTTCATCGGCGTGCTGATCGGCGTGCTGCCGGCGATCGGCGGCAGCGCCGCGAGCATGATGGCCTACGACCAGGCGAAGAAATTCTCCCGCCACCCGGAGCGCTTCGGCACCGGCGCGCCGGAGGGCATCGTCGCCTCGGAAGCCTCCAACAACGCCAACGTCGGCGGCTCGCTCGTCACGATCATGGCCTTCGGCATACCCGGGGACGCCGTGACCGCGGTGATGCTCGGCGCGCTGACGATCCACGGCATCCAGTCCGGGCCGCTGTTCATCTCGCAGAACGCGACGCTCGCCTACGGCATGTTCGCCGCCTATCTCGTCGCGCACCCGATCATGGTGGCCATCATGTGGGCAGGCTCGCGCTGGATGCTGCGCGTCACCACCGTGCCCAAGGCGGTGCTGTTCCCGGTGGTGCTGGTGCTGTGCACCATCGGCGCCTACGCGCTCAACAACACCATGGCCAATGTCTACATCCTGCTGGTCTTCGGCTTGCTCGGCTACGGCATGGTGAAGTTCGGCTTTCCGCTCGCGCCGTTCATCCTCGGCGTCATCCTGGGCGACCAGATCGAGATCAACCTGGTGCGGTCGATCATGACCGACGCGGACCCCTGGCTGTTCCTGACCCGCCCGATCTCGGGCGGCCTGCTCCTGCTCTCGGCCGCCTCGATCGGGCTCGCGCTATGGCAGCATCGCCGCCACCAGGCGAAGCGCGCCGCCGCGGAGGACGGCGCCGACTTCTAGCTTCCTGGCTACTCGGCCTTGATGCCGGCGGCCTTGACGACCTCCGGCCAGCGCTTCAGCTCGGCCTTGATGAAGGCATCGAACTGCTGCGGCGTGCCGCCGACGATATCGGCCGCCTGGGCTTCGGTGATCGCGGTGCGCACCTGCGGCACCTGCAGCACCTGGTTGAACACCTGGTTGATTCGCGCCACCAGGGCCGGATCCATGCCCGCAGGACCGGCGATGCCGTGCCAGACGCTGACGTCGAAGCCGGGGATGGTCTGTCCGGCCGGCGGCACGTCGGGCAGCTGCCGCATCGGCCGCATCGAGGCACCGGCGAGCGCGCGGATCTTGCCGTCGCGCACCTGGCCCAGCGAGGTCGAGACCGTGATGATCGCCGTGTCCGCGTCTCCGCGCAGCAGCGACGTGAGCATTTCGGCGCCCGACCGGTACACGACGTTGACCTGATCGATGCCGGCACGGCTGTTGAGGTAGGCGTGGAAGAGATGCGTCCAGTTGCCGAGGCCCGCCGAGGCGTAGTTGAACTTGCCGGGCTGCTTCTTCGCGGCCTCGATGAACTCCCCGAGCGTCTTGTACGGCAGCGTGGAGCGGATCAGCACCACCGCCGGCAGGTTGGCGACGTGGATGATCGGCGTGAACGCAGTGTGCGGGTCGTACGACAGCTTGGCGAGCGTATGCGAGACGGCATTGGGGCCGACCTCGGCCAGGAACAGGGTGTAGCCATCGGGCTTCTCGCGCGTCAGCGCGGTCGCGGCGACGGTGCCGCCTGCGCCGGGCCGGTTCTCGACCACCAGCGCCTGGCCGTTGGCGTGCTGGGCGAAACCGCTCGCCAGGTTGCGCGACAGGGTGTCGGCCGCGCCGCCGGCGCCAACCGTCACCAGCAGGCGCACCGGCTTCTCGGGCCATTGCGCCGCGGGTTGCGCCATCACAGGGGCCGCGGCAAGCAGGGTCGCGGCTAGTGCGAGAACGAATCTCATCTCTTCTCCTCCTCTTTACATGCTACGCCGGTATTGGCCCCCCACCTCGAACAAGGCGTGGGTGATCTGGCCGAGGGAGCATACACGCACCGCGTCCATCAGCACCGCAAAGACGTTCTCGTTTCGAATCACCGCCTGCCGGAGCCGTTCCAGCATCGCAGGGGCATCCTTCTCGTTCCTCTTGTGGAACGCCCGCAAGCGTTTCAGCTGTGAAACCTTCTCCTCCGCCGTGGAGCGGATGAGCTCGAGCTTCTGCGGCGTCGCGTCACCGTGCGGATTGCGGAAGGTGTTGACGCCGATGATCGGGTACGAGCCGTCGTGCTTCTTGTGCTCGTAGTAGAGCGACTCCTCCTGGATCTTGCCGCGCTGGTAGCCCGTCTCCATGGCGCCCAGCACGCCGCCGCGGCTCGAGATCGCCTCGAATTCCTTGAGCACCGCTTCCTCGACCAGGTCGGTAAGCTCGTCGATCACGAAGGACCCCTGGTTCGGGTTCTCGTTCTTCGCCACGCCCCACTCGCGGTTGATGACCATCTGGATCGCCATCGCGCGGCGCACCGAGTCCTCGGTGGGCGTGGTGATCGCCTCGTCGTAGGCGTTGGTGTGCAGCGAGTTGGTGTTGTCGTAGGTCGAGATGAGCGCCTGCAGCGTGGTGCGGATGTCGTTGAACGCGATCTCCTGCGCGTGCAGCGAGCGCCCGGAAGTCTGCGAGTGGAACTTGAGCTTCTGGCTGCGCTCGTTCGCCCCGTAGCGCTTCTTCATCGCCACCGCCCAGATGCGCCGGGCGACGCGGCCCAGCACCGCGTACTCCGGGTCCATGCCGTAGGAGAAGAAGAAGGACAGGTTCGGCGCGAACGCGTCGATGTCCATGCCGCGCGCGAGGTAGGCCTCGACGAAGGTGAAGCCGTTGGCCAGGGTGAACGCGAGCTGCGAGATCGGGTTCGCGCCGGCCTCGGCGATGTGGTAGCCCGAGATCGAGACCGAGTAGAAATTCCGCACCTCGTTCTCGATGAAGTACTGCTGGATGTCGCCCATCACCTTGAGCGAGAACTCGGTCGAGAAGATGCAGGTGTTCTGCCCCTGGTCTTCCTTCAGGATGTCCGCCTGGACCGTCCCGCGGACCGCGGCCAGGGTTTCCGCCTTGATCTTCTTCAGTTCTTCCTCAGTCGGCTTGCGGCCGAGCTTCTCCACCTGCTGGTCGATCGCCGTATTGAAGAACATGGCGAGGATCGTCGGGGCGGGCCCGTTGATGGTCATCGACACGGACGTCTGCGGGTCGACGAGGTCGAAACCCGAGTAGAGGACCTTCATGTCGTCGAGCGTCGCGATCGACACGCCCGAGTTCCCGACCTTGCCGTAGATGTCCGGGCGCTCGTCCGGGTCGAAGCCGTAGAGCGTCACCGAGTCGAAGGCGGTGGACAGGCGCTTCGCCGGCAGGTCCTTCGAGAGCAGGTGGAAGCGCTTGTTGGTGCGCAACGGATCGCCCTCGCCCGCGAACATGCGCGTCGGGTCCTCGTTCTCGCGCTTGAAGTGGAACACCCCGGCGGTGTAGGGGAACTCGCCCGGCACGTTCTCGCGCATGCGCCAGCGCAGCAGCTCCGCGTGGTCCTCGTACCTCGGCAGCGCCACCTTCGGCACCTTCGTTCCCGACAGCGAGGTGTGCCTGAGCGCGGTGCGCTGTTCGCGGCCCCGGACGGTCACCACCTGCTCGTCGCCCAAATACGCCTCGCGGGTCCGCGGCCATGAATCGAGCAACTCCTGCGCCCCGGCATCCAGCGCACGCGCTTTCAGCAGGGCCTCGACCTCGTCCTTCGCCGTGATCATGCCCCTCACGGCGCTGAGCTGCTGGCGCTCCCGCGCCACCCTCGCCTGCGCTTCGGCAAAGGCGTGATACCCGCGCACCGTCTCGGCAATCTCCGCGAGGTAGCGCTGGCGCTGCGGCGGCACGACCGCGCTCACCGCCGATGAGCTCCTGCTTTCGGGCTTGGGGAGCTTCCCCGGCCTGAGCTTGAGGCCCTGGGAGGCGAGCTTCTCCGCGACCGCGTGGTACAGGGCCGTGACCCCGTCGTCGTTGAAGCGCGCGGCGACCGTGCCGAAGACCGGCATTGCCTCGGGCGAGGCGCCGAAGCTCTGCCGGTTGCGCTGCACTTGCTTGCGCACGTCGCGCAGCGCGTCCTCGGCGCCCTTGCGGTCGAACTTGTTGATCGCCACGAAGTCGGCGAAGTCGAGCATGTCGATCTTCTCGAGCTGGCTCGCCGCGCCGAACTCGGGCGTCATCACGTAGAGCGAGGCGTCGACGTGCGGCACGATCGCCGCGTCGCCCTGGCCGATGCCGGCGGTCTCGACGATCACCAGGTCATAGCCCGCCGCCTTGCACGCGGCAATCGCATCGCCGATGGCCGCCGAGAGCTCGCTGCCCGCGTCGCGCGTGGCGAGGGAGCGCATGAAGATGCTCCCGCCCTGGATCGCGTTCATCCGGATCCGGTCGCCGAGCAGCGCGCCGCCGGTCTTGCGGCGCGTCGGGTCGACGGACAGGATCGCGATCTTCAGCGCGTCGTCCTGGTCGAGCCGGAAGCGGCGCACCAGCTCGTCGGTCAGGGAGCTCTTGCCCGCCCCGCCCGTGCCGGTGATTCCGAGAACCGGGGCCGTCCTGCCTTTCGCGCTCTCCAGGACCTGCTTCGAATCGAGAACCTTCAGCTCCAGCGCGGTGATGGTCTGGGCGAGGGTCTTCGGCTGCGTCTGCGCCGGGCTGAAATCGCAGCGCGCCAGCATGTCGTTGATCATGCCCTGCAGCCCCATCCTCTGGCCGTCCTCCGGCGTGTAGATGCGTGCCACGCCGTACTTCTGCAGCTCCTCGATCTCGTCGGCGACGATCACGCCGCCGCCGCCGCCGAACACCTGGATATGCGCGCCGCCGCGCTCCTGCAGCAGGTCGATCGCGTACTTGAAGAACTCGATGTGCCCGCCCTGGTAGGACGAGATGGCGATGCCCTGCACGTCCTCCTGCACCGCGGCGGTGACGATCTCGTCCACCGAGCGGTTGTGGCCGAGGTGGATGACCTCGGCGCCGGAGCCCTGGAGGATCCGGCGCATGATGTTGATCGATGCGTCGTGGCCGTCGAACAGGCTCGCCGCCGTGACGAAGCGGATCTTGTGCTTCGCCTTGTAGATGAGCTTGCCCGAGTCCGACAGGTCGGTCATAGGAAGGCTAGGCTATTTGACGTTTACGTTAACGTCAACCTGTCAGTCCCGGTAGGACGGGTCTCGCGCGTCGACCAGGCGGACCAGCGCTGCAAAGACGTCCTCGCAGGTGCGCTTCTCGCCCGGACCCGACTCGGCCAGCATGCGGTCGATGACCGGCTGCGACAGCCGCGTGATCGGCCCGCCCGCCTGTGCCGCGGCGACCTGCACGTCGCAGGCGCGCTGCAGGGTCCAGAGCCGCAGGTAGGCCTCGGCGATGCTCTCCCCCCAGGCCAGCAGGCCGTGGTTGCGCAGCAGCATCACCGGCTTGCCCGCCAGGTCGCGCACGATGCTCCCGCGCTCGGAGGTGTCGACTGTCACGCCCTGCAGGTCATGGTACGCGACGCGGCCATGAAGCATCGCGCCGTAGAAATTATCGCTCGACAGCCCGTCCTTCAGGCAGGACACGGCGACGCCGTTCGTCGTATGGGTATGCATCACGCAATGCGCGTCCGGCATCGCGCCATGGATCGCCGAATGGATGACGAAGCCGGCGCGGTTGATCGGCCAGCCCGTGTCGCGGAGGATGTTTCCTTCGAGGTCGATCAGCACGAGGTTGCTCGCCTTGACCTCGCGGTAGTGCAGGCCGAACGAATTGATGAGGAACCGCGGCTCCGGGCCCGGGACCCGCAGGGTGATGTGGTTGAAGATCATCTCGGTCCAGCCGAGCATGTCGAAGACGCGGTAGCAGGCGGCGAGCGCGACGCGCGCCTTGCGCTCCGCCTCGCTCATCGGCAGCTGGGCGGTGCGCGCGGCCTGCTGCATGTAGATGGTCATGGGGTCACCTCGGGAGGGGCAGTTTAACCCCGGAAGCGCTTGCCGAAGTCGCGCAGCACCTCGCGAGCGCAGTTGTGCCCGGGCGCCCCCGTCACCCCGCCGCCCGGATGCGCGCCGGATCCACACAAGTAGAGTCCCGCGATGGGCCCGCGGTAATCCGCGTAGCCGAGCATCGGCCGCGAAGACCAGAGCTGGTCGAGCGCGAGGGCGCCGTGGAAGATGTCGCCGCCCACCAGGCCGAACTCGCGCTCCAGGTCCGCCGGCGAAAGCGCACTGTGGCCGAGCACGCTCGCGCGGAAGCCCGGCGCGTGGGACTCGACGACGTCGAAAATGCGCCGCACCGCCTCGTCCTTGCGGACCGCCCAGTCGGCACCCGGATCGAAGTGCTGGCAGAAGAGGCTCGCCACGTGCTGCCCCTTGGGGGCGAGCGTGTCGTCCAGCATGCTCGAGATCACCATCTCGACGATCGGCGCGCGCGAGATCCCTTCGCTTTTCGCATCGGCGTACGCCCGGTCCATGTATGCCAGCGAGGGCGCCATGATGATTCCTGCGCCATGGTGCGAGCCCTCTTGCGGAAGGACGCTGAAGCGCGGCAGCCGGGAGAGCGCGACGTTCATGCGGAAGGTGCCCGAGGCGCAGCGGTAGTGCTGCATGCGCGCGAGGAACTCCGGCGGCAGCTCGCCCGGCGCGACGAGCTTCGTGTAGAGCAGCTTCGGGTTCACGTTCGCCACCACAGCACGGGCGCTGACCTCGGTGCCGTCCTCCATGAGCACTTTCCCTTTCGTCACCCGCGCAACGGGCGAGCCGCAGGTGATCTCGACCCCGAGGCGGCGCGCCTCGGCCGCGAGCGCGTCGCTGATCGCGCCCATGCCGCCGATGGCGTGGCCCCAGGCGCCGCGCTTGCCGTTGACCTCGCCGAAGACATGGTGGAGCAGCACGTAGGCCGTGCCCGGATGGTAAGGGCTTGCATAGTTGCCGACCACGGCGTCGAAGCCGTAGGCGGCCTTGATCGGCACGGACTCGAACCACTCGTCGAGCAGCTCGCCCGCCGAGCGCGTGAAGAACGCGAGCAGGTCGCGGCGCGCCTCCATGTCGAGCGCCTTGAACAGCCGGCCTGCCTGGAGAGCGCGAAAGAGGTCCTGCACTCCGCCGCCGACGTTCGGCGGGCATCTCAGGACCAGCTCGCGCAGTACGTCGCCCACGCGGTCGATCGTCCTCCAGTACTCGGAGAGGCGGTCGGCGTCCCGCTTGGAGAACCTCGCCACCTCGCGCTGCGTGGCCTGCGGACCGCCGCCGATCTTCAGGTATCCGTCGTCGAGCGGCAGGAAGTTGGCAAGCGGCCGCTCCACGATGCGCAGGCCATGCTCCACGAGCCGCAAGTCG
The DNA here is from genome assembly GCA_965233165.1 of uncultured bacterium. Classification (GTDB taxonomy): domain Bacteria; phylum Pseudomonadota; class Gammaproteobacteria; order Burkholderiales; family SG8-39; genus SCGC-AG-212-J23. The sequence continues at coordinate 9,917 of CBDDRX010000126.1, read as the reverse complement.
CGGATCACTTTGGGCTGCAGGAGACTGACGGTATAGGCGGCGACGGAGTTGCGGAATCCCGGGTGGAACTCCTCGGTGACTGCCGCTCCTCCCACAACGCCGCGGCGCTCCAGCACCCGGACTTTCAGGCCGGCCCGGGCCAGGTAGGCGGCGCAGGTCAGGCCGTTATGCCCGCCTCCCACGATGACCGCGTCGTACGGCGTCATGCGCGGTTCGACAGCTCAGCCGTCGATTCGTGCGCCGCTCTGCGGGTCGAAGTAGTGCGCGCGTGCCGGGTCGTAGCGTAGCGCGAGGCGTCCCGGCCGGGACGCCAGGGAAGCGTGCATCCGCGCCGCCACCCGGGCGGGGTTGCCGGCAATGTGACCATAGACAAGCGTGTCGGCGCCGAGCGGCTCGACCAGGTCGACCTCCAGCACCAGGTTGGCGTCGGCTTCGCTGCAGGGCTCGAGGTGCTCGGGCCGGATGCCGAAGATCACCGGCTTGCCGCCGCGCTCCTGCGGAATCAGGTTCATGGGCGGCGAGCCGATGAAGCTCGCGACGAAGGTCGTGGCCGGCTTCTCGTAGACCTCGAGCGGCTTGCCGATCTGCTCGGCGCGCCCCGCGTTCATCACGATCATGCGCTGCGCGAGCGTCATGGCCTCGATCTGGTCGTGGGTGACGAACAGGCTCGTGGTGCTCAGGCGGCGGTGCAGCGACTGCAGCTCGGCGCGCATCTGCACGCGCAGCTTGGCGTCGAGGTTGGAGAGCGGCTCGTCGAACAGGAACACCGCGGGCTCGCGCACGATGGCCCGGCCCATTGCGACGCGCTGGCGTTGTCCGCCCGAAAGCTGCCGGGGGCGGCGCTCGAGGTACTTCCCGAGCTCGAGGATCTCCGCTGCCCGCCGCACCCGCCTGTCGATCTCTTCCTTGGGCAGCTTCTTGATGCGAAGGCCGTAAGACATGTTCTCGTACACGGTCATGTGCGGATAGAGCGCGTAATTCTGAAACACCATGGCGATGTTGCGGTCGGTCGGCTCCAGGTCATTGACGACGCGCTCGCCGATGCGGATCTCGCCGGACGTGATCGCTTCCAGGCCGGCGACCATGCGCAGCAGCGTCGACTTCCCGCAGCCCGAGGGGCCGAGAATAACGATGAACTCGCCGTCCGCGATGTCCATGTTGACCCCGTGGATGACCTGCAGGTCTCCGTAGGACTTCCTCACGTCGCGCAGGCTTACAGCAGCCATGTTCCTCTGCTCATTTCTCCGTTTCCACGAGGCCCTTCACGAACCATCTCTGCATCAGCAGCACCACCAGCGCGGGCGGCAGCATGGCGAGGATCGCGGTGGCCATGATGAGGTGCCACTCGTTGGCGGCGTCGCCGCCGACGATCATCCGCTTGATGCCGATGACCGCCGTGTACATGGACTCGTCGGTCGTGATCAGCAGCGGCCACAAGTACTGGTTCCAGCCGTAGATGAACTGGATGACGAACAGCGCCGCCATGGTGGTCCTGGACAGCGGCAGCAGGACGTCCCAGAAGAAGCGCATCGGCGATGCACCGTCGACGCGCGCCGCCTCGGCCAGCTCGTCCGGCACGGTCATGAAGAACTGGCGGAAGAGGAAGGTGGCCGTCGCCGAGGCAATCAGCGGTACCGTGAGTCCTGCATAGCTATTGAGCATGCCGAGGTCCGAGATCACCTTGAAGGTGGGGATGATGCGCACCTCCACTGGCAGCATCAGGGTGACGAAGATCATCCAGAAGAAGAACATCCGCAGCGGAAAGCGGAAGTAGACGATCGCGAAAGCCGATACGATGGAAATCACGATCTTGCCCAGCGGGATCAGCAATGCCATCACGAGGCTGTTGGCGAGCATGCGGGAGACCGCCGCCTTCGACCCCGTCGTGCCGCCGGCCCCGAGCACCTGCGCGTAGTTCTCGAGGAGCTGGTCGCCGGGAACGAGGGGCATCGGGGCCTGCATGATGGCCTGCAGGGGGAGCGTCGATGCCACGAAGGTGACGTAGAGCGGAAACGCCACTGCGAGCACGCCCAGGATCAGCACCGCGTGCGACAGGACGGTCAGCCATGGCCGGTTCTCGACCATCAATACTGCACCTTTCGCTCGATGAAGCGGAACTGCGCCACCGTCAAGGCGATCACGATCACCATCAGGATCACCGATTGCGCCGAAGAGCCGCCGAGATCGGCCGCCTTGATCCCGTCGTGGTAGACCTTGTAGACCAGGATCTGGGTCGACTGGCCGGGTCCGCCCTGCGTGGTGGCGTCGATGACGCCGAAGGTTTCGAAGAACGCGTAGACGATGTTGACGACCAGCAGGAAGAAGGTGGTCGGCGACAGGAGGGGGAAGACGATCGTCCAGAAGCGCCGGAACGGGCCGGCGCCGTCGATGGCGGCGGCCTCGATCAGCGACCTCGGGATCGACTGCAGTCCGGCGAGGAAGAACAGGAAGTTGTAGGAGATCTGCTTCCACACCGATGCGATCACGATCAGCAGCATCGCCTGCTCATCGTCAATAAACCAGTTCCAGTCGATCCCCCAGCCCTTGAGGACGTAGCTGATGATGCCGATCGAGGGCGCGAAGATGAACGCCCACAGCACCCCCGCGATCGCGGGGGCCACGGCGTAGGGCCAGACCAGCAGCGTCTTGTAGGCGAGCGCGCCGCGCAGCACGCGGTCGGCCATCGTCGCGAGCAGGAGCGAGATGGCGATCCCCGAGAACGCGACCAGGATGCTGAAGATCGCGGTCACCTTGAATGAAGCCAGGTAGCCGGGATCCCTGAACAGCGTGGCGTAGTTTTCCAGGCCGACGAACTGCGTCTTCAGTCCGAAGGCGTCTTGCAGCTGGAACGAGTACCACACCGCCTGCACCGCGGGCCAGAAGAAGAACACCAGCGTGATCGCGATCTGCGGCGCCACCAGCGCATACGGCAGCCACGCAGACCGGAATACGACGCGTTTTTCCATGGAAACGAAAAGGGCGCCGAAGCGCCCTTTTCCGGCCGGTTATCTGTTCGCCGCCTCGAATTGCCGCAGGAGCTCGTTGCCCCGCTTGACCGCGGCGTTGAGCGCGGTCTTGGCGTCCTTCTTGCCGGCGAACACGGTCTCCATCTCCTCCTCGATCACCGTGCGGCCCTGGACGAAGTTGCCGAAGCGCAGGCCCTTGGAGTTTTCCGTCGGCGTCTTGTTGGTGAGCTGCTTGATCGGCAGCTCGAGGCCGGGGTTCTTCTCGTAGAAGCCGGACTTCTTGGTCATGTCGTACGCGGCCTGCGTGATCGGAACGTATCCGGTGGCCTTGTGCCATTCCATCTGCACCTCGGGCTGCGACAGGAAGGCGAGGAACCGCGCCACGCCCTTGTACTCCTCGGCCTTCTTGCCGCTCATGACCCAGAGCGACGCCCCGCCGATGATCGAGTTCTGCGGCGCACCCTTCACGTCGTCGTGGTAGGGAAGCATGTTGACCGACCAGTCGACCTTTCCAGCCTTGATGATGTTGCCGAGCGCGCTCGCGCTCCCTGTGAACATGGCGCATTCGCCGCTCGCGAACTTGGCGTCGCCCTGGTTGGTGCGGCCGGCGTAGGTGAACAGCCCTTTCTTGGCCATGTCGCCGAGCATGTCGATGTGGCGCACGTGCAGCGGCGAATTGATGGTGAATTTGGTGTCAAACCCGCCCATGCCGTTCTGCTTGGTGCCGATCGGCACGTTGTGCCACGCGCTGAAGTTCTCGATGTGCAGCCACGACGGCCAGGCCGTCGTATAGACGCAATCCTGCCCGGATCCCTTCAGCTTCGCCGCGACGCTGCGCAGTTCTTTCCAGGTCTTCGGCGCCTCCGGCTTCAGGCCCGCCTTCTTGAACGCATCCTTGTTGATGTAGAACAGCGCCGTCGAGCTGTTGAACGGAAACGACAGCATGTTGCCCTTGAGGTCCGAGTAGTAGCCCGTCACCGTCGGCAGGTACGCCTTCGGATTGAAGGGCTCCTTGGCATCGGACATCACCTTGGCCACGGGAACGATGGCGCCCTTGGCCGCCATCATCGTCGCGGTCCCGACCTCGAAGACCTGCAGGATGTGCGGCGCGTTCCCGGCACGGAACGCCGCGATCGCAGCGGTCATGGACTCGGGGTACGAGCCTTTATAGGTCGCGACGATCTTGTATTCCTTCTGGCTGGCGTTGAACTTGTCGGCAACGTCGTTCAGCTTGTCGTTCAGCGCGCCGGTCATCGAGTGCCACCACTGCACCTCGACCTGGGCCTGCGCGCTCGTGGAAAACAGGCTGGCGACGATCGTTGCGGCCGCGATTCTCTTGATGGACATTGCACCCCTCCTCAGAAGGCAACGAGATTAGGATCGAACGGCTATTCTACTGTGACGGACTTCGCCAGATTCCTCGGCTTGTCGACGTCCGTCCCCCGGGCGAGCGCGGTATGGTAGGCGAGCAGTTGTAGCGGCACCACGTGAAGAATGGGTGACAGCAGGCCATAGTGCTCGGGCAGGCGGATGACGTTGACGCCCGCGGCGGCGGCGATGCGACTGCCGCCGTCGGCGAAGACGTAGAGCTCCCCGCCCCGCGCCCGGACCTCCTGCATGTTGGACTTCAGCTTCTCGAGGAGCGCGTCGTTTGGGGCGATGGTCACCACCGGCATCTCGCTGGTCACGAGCGCGAGGGGCCCGTGCTTGAGCTCCCCCGCGGGGTAGGCCTCGGCGTGGATGTACGAGATTTCCTTGAGCTTGAGGGCGCCCTCCAAGGCGATCGGGAAGTGCAACCCCCGGCCGAGGAACAGGGCGTGCTCCTTCTTCGCGAAGCGCTCGGCCCAGGCGATGACCTGCGGCTCGAGCGCCAGCACGGCGCCGAGCGCCGTAGGCAGGTGCCGGAGCGCCTTCAGGTGGCGTCCTTCTTCCTCCGCCGCCAGTCGCCCGCGCAGCTTGGCCAGGGTGAGGCCGAGGATGAAGAGCGCCGTCAGCTGGGTGGTGAAGGCCTTGGTGGAGGCCACCCCGATCTCTACGCCCGCGTGCGTCAGGTACTGCAGGCGCGTCATGCGCATCATGGCGCTGCTCGCCACGTTGCATACGGCGAGCGTGGCCGCGTGACCGAGCCCATTCGCGTGCTTGAGCGCCGCCAGGGTATCGGCGGTTTCCCCCGATTGCGACACGACGACGACCAGCGCTCTGGGATTCGGGACGCTGTCGCGATAGCGATACTCGCTCGCGATCTCCACGTGGCACGGGATCCCGGCCAGCGTCTCGATCCACTGCCGCGCCACAAGCCCGGAGTAGTAGCTGGTGCCGCAGGCGAGGATGAGGACGGAGTCGACGCCGCGGAACACCGCTTCGGCCTCGGCGCCGAAGATCTGCGGCGTGACGGCGACTAGTCCTTCCAGGGTGTCGGCGACCGCGCGTGGCTGCTCGAAGATCTCCTTCTGCATGAAGTGGCGGTACGGCCCCAGCTCGGCCACGGCCGAGGCGGCCTTGACCACCCGCACCTCCCGCTCGACGCGCCGGCCCGCGTGATCGAACACCTGCCACCCGTCGAGGTCGACGCTCGCGACGTCGCCTTCGTCGAGGTAGGCGATGCGCTCGGTGGTGCCGACGAGCGCCAGGGCGTCGGAGGCGAGGAAAAATTCGCGCTCGCCGACGCCGACCACGAGCGGGCTGCCCGCGCGCGCGCCGACGACCCGGTGCGGCTCCTTGCTCGACACCACGGCTATGGCGTACGCCCCCGTCAGGCGCTTCACCGCGGCCTGCACGGCCTTCACCAGGTCGCCTGCATAGAGGCTGTGGACCAGGTGGGCGACGACTTCGGTGTCGGTCTGCCCCTGGAAGGCGTATCCCTTCGCCGCGAGCTCGGCCCTGAGCTCCTCGTGGTTCTCGATGATCCCGTTGTGGACGAGCGCGATTTCGTCGCGCGAGACGATGGGATGCGCGTTCTCCTGCGCGGGCGCGCCGTGCGTCGCCCAGCGCGTATGCGCGATGCCGGTCTCGCCCCGCACGGCGCGGGCCTTGATCTCGCGATCCAGCTCGGCGACGCGCGAGACGCTCACCACGCGGCCCAGGCCGCGCTCCTTCAGGACCGCGACGCCGCAGGAGTCATAGCCGCGGTACTCGAGCCGGCGCAGGCCTTCGACGAGGACCGGGACGATGTCGCGCCGCGCGGCGGCGCCGACGATGCCGCACATCGCCTCAGCCCTTCTTCTTCGGCGGCTTCCACCCGGGGACGGAGACCTGCTTGGCGCGCGCCACGGTGAGCTGCCCGGCCGGCGTGTCCTTGCTGATCGTCGATCCCGCGCCGATGTACGAGCCGCGCGCAATGCGGACGGGCGCGACGAGCGTGGAATCCGAGCCGATGAAGCACTCGTCCTCGATGACCGTCCTGTGCTTCGCCACGCCATCGTAGTTGCAGGTGATGGTCCCGGCGCCGATGTTCACCCTTGCGCCGACCTCGGAGTCGCCGACATACGCCAGGTGGTTCGCCTTGGAACCCGTGCCGAACCGGCTCGCCTTGACCTCGACGAAGTTGCCGATGTGGACGTCCTCGCCGAGCTGCGTGCCGGGCCGCACTCGCGCATACGGGCCGATGCGGCACTTCGCGCCGATCTCCGCCTCGTCGAGGTGGCAGAAGGGGAAGACCTCGGTCGCGGCACCGAGCGAGACGTTGCGCAGCACGCAGTTCGGGCCGATGCGCACGCCGTCGGCGATGCGCACGCGGCCCTCGAACACGCAATTGACGTCGATCGACACATCCCGACCGCACTCAAGGCTGCCGCGCACGTCGATCCGGTGCGGGTCGGCGAGCGTCACCCCGGCTTCGAGCAGCCGCCGCGCCTCGCGCTCCTGGACCACGCGCTCGAGCACCGCGAGCTCCGCCTTGGAGTTCACCCCGGCGACTTCGAGCGGGTCCTCGGCCTTCACGGCAACGACCGGCACGCCTTCGGCGACGGCCAGCTTTACGATGTCGGTGAGGTAGTACTCCTTCTGCGCGTTGTCGTTCTTCAGCCGCGACAGCCATTTCGCGAGCCGCGTTGCGCCGAGCGCGTAGAAGCCGGCGTTGACTTCCCGGATCGCCCGCTCGCCTTCTGAAGCGTCCTTGTGCTCCACGATTCGCGTCACTGCGCCGCTGCCATCGCGCACCACGCGACCGTAGCCGGAGGCATCCTCGAGATCCGTCGTCAGGACCGCCACGCCCTTCCCGCATGCCTCGATCAGCTGTTTCAGCGTCGTCGCGCTGACCAGCGGCACGTCGCCGTACAGAATCAGCGCGTTGGCGTCGGCGGCGAGCTTCGGCGCGGCCTGCAGGACGGTGTGCCCGGTGCCGAGCTGCTCTGCCTGCAGGACCCACTCGAGATCCGTCGCCTCGCCGAACGCGGCGCGCACCTTCTCGGCGCCGTGCCCATGGACGATGAAGATGCGCCGCGGCGACAGCGACCGTGCGGCATCGAGGACGTGGGAAAGGAGCGGCCGGCCGGCGAGCGGGTGCAGAACCTTGGGCAAGTCGGAACGCATCCGCTTGCCCATGCCCGCGGCGAGAACGATCACATCCAGGGACATTGCCCCGGGATTCTACCGTGCTACCTCGGCAGCTCCGAGGCGCCCATGAGGAACTCATCCACCGCGCGGGCGCACTGCCGGCCTTCGCGGATCGCCCATACGACCAGCGACTGCCCGCGGCGCACGTCGCCTGCCGCGAAGACCTGCGGCACGGAAGTCGCGTACGCCGCCCTGCCCTCGGTGTCGGCGCGCGCGTTGCCGCGCGCGTCTTTCTGCACGCCGAATTCCTCGAGCATCGACTGCAGCGGGGCGACGAAGCCCATGGCGAGCAGCACGAGGTCCGCGGGAATCTTGAACTCGCTTCCCGGCACCTCGGCGGGCTTGCCGTCCTTCCACTGGAGCCGCACCGCCTTGATGGCCTTCACCTTGCCGCCCTCGCCGATGAACTCCTTCGTGGCGAGCGACCAGTCGCGCTCGGCGCCCTCCTCGTGCGAGCTGGAGGTGCGCAGGCGCAGCGGCCAGTACGGCCACACGGGGTTGTAGTCCAGGTCGCGCGGCTTCTCGAGCAGCTCGATCTGCGTCACGGATCAGGCGCCATCACGATTCGATGTACCGACGCAGTCGGAGCCGGTGTCGCCGCCGCCGATCACGACGACGTGCTTGCCCGTGGCCCAGAGGTCGCGCACGCCCTGGTCGCCGGCGACGCGCTTGTTCTGCAGTGGCAGGAACTCCATCGCAAAATGCACCCCGTCCAGGTCGCGTCCCGGAATGGGCAGGTCGCGCGGCTGCTCGGCGCCGCCCGCGAGCACCACGGCATCGAACTTGGCGAGCACGTCCCGTGCCTCGAGGCTCGTGCGCGCATCGTTGCCGACGCCTTTGCCCGGGCGCTGCGTGCCGACGAACACGCCGGGGCGGAACTTCACGCCCTCCTCGCGCATCTGCTCGATGCGGCGGTCGATGACGCCCTTCTCGAGCTTGAAATCGGGGATGCCGTAGCGCAGAAGGCCGCCGACGCGATCGCTCTTCTCGAAGACCGTGACGTCGTGGCCTGCGCGCGCGAGCTGCTGCGCGCATGCGAGCCCGGCCGGGCCCGATCCGATCACCGCCGCCTTCTTGCCGGTGCGGCGCGCGGGCGGCTCGGCCCGTACCCAGCCCTCTTCCCAGGCCTTGTCGACGATCGCGTGCTCGATCGACTTGATGCCCACCGGATCGTCGTTGATCCGAAGGACGCACGCCTCCTCGCAGGGGGCGGGACAGACGCGGCCGGTGAATTCCGGGAAGTTGTTCGTCGAGTGCAGCGCCTCGAGCGCCCGCTTCCAGTCCTGGCGGTAGACCAGGTCGTTGAAGTCGGGAATGATGTTGTTGACCGGGCAGCCCGACATGCAGAACGGCGTGCCGCAGTCCATGCAGCGCGCACCCTGCACGCCCGCGGCGTCGTCGGCGAGGCGCAGGCTGAACTCGCGGTAGTGCTTCTTGCGCGCCTCGGGCGCCTCGTGCGGCTCCTCGACCCGCTCGTGCTCCAGGAATCCGGTGACCTTGCCCATCAGGCGGCCGCCTTGCGCTGGCCGAGCTCGGCGAGGGCGCGGCGATACTCCTTCGGGAACACCTTGACGAACTTCGCGCGGAACTGCGGCCAGCCCGCCAAGATCTCCGCCGCCCGCTTCGAGCCGGTGTAGCGCGCGTGGTTCTCGATGAGGCGCCTGACGCGCGTCTCGTCGTCGGGCTCCGCAAGCGGCTCCAGATCGACCATGGACGCGTTGCAGCGCTGCGCGAAGTCCCCGGCGAGGTCGAGGACGTAAGCGAATCCGCCGGACATTCCGGCTGCGAAGTTGCGCCCGGTCTCGCCCAGGACGACGACCGTGCCGCCGGTCATGTACTCGCAGCCGTGGTCGCCGACGCCCTCCACCACCGCCTCGGCGCCCGAGTTGCGCACGGCGAAGCGCTCGCCCGCGACGCCGCGGAAATAGGCCTCGCCGGCGATCGCCCCATAGAGCACCACGTTGCCGGTGATGATGTTTTCGGCGGGCTCGCCGCGGAATTTTGGCGAGGGCTGCACCGAGATGCGGCCGCCGGAGAGGCCTTTGCCGCAGTAGTCGTTGGTGTCGCCGACCGGGTCGAGCGTCACCCCGCGGGCGAGGGAGGCGCCGAAGCTCTGCCCGGCCGAGCCGGCCAGGCGGATGTGGATCGTGTCGTCCGCGTGGCCCTCGTGGCCGTAGGGCGTCGCGGTCTCGTGCGAAAGCATCGTGCCGACGGTGCGGTTGATGTTGCGGCTCGGCGTGTCGATGGTGGCCTTCTCGCGCCGCTCGTGGGCAGCGGCGGCGTGCTCGATCAGGCGGATGTCGAGCGCCTTCTCCAGGCCGTGCTCCTGCTTCTCGCAGTGCGAGCGCGCCACGCCTGCCGGCACGACCGGCGAGTGGAAGATCCGCGTGAAGTCCA
>CBDDRX010000125.1:0-6783 GCA_965233165.1 uncultured bacterium | reverse complement strand
ACACGCCGGCTTCGCCTTCGCTTCCGGCATGGCGGCGATCGGCACTGTCCTCGAGCTCCTCGACGCCGGCTCGCACGTCGTCGCGATGCACGACCTCTACGGCGGCAGCTACCGGATTCTGGAGCGCGTGCGCAAGCGCTCTGCCGGGATGGAGTCGACTTTCACGGATTTGACTTCTTCTGAGAACCTCGAAAAGGCATTGCGCCCGAATACCCGCATGGTCTGGGTCGAGACGCCGACCAACCCCCTGCTCAAGATCGTCGACCTGGAGGCGATCGCCGCGATCGCGCGCAAGCACAAGCTGATCAGCGTCTGCGACAACACCTTCGCCTCGCCCTGGATCCAGCGCCCGCTCGAGCTCGGCTTCGACATCGTCGTGCACTCGACCACAAAGTATCTAAATGGGCATTCGGATGTCATCGGGGGTGCAGCGGTAATCCGGGAAAGCGAAGAGTTGAAGCAACAGCTCTCTTTCCTGCAAAACGCGGTCGGCGGCGTGCCCAGTCCGTTCGACTGCTTCCTCACGCTGAGGGGCATCAAGACGCTCGCGGTGCGCATGGAGCGCCATTGCGGCAACGCGATGCACGTAGCGGCGTGGCTGCAGAAGCACCCGAACGTGCAGAAGGTCATCTACCCGGGCCTCGCGACGCATCCACAGCATCTTTTGGCCAGCAAGCAAATGCATCAGCGCTACGGCGGCATGGTGACGGCCGTCCTGAAGGGCGGTCTGGCCGCCTCGAAGCGCTTCCTCGAGCGCTGCGAGCTCTTCACGCTCGCCGAGAGCCTGGGCGGCGTGGAGAGCCTGATCGAGCACCCGGCCATCATGACCCACGCGTCGCTGCCGCAGGACGTGCGCGCCGGGCTGGGCATCGACGAGGGCCTGGTGCGGCTCTCCGTCGGCATCGAGAGCGTCGACGACCTCATCGCCGAGCTGCAGCACGCGCTTGAATGAGACAATAAAACGATGTCGCACAAAGGGACCATCGTCCTCGGCGTGATCGGCGCCGATATCCACAATATCGGCATCACCATCCTCGCCGCGGCGCTGCGCGACGCCGGATTCAAGGTCGTGAACCTCGGCATCCTGGTGCCGCAGGACGAGTTCGTGAAGGCCGCCCTCGAGTCCGCGGCCGACGCGGTCCTCGTCTCTTCGCTCTACGGCCATGGCGAGCTCGATTGCCCGGGGATGCGCGAGAAGTGCACCGAAGCGGGACTGGAGAACATCGTGCTCTATGTCGGCGGCAATCTCGTCGTCGGCAAGCAGGACTGGCAGGAGGTCGCTCGCAAGTTCGGGGCCATGGGCTACGACCGGGCGTATCCGCCGGGCACGACGCCCCAGCGCGTCATCGAGGACCTGACGGCCGACCTCGCCGCGAGGGTGGAGGCCGGTACATGACGCAGGCGAGCGCCGCGCCGACGATGGCGCGCTGGGAAGAAGATCGCTTCCAGCGCGTGCGCCGCGAAGTGCTCGCGCGCTGGCCCACCGGCGCCGGCGTCGATCTCGACGAGGCGGCCGCCTGGCACCGGGAGATGGCCCCCGGCAAGAACACCGCGCGGGTGCTGCGCGAGGCGCGCGAGCACGGCAGGACGCTGGTGCAGCCGCGCGGCGGCGTCGCCGACCTCGAGCAGCACATCGAGCTGCTGCGGCGGCTGCGCCATGCGGGCGCGGACCTCCTGCCGACCACGGTCGACTCGTACACCCGCGAAGGCCGGTACGAGGACGCGGAGCGCGGCCTCGCGCAAAGCCGCGCAGCGGGCCGCTCCCTTCTCAACGGCTTCCCGGCGGTGAACTACGGCGTGGCCGCCTGCCGGCGCATCGTGGAGTGGATCGACGCCCCGCTCTTCTGCCGCACCGCCTCCCCCGACTGCCGCCTCACGCACGAGATCATGTACGCCGGCGGAGCCTCCTCCTGCACCGCGGGCCCGATCGTCTTCTCGCTCGGCTACGCCAAGGACTATCCGCTGGCGCAGGCGATCGAGGCATGGCAGTACTCCTATCGCATGATGGGGGCCTACCACGAGCGCGGCGTCACCCTGAGCATCGAGCACTACTTGCCCATATCGACGATGGTGCCGCATTCGACCTCGATGGCCTGCGTGATCCTCGATTCGCTGATCGCGGCGGCGCAGGGGGTGCGGGACATCTCGATCGGCATCGGCCAGCAGTGCCACCTCGTGCAGGATGCGGCCGCGCTGCGCGCCTATCCGGCGCTCGGCCGGCACTACCTCGACGCCTTCGGCTTCACCGACGTCGAGCTGAGCACGGTCATGTCGCAGTGGATGGGCGGCTTCCCGGCCGACGAGGGGCAGGCTTTCGGCGTCATCTGCATGGCAGCGATGGCGGGCTATCTCGGCGGCGTGACGTACATGATCTCCAAGTCGCCGCACGAGGCGGCGGGCGTGCCGACCCCCGAGGCCAACATGCACGGCGTGAGCGCGTCGAAGATGGTGCTGCGCATGCTGGCCGATCAGAAATTCGCGCCGATGGCGGAGATCGCCGCGGAGCAGGCGATCCTCGAGGCCGAGACGCGCGCGATCGTCGACCGCGCGCTCGAGCTCGGGGAGGGCGACGCGGCGCTCGCCGCGGTGCGCGCCATCGAGGCCGGCGTCATCGACGTGCCCTTCTCGCCGCATCGCTCCAACGCCAATCAGGCGCTCCCGGCGCGCGACTGGCGCGGCGCGGTGCGTCTCGCCCGGTTCGGCGGCGTGCCGATCCCGCCCGACATCCGAGAGCACCACCAGGCCGAGATCGGCAAGCGCATGGCCGGCAAGCCGGCCCGCGCGCCCTGGGAGCTGCTGCTCGCGGACGTCAACGCGATCAGCGAAGGCATGCTGCTGCCGGATTGACTGCGAGCCGCGATCTCGAGCCGGCGGGCGTGCAGCCGCTGAGCGGGGTGCGCGTGGTCGACCTGACCACCGTGCTGATGGGCCCCTTCGCCACGCAGATCCTCGGCGACTACGGCGCCGACGTCATCAAGGTCGAGCGCCCGGAAGGCGACCCGGTGCGCGGCATCGGCCCGGCCCGCCACCCGGGCATGGGCTCGATCTTCCTGCAGGCGAACCGCAACAAGCGCAGCCTCGTGCTCGACTTGAGCAAGCCGGAAGGCATCGTCCTGCTGCGCGAGCTCGCGGCGACGGCCGACGTGCTCGCGTACAACCTGCGCCCGCAGGCGATGGACAAGCTCGGCCTGGGCTACGAGGCGCTGCGCGCGGTGAGCCCGCGGCTCATCTACCTCGGCATGTTCGGCTTCGCGCGGCGCGGCCCCTACGCTTTCAAGGCGGCGTACGACGACCTGATCCAGGGGCTGGCGGGAATACCCGCGCTCAGCATGATCGCCGGCTCCCCCGCGCCGCGCTACGCGCCGCTCGCGATCGCCGACCGCGTCACCGGGCTCGCCGGCGTGAATGCCGCGCTTCTCGCCCTCATCCGGCGGCAGCGGACCGGGCGCGGCGAAGCCGTCGATGTGACCATGTTCGAGACCATGGCGCGCATGGTGCTGGGCGACCACCTCGGCGGCGACACCTTCATTCCCCGGCACGGCGATCCGGTCTATCCGCGGCTCGTGGCGCGCCACCGCCGCCCCTACCGCACGCGCGACGGCTGGCTCTGCGTGGTCGCCTACACCGACCGTCACTGGCGCAGCTTCTTCCGCGCCATCGGCCGCGAAGCCGAGTTCGAGGCCGACCCAGCCCTCGCCGACATCAGCAACCGCACCCGGAACATCGACGCGCTCTACGAGCGGGTGGCGCGCGCGCTCGAGGAGCGCACCACCGACGAATGGCTCGAGGTCCTCGGCCGCGCCGACATCCCGGCGATGCCGATGCTCGCCGTGGACGAGCTGCTGGACGACCCGCACCTGCGCGCCGGCGGCTTCTTCCACGAGCTCGAGCATCCGAGCGAGGGCCGGATCCGCACCCTCGGCGACGGCGCCGAATGGTCTCAGGCCGCGCTCGAGCTGCGCCGGCCGGCGCCGCGCCTCGGCGAGCACAGCGCCGAGGTGCTCGCCTCGCTCGGCCGCACCGAGGCCGACATCGCGGCGCTCGCGCAAAGCGGCATCACCCGCCTCGACACTTCGCAGAGGTAACGCATGGACTTCCGCCTCACGCCCGAGCAGCAGCAACTGCGCGACACGGCGCGCCGCTTCGCGCAGGCCGAGCTGCCCGGCCTCGCCAACGAGATCGAGGAGCGGCACGAGCCGCTGCCGCGGCAGTGGATGAAGCGCTTCGCGTCGCTCGGCTATCTCGGGATCAACCTGCCGGCCGAGTACGGCGGGCACGGCATGAGCCATCTCGACGCGGTGCTCGTCCTGGAAGAATTCGCCAAGGTCTCGCCCGCGGTCGCCTTCCCGGTCTTCGAGTCGTGCTTCGGGCCGATCCTCGCGATCGGGCATTTCGCGCCGGAGGCGCTCAGGAAGCAGCTCATCCCGCAGGTCGTGGCGGGCGAGAAGATCGTCGCCGTGAGCATGTCCGAGCCCGAGGCAGGCTCCGCGCTGACCGACCTGAAGACCCGCGCCGTGCCCGACGGGCCGCACTACGTCCTGAAGGGCCAGAAGCGCTGGTGCTCCGGCGCCGGACACGCCGACGGCTACCTCGTCTACTGCCGCATGTCGGAAGACGCCGGCGCGAAAGGAATCGGCGCGCTGTACCTCGAGAAGGGCGCGAAGGGCTTCAGCTTCGGGAAGCAGGAGCAGCTGATGGGCTTCCGCGGCGTGCCCTCCGCTGACATGTACTTCGACGACGTGCGCGTGCCGAAGGAGAACGTCGTCGTCCAGGCGGGCGGCGGCTTCCGCAAGCTCATGGAGGCATTCGACCTCGAGCGCTGCGGCAACGCGACGATGAGCCTCGCCATCGCGCAAGGGGCGTTCGACTATGCGCTCGGCTACGTCCAGGAGCGTCGGCAGTTCGGCAAGCCGATCGTCGATTTCCAGGCAGTGCAACTGCGGCTCGCCGAAATGGCCATGAAGGTCGAGGCCGCGCGGCTGCTCATCTACCAGGCGGTCTCGAACGCCGCCGCCGGGCTGCCGTCGGTGCGCGAAAGCTCGATGGCGAAATGCTTCGCGAACGAGATGGTGCGCGAGGTCGCCGGCTCGGCGCTGCAGCTCATGGGCGCCTACGGCTACAGCAAGGAGTACCCGATGGAGCGGCGCCTGCGCGACGCCTGGGGCTGGGGCATCGCGGGCGGCGCCATCGACATCCAGAAGACGAACATCGCCGGCGCCCTCGTCGGCCGGCGCTTCGACCAGCGGCGCTGAGGCCGCAATGCCGGCCGCCCTCGCCCTCGCGGACTGCCTCCGCATCCATGTGGAGGCGCTCGCGCAGGACGAAAGAAATGTCGACCTGGAAACGCCGGCGCGCTACATCGAGCACGCCCTCGGGAAAGCGTCTTCGCACTGCTTCCAGAGCGGCGGCCGCGAAGTGCGCAACCTCGAGACCGGTTCCGGCGACATCGTCGTCGGCGCGCACTACGACACCGTGCCGGGCTCCCCGGGGGCGGACGACAATGCATCCGGCGTGGCGGTGCTGATCGAGCTCTCCGCGATGCTGCGCGGCCTGCAAATCCGTTTCGTGGCGTTCGCCAACGAAGAGGCGCCCTACTACCTCAGCCCGGAAATGGGGAGCTTCGTCTACGCGCGCGACCGGGGCAAAGGCGTGCGCGCCATGTTCTCGCTGGAGATGCTCGGCTATTACCGGGACGAGCCGGGCAGCCAGCGCTATCCGCCGCCGCTGGGGCTCTTCTACCCCGACCGGGGCAACTTCATCGCCTTTGTCGCAGATCTCGGGTCTTTCTCGCTCGTCAGGAAGGCCAGGCGGCTTTTCAGCCGGAACTGCGAGTTCCCCTCCGAGTGGCTGGCGGCGCCGAGCATCATTCCCGGCCTCGCATGGTCCGATCACTGGTCGTTCCGGCAGCACGGCTATTCCGCGGTGATGGTGACCGACACCGCCTTCTACCGCTATCCTCACTACCACCTGCCCAGCGACACACCGGAGAAGCTCGACTACGAGAGAATGGCCAGGGTGACGCTTGGTCTTGCCGCGATGCTGAAAGACCTCAATGAAAATCGGTGATCTTCCGGTCAACCGCCTCGGCTTCGGCGCCATGCGCGTGCTCGGCTCGTCCGACATCTGGGGCCCGCCGAAGGACCCGGCCAATGCGAAGAAGGTGCTGCGCCGCGCCTACGAGCTCGGCGCGAACTTCTTCGACACCGCCGAGAGCTACGGCCCGCAAACCGACGAGATGGTGATCGCCGAGGCGATGCATCCTTATCCGAAGGACCTCGTCATCGGCACGAAGTGCGGGCTGGTGCGCCCGAAACCCAGCCGCTGGGATGAGGATGGAAGACCTGAAAAATTGAGATCCGATCTGGAAGGAAGCCTGAAGCGGCTCAAGCTCGACTGCCTGCACCTGTGGCAGCTGCACGCGCCCGACCCCAAGGTGCCCTTCGAGGACTCGGTCGGCGTGCTCGCCGAGGCGCAGCGCCAGGGCAAGGTGCGCCACGTCGGGCTCTCGAACGTCAGCGTGCGCCAGCTCGAGCAGGCGCGCATGATCGTGCCGATCGTCTCGGTGCAGAACCGCTACAACATCGGCGACCGCCACTCCGAGGACGTGCTGAAGGCGTGCGAGAAGCTCGGCATCGCCTTCCTGCCGTGGTATCCGCTGGGAGACGGGGCGGCACTTCAAAATTCACGGATCAAATCTCTCTCCAAGAAACTAAAGGCGACCCCCGCCCAGGTAGCAATTGCCTGGCTGCTGGCGAAGTCGCCGGTCATGCTGCCGATCCCGGG
>CBDDRX010000124.1:0-3752 GCA_965233165.1 uncultured bacterium | reverse complement strand
GCCGGTGCGCACCGGCGAGTGGATGGGCAAAGACTGGGTGGTGCTCGAGGGCTTGAAGGCCGGCGACCGGGTAATCGTGGACAACCTGGTGCGCCTCAGACCCGGAGCGCTGGTGCAGATGAAGCCGCCGGCCGCGCCGGCACAGAAAGCGGGGTGAGCGATGCTTTCGCGCTTCTTCATCAACCGGCCCGTCTTCGCCGGCGTCGTCGCGATCATCATCGTGCTCGCTGGCCTGGCTTCCGCCTTCCTTCTTCCGGTCGCGCAGTATCCCGAGATCTCGCCGCCGACTGTTCTCGTCAGTACCAACTACCCCGGCGCGAGCGCGGAGACGGTGGCGAAGACAGTCGCCGCGCCGATCGAGGAGCAGCTCTCCGGCGTGGAGGGCCTTAACTATTTCAGCTCCTCATCCTCCTCGAACGGCGCGCTCAGCATCACGCTGACCTTCGAGCCCGGCACGAACGTCGACCAGGCGGTGTTCAACGTCAACAACCGCGTGCAGATCGCCCTGCCGCGGCTGCCCGACGAGGTGCGTAGGAACGGGGTGCTGGTGCAGAAGCGCTCCTTCGACATCCTGCTCGTCGTCACCCTTTTCTCGCCGGGTAATGCGCGCGACACGCTTTATCTCTCCAACTTCGCCTCGCTCAACGTGGTGGACGAGCTCAAGCGCCTGCCGGGGGTGTCGGACGTCACCGTGTTCGGGGCCCGGGACTACTCGATGCGCATCTGGCTCAACCCCGACCGCATGGCGCGTCTCGGCGTGACGCCCTCCGAGGTGGCGGCGGCGTTGCGCGCGCAGAACGCCCAGTATGCGGCCGGGCGCATCGGTACGGAGCCCGCGCCGCCGGGCCAGAGCGTCGTCTACACGGTCACGGCAACCGGCCGGCTCCTGGAGCCGGAGCAGTTCGGCGACATCGTGGTGCGCGCCCACGGGGCGGCCGGGGTTTTGCGCCTCAAGGACATCGCCCGCATCGAGCTCGGCGCCCTCAACTACGACACGACCAACACTCTGGACGGACGGCCGACGATCGGTACCGCGGTGTTCCTGCAGCCCGGCGCCAACGCGCTCGAGGTGGCGGATCTCGTGCGCGCCAGGATGGCTGAGCTCAAGGCCGCCTTCCCCGAGGGCGTCGATTACGCCATTCCCTTCGACACCACGCGCTTTGTCGATGCCTCGATCAAGGCGGTCACCACCACGATCTTTGAAGCGGCGCTGCTCGTGCTCGCCGTGGTGTTCGTGTTCCTGCAGACCTGGCGCGCCACGCTCATTCCGATGATCGCCGTGCCGGTGTCGCTGATCGGCGCCTTCGCCGGGCTCTGGCTCGCCGGCTTCTCCATCAACACCCTCACGCTCTTCGCGCTGGTGCTCGTCATCGGCATCGTGGTCGACGACGCCATCATCGTGCTGGAGAACGTCGAGCGGCTGATGCGGGAGGAGAAAATGCGCCCCTACGAGGCGGCGCTCGAGGCGATGGACGAGGTGTCGGGCGCCGTGATCGCCATCGTGCTCGTGCTCTCCGCGGTGTTCGTGCCGGTCGCCTTCCTCGGCGGTATCGCCGGCCAGCTCTACCGGCAGTTCGCCGTGACAGTCGCGATCGCCGTGGTGATCTCCGGTTTCACCGCGCTCACGCTCACCCCCGCGCTCTGCGCGCTGCTGCTGAAGAGCGCCGACCATGACTCGCGTCTCTTTGCGCCCTTCAACCGCGGCTTCGACTGGCTGCGCGCGCGCTTTCTCGACGTGGTGCAGGCGTCGCTGCGCCATCGCGTCATCTCGCTCGCGGCGTTCCTCGGCGTGGTCGCCCTCGTGGCAGCGCTCTTCGTGCGCGTGCCGGGCAGCTTCGTGCCGGCGGAAGACCAGGGATACGTTTTCGGCTTGGTGCAGCTTCCCGACGGCGCGACGCTCGAGCGCACGCGGCGGCTTACCGGGGACGTGAGCCGCATCGCGGGCGAGCACCCGGGTGTGCAGAACGCGCTCGCCATCAACGGCTACGACCTGATCGGCGGCGGGAACAAGACCAACGCCGCCACGCTCTTCATCCCGCTCAAGCATTGGGACGAGCGCAAGGAGATGCCGGCCCAGTCGGTGGCGCGCGACCTCATCATGAAGGGATCGGGCTTGCGCGATGGGCTCGTGCTCGCCTTCAATCCGCCCTCGATCCGCGGCCTCGGCGCCGCCGGCGGCTTCGAGCTCTATCTCCAGGCGCGCGGCGAAGCGGACCCGGCGCGGCTCTACGCGGCCGTGCGCGAGTTCATGGCGGCGCTTTCCCGGCATCCGCAGCTCGCCGGCATCAACTCGTTTTTCCGGCCCTCGACGCCGCAGCTGCGCGTGGAGGTCGATCGCGAGAAGGCGATCTCGCTCGGCGTGCCCGTGCAGGACGTGTTCGATGCGCTGCAGAGCACCATCGGCACGCTCTACGTCAACGACTTCAACAAGTTCGGGCGCACCTACCGGGTGCAGATGCAGGCGGATGCGGCGTTTCGCTCCGCGCCGGATGATCTGGGCCGCATCTACGTGCGCTCCACCACCACGCGGGAGATGATCCCGCTCAAGGCGCTGCTTCAGACCTCGAGCATGCTCGGCGCGGAGCAGCTCGAGCGCTTCAACGGCTTTCTCGCCGCGAAGGTGCTGGGCAGCGGCCGCCCCGGCGTGTCCTCGGGAGATGCGATCCGCGCCGTGGAGGAGGTCGCCGCCGCCTCCCTGCCCGAGGGCTACGAGCTGGCGTGGAGCGGCCAAGCCTTCCAGGAGAAGCGCACCGGCCGCGCCTCGGTGGTGGCGTTCTCGCTCGCCATCGTCGTGGTGTTCCTCATTCTCGCCGCGCTGTACGAGCGCTGGCTTCTGCCCTTCGCGGTCGTGCTGGCGGTGCCTTTCGCGGTGTTCGGCGCGCACGGCATGGTGTCGCTCCGCGGCCTGGAGAACGACATCTACTTCCAGATCGGGCTGGTGGTGCTGATCGGCCTTGCGGCGAAGAACGCCATCCTCATCGTGGAGTTCGCGCAGCAGGGCTTCCTCGAAGGCAAGTCCGCGATCGAGGCGGCCGTGCACGCCGCGCGGCTTCGCTTCAGGCCGATCATCATGACCTCCATCGCCTTCATTTTCGGCGTGCTGCCGCTCATGCTCGCGACCGGCGCGGGCGCCGCGGCGCGGCGCTCGATGGGCACCGGCGTCGTCGGCGGGATGCTCGCCGCGACCTTCCTCGCCACCATCTTCGTGCCGCTCTTTTTCGTGGTCGTGAGCCGCCGGCGCAAGCCGCGGCACGAGGAAACGCGCCCGGCCGAGCCGGCGGCAGAGCCCGCCCCCGGAGGGGGCGGAAAATGAAGCAGGCGTCGCTGCCGTGCATCGCGCTCTGCGCGGCGCTCGCGGGATGCACCGCGGTCGGGCCGGACTACAAGCGTCCCGCGATCGAGCTGCCGGCGAGCTACCCCGCACCCGCCGCGCCGGCAGAGGCGGGTGCCGCAGTGCCCGGCGAGTGGTGGAAGCTCTACGCGGACGCGACGCTCGAGGACCTGGTTGCCGCCACGCGCGCCAGCAACGCGGATCTTCGGCTCGCCGTCGCCCAGGTCGAGGAAGCCGAGGCGCTGGTGCGCGAGGCGCGCGCGGCGTTCTATCCGGAGATTTCCGGCAGCGTCTCGCATGCCCGCACCCGCGTCAGCACGCGCACTTCGCCGCCGCCGTCCGCAGGGGCGCCGCGAACGCGATCGGACAGCGAGCTTCTGGCGTCCACCGCCTTCGAGATCGACTTCTGGGGCCGCCTGCG
>CBDDRX010000123.1:0-29685 GCA_965233165.1 uncultured bacterium | reverse complement strand
CGCTGCACCACACCACCACGTCCGCGGAGGCCTCGATGTCGTCGATGCGGTAGCGGTCGGCGAGCTGCTTGTAGCCGGCGAAGTAGATCACCCTGCTTCCGGCGGCGCGCAGCGCGCGGCCGATGGAGAACAGCACCGCGTTGCCCAGGCCGCCGCCCGCGAGCACGACCGTCTCGCCGTGCGGAATTTCCGTCGGCGTGCCGGTCGGCCCCATGAGGACGACCGGCTCGCCCGGCCGCAGGTAGGCCAGGAGGTCGGCGGAGCCGCCCATTTCCAGCGCGATCACCGATATCAGGCCTTTCTCCTTGTCGACCCAGGCGCCGGTCAGCGCAAGGCCTTCCATCGCCAGCGTGGTGCCGGGAACCCGCAGCGCGAGCGCCTCGAAGTTCTGCATCCGGTAGAACTGGCCCGGGTGGAAGCGCCGCGCCGCGACCGGCGCGCGCAGCACGACCTCGACGATCTTCGGCGTCAGGCGCTTCACCTCGTGCACCACCGCGCGCAGGTCGCGATTCAGCCGCGCCAGGAAGGTTTCGTCGGCCTCCTTCGAGGAAGCTTCTTTCCTTGCAAGGACATGGGAAACCACGGGATAGCCCTGCTTCGCGCTTCCCATCGCCTTGACGACGTTGCCGAAAAAGGAAGGATGCAGATCGCCGAAGTAGCTCATGAAGCGGCCGTCGGGGCGCTTGTGCAGGAGGACCTCGACCTTCCCGGGCTTCGCGGCGTTCTTCTCGGGCTTGACCGGCGCGCCGGTCTCGTCCGTGGCCTGGAAGTACTTGCCGTCAAGGGCGAGGCTCACGCCTTCCTCGCGGGCGAGCACGGTGTTCGGCTGGGTTCCCGCGGCGATCAGCACGCTCTTTGCCAGCAGGAGGACAGGTTGTTGCTCGGAATTCAGGAATCCAACCGCCTTGGCGTGCCCGTGTTCATCCACGTCGATGCGTGTCGGCGTGAGCCCTTCCGCAAAAACCACGCCTTCCTCGAGCGCCTTCTCGACTTCCTCGTGGTTCAGCGTGTAGGACGGGCTGTCGACCAGGCGGCGCCGGTAGGCGATCGTCGCGCCGCCCCACTGCTTCAGCAGGCGGATCTTTTCCGAAGGCGAGGCGGCCCGCAGCGCCTTTGCGTGGGCGATGAACTCCTCGGCGATCCCGCGCTCCTCCGCGTTCCAGGCGGGCTGCCGGCCGAGCTGCTCGCAGCGCGAGAGGAACTTCTCGACCTGGACCGCGTAGTAGGCGAGGGACTCGGTGGCCGTGTCGATCGCGGTCAGGCCGCCGCCGATGACCACGATCGGCAGGCGGATCTGCAGGTTGGCGATCGAATCGCGCTTCGCCGCGCCGGTGAGCTGCAGCGCCATCAGGAAGTCGGAGGCGGTGCGCACGCCGCGCGCGAAGCCGTTCGGGATCTCCAGCACCGTCGGGCGGCCCGCGCCCGCGCACAGGGTGATGTGGTCGAAGCCGTCGGCGAACGCCTCGTCGATCGTGTGCGTGCCGCCGAAGCGCACGCCGCCGAACATGGCGAACTGCCGGCGCCGCTCGAGGAGCAGGCGGATGATCTTCAGGAAGTTCTTGTCCCAGCGCACGGTGATGCCGTACTCGGCCACGCCGCCGAACCCCGCCATCGCGCGCTCGTCCAGGTTTTCCTTCAACGCCGAGATTTTCTCGATCGGAGCGAAGGTCGTCCGATTGCCCAGCGCATCGACGCCGGAGATTGGGGCGTCGAGCGGCTCGATCTTGAGGCCGTCGATGGCGACGACCGTGTGGCCGTCGTTCATGAGGTGGTGCGCGACGCTGTAGCCCGCCGGGCCCAGGCCGACGACCAGCACGCGCTTGCCGCTCGGCGCCTTCGGCACCGGGCGCGCGAGGTTAAACGGATTCCAGCGCGTGAGGAGCGAGTAGATCTCGAAGCCCCACGGCAGCTCGAGGACGTCCTTCAGCGTGCGCGTCTCGGCCTGCGGGATGTTGACCGGCTCCTGCTTCTGGTAGATGCACGACTTCATGCAGTCGTTGCAGATGCGGTGGCCGGTGCCGGCGACGAGCGGGTTGTCGACCGTGATGATGCCGAGCGCGGCGAGCGGCTCGCCGCGCGCCTTGACCATGTGGAACTCGGAAATCTTCTCCTCGAGCGGGCAGCCGGCGAGCGCGACGCCGAAGACGGTCTTCTTGAATCCTTCGGCGGGCGGCTTCTTTTTCAGGCCTTTCGAGCAGGAGTCCTTGCCCTGCTCGTGGCACCAGATGCAGTAGTTTGCTTCATCGAGCGCGCCGACCAGGTCGGTGCCGGGATCGGTGAGCTGGAAGCCTTGCCGTGTGCGCAGGTGGTCGAGGCGATGCTCCGCATAGCCATCTTCCCTTTCCGTGACCACGGGGACCAGGCGCATGAAGTCGAGCTTGCGCGGCGCCTTGAAAAGCACGCCCGCCGCGTGCTTCTTCCTGCCCTCCGGCGTGGTCGTCGCCCACGCTGCGTAGCGGGCTGCGCCTTCGAGCCTGTCCGCATGCAGCGCCTCGTCCTTCATCCATTCCGCGACCTGGCGCGCGAAATCGAGCTCGGTGGTGAACGCGAAGCCCTCCGGCCGCGCGTCCTCGGGCTTGACCTTGTGCAGCGCACGGCGCTGCACGAACAGGCGCTTCACCGTGTAGAGCGGGGCAAGCTCGTTGTGGCGCTCCGCGAGGGCGCGCGCCTCGGCCTCGATGCCGAAGAGCCGGGCGATGAAATCCTCGAAGTGCGGCGCGAGGGCGACGAGGAGGTCCGATTCCGCCTTCGCGGCGAGCGCGCCCGGATCCGCGCGCCCGGCGAGCAGGCGCTCCTTCAGCGCCGCGTCGGCGCCCGACAGGTGCTGGACGAACGCCGCGTCCACCTTGAGCAGGCCCGCGCGCTCGTAGAGGTCGTTGAAAGCAATGCCGAAACCGAGCTTCATGCAGGTAGAATTATGGTCGAAATCTGTTTGATTCCCCAACGAATTATCTTATTCCGCAGCGGAGCTTTCCATGCAGATCAAGAACAGCGTATTCCTGATTACCGGCGGCGCCTCCGGCCTGGGCGCAGCGACCGCCCGCATGGCGGCGGAGAACGGCGGCAAGGTGGTGCTCGCGGACCTCAACGCCGACCTGGGCGAGAAGCTGGCGCAGGAGCTCGGCGGCCGCTTCATCAAGACCGACGTGACCGCCGAAGCCGACGGCAAGGCCGCCGTCGCGCTCGCGCAGAAGGAGTTCGGCGGCGTGCACGTGCTGGTGAACTGCGCCGGCATCGGCACGGCGGAGCGCACCGTGGGCAAGGACGGCCCGCACAACCTCGCGCACTTCACGAAGGTCGTGACGATCAATCTCATCGGCAGCTTCAACATGATTCGCCTCGCCGCCGCGGCGATGGTCAACGCCAGCCCCAACGCGGCCGGCGAGCGCGGCGTGATCATCAACACCGCCTCGGTGGCGGCGTTCGACGGCCAGATCGGGCAGGCCGCCTACTCGGCGTCCAAGGGCGGCATCGTCGGCATGACGCTGCCGATCGCGCGGGACCTGTCGCGCAACGGCATCCGCGTCTGCACCATCGCGCCGGGGATCTTCGAGACCCCCATGCTGATGGGCATGCCGAAGGACGTGCAGGACGCACTCGGCAAGATGGTGCCGTTCCCGCCGCGCCTCGGTCGCCCGAACGAGTACGCGCAGCTCGCGCGCGCGATCGTCGAGAACGAGATGCTGAACGGCGAGACGATCCGCCTGGACGGCGCGATCCGGATGGCGCCTAAGTAATCTCCTTCAACCCTTCCTTGTACAAACGGGAACGTTCGACGTATCCCGTTGCGATCTTCAGCAGGTATTCCCGGTCCTTCGGTTCGAGGGACCGGATGACTTTTCCGGGCGATCCCATCACGAGTACGCCGTCCGGGATGACTTTGCCTTCGGCGATCAGCGTGTTCGCGCCGATCAGAACGCCTTTGCCGATTTTCGCCCCGTTCATGATCACACTGTTGATGCCGATGAGCGTGCCTTCGCCGACCGTGCAGCCGTGCAGCATCACCTTGTGGCCGATGCTGACGTTGCGCTCCAGCGTGAGCGGGTAGCCCGGATCCACGTGCAGGACGGACCCATCCTGGATGTTGCAGTTCTCGCCGATGTGCACGCGGTCGTTCTCGGCTCGGATCACGACCTGGAACCAGACGTTGACGTTGTTCTCGAGCGTGACGTCGCCCACGATCGTGGCGTCGTGCGCGATGTAGTGATGCGGGCCGATGAGGCGCGGGATGCGCTCGCCGATGGAAAAGATGGGCATGCGCCTATCATAATGCAGTGAAAGTCCTGGTCCTCGGCTCGGGCGTGATCGGCGTCGCCAGCGCGTGGTATCTCGCCGCCGATGGCCATGAAGTCACGCTCGTCGACCGCCAGCCCGGCCCGGGCCTGGAGACGTCCTTCGCCAACGGCGGGCAGGTTTCGGCGTCCCACGCGGAGCCCTGGGCGCGGCCGGCGGTCCTGCCGAAGATCCTGAAGTGGATCGGCCGCGACGACGCGCCGCTCCTGTTCCGGCCGCGCGCCGACTGGGCGCAGTGGCGCTGGGGCCTCGGCTTCCTGCGCGAATGCCTGCCCGGACGCTTCCAGAGCAACACGCGCGCGCTGGCCGGGCTGGCCGCCTTCAGCCGCGAGTGCCTGCGCTCGCTGCGCGAGCGCACCGGCATCCGCTACGACGAGCTCTCGCGCGGCATCCTGCACTTCTGCACCGAGGAGCGCGACTTCGAGGCGCTTGCTCGCCATGCGCGGGCCATGCAGGGCCTCGGCATCGCCCGCGAGGTGAAATCGCCGCAGGAATGCGTGGCGATCGAGCCGGCGCTGCGCGGCGTGAAGCTCGCCGGCGGAATCTATACGCCGGATGACGAATCGGGCGATGCCCACAAGTTCACGAGCTCGCTCGCCCAGAAGTGCATTGAGAAAGGCGTGCGCTTCGTCTCGGAAACGATCCTCGGCATCGATCCGTTGGTGGGGGTGAGGACGGAAAAGCAGACCCACCAGGCCAACGCTTATGTCGTCAGCCTGGGCAGCTACAGCCCGCTGCTGCTCGCGCCGCTGGGCATCCGCATCCCGGTGTATCCGCTCAAGGGCTACTCGATCACGCTGCCGCTGCCTCCGGGCGAGCCGGCCGCGCCCACCGTGAGCCTGACCGACGAAGCGCGCAAGATCGTGATCTCGCGCCTCGGCGATCGCCTGCGCGCGGCAGGCACCGCCGAGCTCGCGGGGTACGACACGTCCGTGAACGAAACTCGCTGCAACGCGATCATCGAGCGCATCCGCGAGCTCTTCCCGGCGCTGCGGACGATCGAGCCGTCGCACCGCTGGGCGGGCCTGCGGCCGGCGACACCCGGCAACGTGCCGCTGATCGGGCGCACGCGCCTGAAGAACCTGTTCCTTAATACCGGGCACGGCACGCTCGGCTGGACGCTCGCGTGCGGCTCCGGGCGGGCGCTGGCGGACATCGTCTCGGGCCGCGCGCCGGATGTGCCGTTTTCGTTCCAGCGATGACGCCGAGCGAATCCCTGTTCTTCGACGTGCGCGGGCTGCGCTACCACGTGCGCCGCTGGGGACGGGCCGGGGCGCCGAAGCTGTTCCTGTTCCACGGCTGGATGGACGTATCCGCCTCGTTCCAGTTCCTCGTCGACGCGCTGCGCGGCGACTGGGACGTCTATGCCCCGGACTGGCGCGGCTATGGGCTCACCGAGTGGACGAAGTCGGATTGCTACTGGTTCCCGGACTATGTCGCGGACCTGGACTTCCTGGTGCGCAGCATCGAGCCCGAGGCGCCGGTCCGGCTCGTCGGGCACAGCCTCGGCGGCAACGTCGTGTGCCTGTATGCCGGCATCAAGCCCGAGCGGGTGGCGAGGCTCGTCAACCTGGAGGGCTTCGGGATGCCGGCCTCGCGCCCGGACCAGGCGCCCAAGCGCTACCGGCTCTGGCTCGACGAGCTGCACGAGCGGCCGGATCTTCGCCCCTATGACGATTTCAGCGCGCTAGCGCGAAGGCTGCAGAAGAACAACCCGCGGCTCACCGACGAGCGGGCCGACTTCCTCGCGCGCCACTGGGGCAAGGAGGAGGGCGGCCAGGTGGTCCTGCGCGGCGATCCGGCGCACAAGATCGCCAACCCGCTTCTCTATCGCTACGAGGAGGTCCGGGCGATCTGGCAGGCGGTCAGCGCGCCGACGCTGTGGGTCGAGGCGGCGCAGTCCGACACGCTCGCGCGCATGAAGCTCGATCCCGCGCACCTTGCGGAGCGGCGCGCCGCGTTCCGCGGCCTGCGCTACGCGCTCGTGCAGGACGCCGGGCACATGCTGCACCACGACCAGCCGGAAGCCGTGGCGGCGCTGATCGAGCCGTTCCTTTCGTGAAGTACCTGGACATCCACCCGACGCATCCGCAGCGGCGCCTGATCCGGCAGGCGGCCGAGATCCTGCGCGGCGGCGGCCTGATGGCCTATCCCACCGATTCCTGCTATGCGCTCGGCTGCCGGCTCGAGGATGCGCGCGCGCTCGAGCGCCTGCGCCGGCTGCGCGGCTTCGGCGAGCGCCACCACCTGACGCTCATGTGCCGCGACCTGTCGGAGATCTCGAAGTACGCGATCGTCGACGATGCGCACTACAAGCTGCTGAAGAGCGCGATCCCGGGCAGCTACACGTTCATCCTGCGCGCGCGGCGCGAGGTTCCCAAACGCGTGCTGCACGAGCGGCGCCGCACCGTCGGCGTGCGGGTGCCGGGGCACGCGGTCGCGCACGGTTTGCTCGACGAGCTGGACGAGCCGATCCTCTCCGCGACGCTGCTCCTCCCCGGCGAGCCGGTGCCGCTCTCCGACGGGCAGGAGATCCGCCGCCGCCTCGAGCGCGAGCTCGACCTGGTGGTCGACGCGGGATCGTGCGGCGTGGAGCCGAGCACGGTGCTCGACCTGACCGGCGAGCAGCCGGTGCTCGTGCGCGCGGGCAAGGGCTCGCTCGCGCCCTTCGACGTCGAGCCCGTCTGATAAAATCGCGCGCAAAAGATGGACGTCAACCTCCTCGTTCAGACGGTCGCCATCTACGCGCTCCCGGTCCTGTTCGCCATCACGCTGCATGAAGCCGCGCACGGCTACGTCGCGCGCCACTTCGGCGACATGACGGCGCACGCGCAGGGCCGCATCAGCCTGAACCCGCTGCGCCACATCGATCCGGTCGGCACGATCCTGGTCCCGGGCGTGATCCTGGTCGGCAGCCTGCTCGCGGGCACGGGAGGATTCCTGTTCGGCTGGGCCAAGCCTGTGCCGGTGAACTACTCGGCGCTGCGCAACCCGCGCCCGCACATGGCCTGGGTCGCCGCGGCGGGGCCGGGGGCCAACCTGGCCATGGCGCTGTTCTGGGCGCTGCTGCTCAAGCTGGCGATCGTCCTTCCCGAGAGCGCGTTCTCCATGCCGCTCGCGCTGATGGCGAAGGCGGGCATCGTGGTCAACCTGGTGTTCATGTTCCTCAACCTGCTGCCCATCCTGCCGCTCGACGGCGGCCGGATCGTGACCAGCCTGCTGCCCAACCGCGCCGCCTGGCAGTATTCGCGGCTCGAGCCCTGGGGCCTCCCGCTGCTGGTCATCCTGCTGCTGACCAACGTGCTCAGCTTCGTGCTCTCGCCGCTGGTCGGGGCTTCCGACGCCCTCATCCGGGCGATCGTCCTTTGACGATGTACGAGGCGCGCGTCCTCTCGGGAATGCGGCCCACGGGGCGGCTGCACCTCGGGCACTACCACGGCGTGCTGAAGAACTGGGTGCGGCTGCAGGCGGAGTACCCGTGCCTCTTCTTCGTCGCCGACTGGCACGCGCTGACGACCGACTACGAGTCTCCGGGCGACATCCAGGCGAACACCTGGGACATGGTGATCGACTGGCTCGCCGCGGGGGTCGACCCGAACCAGGCGATGCTGTTCGTGCAGTCGCAGGTGATGGAGCATGCCGAGCTGCACCTGCTGCTCTCGATGATGACGCCGCTCGGCTGGCTCGAGCGCGTGCCCACCTACAAGGACCAGCAGGAGAAGCTCGCCAACAAGGACCTCTCGACCTACGGCTTCCTCGGCTACCCGCTGCTGCAGTCCGCGGACATCATGATCTACCGCGCGAAGTACGTCCCGGTGGGCGAGGACCAGGTGCCGCACGTCGAGTTCACGCGCGAGGTGGCGCGGCGCTTCAACCACCTCTATGGCCGCGAGCCCGGCTTCGAGGAGAAGGCGAAGGCGGCGGTGAAGAAAATGGGCTCGAAGAAGGCCCGCCTGCTCAACGAGTTGCGCACCAAGTTCCTCGAGCACGGCGAGGCCGAGGCGCTGTCGCGCGCGCAGGCGCTGCTCGACGAGCAACAGAACCTGGCGCGGGTCGACCGCGAGCGGCTGTACGGATGGCTCGAAGGCACGGGCAAGAAGATCCTGGTCGAGCCCGACGTACTGCTCACCGAGGCGTCGAAGATGCCGGGCCTCGACGGGCAGAAGATGTCGAAGTCCTATGGCAACACGATTTCGCTGCGCGAGGAGCCGGAGGCCGTGGCGAAGAAAATCAAGACCATGCCGACGGATCCGGCGCGCGTGAAACGCAGCGACAAGGGCACGCCGGAAAAGTGTCCCGTCTGGGCCCTGCACCTTGTATATTCCGGCGAGGAGAAGAAGAAATGGGCCCACAACGGCTGCACCACCGCCGGGATCGGATGCCTGGAATGCAAGCAACCCGTGATCGAGGCGATCCAGGCGGAGCTCGCGCCGATGCGTGAGCGCGCCCAGGTGTACCTCGACGACCCGACGCTGGTGCGCAACATCGTCGCCGACGGCTGCGAGAAGGCGCGCAAGCTCGCCGAGGAAACCATGCGCGACGTGCGCGAGGCGATGGGGCTGACCTACACATGAGCGGGGTGATCGAGCTTCCGGCGCCGCCGCCCGCGTCGCACGTGGCCAGGCTGTACGGCGAGCCGTACATCGAGCTGCCGCGCGACCTCTACATCCCGCCCGACGCGCTGGAAATCGTCCTCGAGGCCTTCGAGGGGCCGCTCGACCTCCTGCTCTACCTGATCCGCAAGGAAAACCTCGACATCCTCGACATCCCGATGGCGCCGCTCACGCGCCAGTACCTCGAGTACGTCGAGATCATGCGCACCAAGAACCTCGAGCTCGCCGCCGAATACCTGGTCATGGCAGCCATGCTGATGGAGATCAAGTCGCGACTGCTGCTGCCGCGCCCGCCCGCGGCGGAGGCGATCGAGGAAGACCCGCGCGCCGAGCTGGTGCGCCGCCTGCTCGAGTACGAGCAGATCAAGAAGGCCGCGCGCGCCCTCGACGAGCTGCCGCAGGTCGGACGCGACGTGATCGCGATCTCGGTCTGGATCGAGAAGACCGTCACCGAGCAGCTTCCGGACGTGAATCCGCAGGACCTCGCGGAAGCCTGGCGCGGCCTCCTGCACCGGGCGCGCCTCTCGAAGCACCACCGGATCTCGCGCGAGGAGCTTTCGGTGCGCGAGTACATGAGCGACATCCTGCGCAGGCTGAAGGAGCATCGCGTCCTGGAGTTCTCCGAGCTCTTCGAGCCGCAGCGGGGCGTGGCCGTGCTGGTGGTGACCTTCCTCGCGCTGCTCGAGCTGGCCCGCGAGCTGCTGATCGAGATCACGCAATCCGAATCCTTCGCGCCCATTTACGTAAAATCGGCCCATGCATAGCCCCGAAGAAGCGAAGAGGGTCCTCGAAGCGGCGCTGCTCGCCTCGCAGGAGCCGCTGCAAGTGCAGGAAATGAAGCGGCTTTTCGA
Organism: uncultured bacterium; assembly: GCA_965233165.1. Lineage (GTDB taxonomy): Bacteria > Pseudomonadota > Gammaproteobacteria > Burkholderiales > SG8-39 > SCGC-AG-212-J23. The sequence goes on along the minus strand of CBDDRX010000123.1, from coordinate 19,928 downwards.
GCAGGAGCTGGGCGTGGACCTCCTGCGGAAACTTCTCGAAGAGCTGCGCCAGGAGTGGCAGGGCCGCTCGGTCGAGCTGGTGAATCTCGCGAGCGGCTGGCGCTTCCAGACGCGCGCGGAGTTCGCGCCGTACCTGGAGCGCATGCTGCCGGAGAAGGCGCCTCGCTACTCCCGTGCGGTGATGGAGACGCTGGCGATCATCGCGTACCGCCAGCCCGTGACGCGGGGCGACATCGAAGACATCCGCGGGGTGACGGTTTCCACCCAGATCATCCAGGCGCTGGAGACACGCGGCTGGATCGACACCGTCGGCCATCGCGAGACGCCGGGGCGCCCGGCGCTGTACGCCACCACGCGCCAGTTCCTCGACGATCTCGGCCTTCGCTCCCTGCAGGAGTTGCCGCCGCTTGAAGAAATCGCCCAGACCCTCGAGCTCCAGCCCGCCCCCGCGGCGGAATCCGAAGCCGCAGTCGCCCCTGAGCCCGAAGAGCAGCGAACCGGCACCGCCGGCTGAGCCCCAGCGGCTGCAGAAGCTCCTCGCCGCGGCCGGCCTCGGATCCCGGCGCGAGATCGAAACCTGGATTGAGGCGGGGCGCGTCCGCGTCCGCGGCCAGGTCGCGAAGCTCGGGGATCGTGCCGGGCCCGGCGACCCGGTCGAGGTCGACGGAAAACCGGTCCGGTTCGCAGCCGGTACCGCGGTGCGCGTGCTGCTGTACCACAAGCCCGTCGGCGAGCTCGTCACGCGCAGCGATCCCGGCGGACGCCCGACGGTCTTCTCCAGGCTTCCGCCCGGCAGGTGGGTTGCAGTCGGGCGCCTCGACATCAACTCGGCCGGCCTGCTGCTCTTTACGGATTCCGGCGAGCTCGCCAACCACCTCATGCACCCCCGCAATGAGTTCGAGCGCGAGTACGCGGCAAGGGTGCAGGGCCGCCTGACGCCCGAAGTGCTCGCCAAGCTGCGCCGCGGCGTGGCGCTGGAGGACGGCGAGGCGGCTTTTTCGTTCATCGAGGCGGCGCGCGACAGCACCGGGGCGAACCAGTGGTACCGCGTGGTGCTCAAGGAAGGCCGCAATCGGGAGGTGCGGCGGATGTTCGAGGCGGTGGGCGCGCGGGTGAGCCGTCTCATCCGCGTCCGCTTCGGACCGGTCGAGCTTCCCCGCGATCTCGACCCGGGACAGTGGCGCGAACTGCCAAATCCGGTTATACTCCAAAAGCTTTAGTAGTCTTTCGTATCAAGCAGTTAGCAGAATTCAGCAGATGGGCTTCGGCCCATTTTTTGTTTGTATGGCGGCAATCGAATCCAAGATCGAGCCCGCGGTGACGGGGCTGGGGTATGAGCTGGTCGACGTGCAAGCGTCGAACGGCGGGCGACTGCTGCGCGTATTCATCGACAAGCCGGGCGGTATCAACGTCGACGACTGCGCGACGGTGAGCCGCCAGCTCACGCGGGTGCTTCCCGTCGAAGGCGTGGATTTCGAGCGGCTGGAAGTGTCGTCGCCGGGGCTGGATCGGCCGCTGCGCAAGGAGAGCGACTTCGCCCGGTTCGCCGGGCAGAAGGCGGAGCTGAGAATGCGCACGCCGGATGCCACGGGACGGAGGAAGTTCGTCGGGGTGCTGCGCGGCGCGGAAGCGGGACGCGTCAGCATGGAGCTGGAAGGAACCACAGTCGCGCTGGCGCTCGACGATGTCGAGCGGGCGAAGCTGATACCGGAATTGTGAGGGCAACGTGGCGGCAGCGAACAAAGCAGCGGCGGCAAGCAGTGTGCTGACGGGAAATCGGGAGCTGGTGATGCTGGTGGACGTGCTCGCGCGCGAGAAGAACGTGCCGCGCGACATCGTCTTCGGCGCGCTGGAAATGGCGCTCGCCTCGGCGACCAAGAAGAAATACGCCGAGGACATCGACGTGCGGGTCGCCGTGGACAAGAACACCGGGAACTACGAGTCGTTCCGCCGCTGGAAGGTGGTGTCCGACGACGACATGGAGACCCCGGTGCCGCACGCCATCCACATCGAGGACGCGCAGAAGCGCGACCCGGCCCTCAACGTGGGCGACTTCGTCGAAGAGCCGCTGCCGAACGTGGAGTTCGGCCGCATCGGCGCGCAGACCGCCAAGCAGGTGATCCTGCAGCGCATCCGCGACGCGGAGCGCGAGCAGATCCTGAACGATTTCCTCGGCCGCGGCGACGAGCTGGTCACCGGCACGGTGAAGCGCATGGAGCGCGGCTCGGCGATCATCGAGTCGGGGCGCCTGGAGGCGCTGCTGCCGCGCGAGCACATGATCCCGAAGGAAAACCTGCGCGTGGGCGACCGCGTGCGCGCCTGGGTGGCGAAGATCGACCGCCAGGCGCGCGGCCCGCAGCTGATTCTGTCGCGCACCGCGCCGCAGTTCATCATGAAGCTGTTCGAGCTCGAGGTCCCGGAGATCGAGGAAGGCCTGCTCGAGATCAAGTCCGCGGCCCGCGACCCCGGCATCCGGGCGAAGATCGCCGTCTTCACCAACGACAAGCGCATTGACCCGATCGGCACCTGCGTCGGCATGCGCGGCTCGCGCGTGCAGGCCGTGACGCAGGAGCTCGCCGGCGAGCGCGTCGACATCGTCCTCTGGTCCGCGGACCCGGCGCAGTTCGTGATCGGCGCCCTGGCGCCCGCGGAGGTGACCTCGATCGTGGTCGACGAGGAAAAGCACGCGATGGACGTGGTGGTCGACGAGGAGAACCTCGCCGTCGCCATCGGCCGCAGCGGGCAGAACGTGCGCCTCGCCTCGGAGCTCACCGGCTGGCAGATCAACCTCATGACCGAGGGAGAATCGACCAAGAAGCAGCAGGAGGAGAGCGGGCGCATCAAGCAGCACTTCATGGAGCGCCTGGACGTGGACGAGGAGGTCGCCAACATCCTGATCGAGGAGGGCTTCTCGACCCTGGAGGAAGTGGCCTACGTGCCGATCAACGAGCTGCTCGAGATCGAGGCGCTGGACGAGGGCACGGTGAATGAGCTGCGCAACCGCGCGCGCAACGCGCTCCTGGTGGCGGCGATCGCCAACGAGGAAGCGATGGAAGGCGTCGACCCGGAGCTGCTGAAGCTCGAAGGCATGGAGCCCGCGCTCGCGGCGAAGCTGGCCGCGGCCGGTGTGAAGACGCGCGACGACCTGGGCGACCTGGCGGTCGACGAGCTCTCGGAAATGACCGGTCTTGACGAGGAAAAGGCGAAGAAGCTGATCATGGCCGCCCGCGCGCACTGGTTCGAGGCGAAGGAGGCCGAGAAGCCGGCCAAGATTCACAAGGAGTCCGCATAACGTGGCGCAGACCAGCGTAGCCCAGTTCGCCAGTGAGCTTAAGGTGCCGCCGTCCGTGCTGCTTGAGCAGCTGCGGGCGGCCGGCGTGGACAAGAAGGTGGCGACCGATTCGCTGAGCGAGCAGGACAAGTCCCGCCTGCTCGAGTACCTGCGCAAGGCGCACGGCTCGGCCGAGGCGAAGAACAAGATCACGCTCACCCGCAAGCAGACGAGCGAGATCAAGAAGACCGACGCCACGGGCAAGTACCGCACCGTGCAGGTGGAGGTGCGCAAGAAGCGCGTGTTCGTGAAGCGCGACCCGAACGAGGTCGCCGCCGCGGCCGTGGCCGCCGAGGCGCCCGTGGCCCCGCCCGCGCCGGCCGAGCCGGTGGCGGCGCCCGCCGCTGCGGCGCCGGCCGTGAACGCCAAAGAGCGCGAGCTTCGCGACCAGGAAGAACGGCGCCAGCAGCAGCTGGCCGAGCTGCAGGCCGCGGAAGTCAAGGAACGGCAGGACCGCGAGCGCAGGGAGGCCGAGCAGAAGGCCGCCGCGGCCGCGAGCAGCGGGGCTCCGGTCACGACGCTGCACGCCCCCAAGCCGGCGGGCGATGCGAAGGTCGACAAGAAAACGAAGAAGGCGAAGCCGACCACCATCCTGCGCGATGACTCCGTGCGGCGGCGCCAGATCAAGACGCGCGGCGACGCGGGCGGCGGCGTGGGCGGCTGGCGCGGGCGCGGCGGCACGCGGCACCACGGCCACGCGTCGAGCGACCAGCCGACCAACTTCGCCGCGCCCACCGAGCCGCTGGTGCGCGAGGTCGCCGTTCCAGAGACGATCACGGTGGGCGAGCTCGCGCACCGCATGTCCATCAAGGCCGCCGAGGTCATCAAGGCGCTGATGAAGGCCGGCACGATGGCGACGATCAACCAGGTGCTGGACCAGGAAACGGCGATGATCATCGTCGAGGAGATGGGCCACAAGGCGAAGGCGGCCAAGCTCGACGACCCGGAGTCCTACCTCGTCGACGGCGAGGTCGAGGCCCCAGAGACCGAAGGCACGACGCGCCCGCCGGTGGTCACCATCATGGGCCACGTCGACCACGGCAAGACCTCCCTGCTCGACTACATCCGCCGCACCAAGGTCGCGGCGGGCGAGGCCGGCGGCATCACCCAGCACATCGGCGCCTACCACGTCGAGACGCCGCGCGGCATCGTCACGTTCCTGGACACGCCGGGCCACGAGGCGTTTACCGCCATGCGGGCGCGCGGCGCGAAGGTGACCGACATCGTCGTGCTCGTCGTCGCGGCCGACGACGGCGTCATGCCGCAGACCATCGAGGCGATCAACCATGCGAAGGCGGCCAAGGTGCCGCTGGTCGTGGCGATGAACAAGATCGACAAGCACGAGGCCAATCCCGACAAGGTGAAGCAGGAGCTGCTCGCCCACGAAGTGGTGCCCGAGGAGTACGGCGGCGATTCGCCCGTGGTCCCGGTGTCGGCGAAGACCGGGCAGGGCGTGGACGACCTGCTCGAGCAGATCCTGCTCCAGGCAGAGGTCCTCGAGCTCAAGGCGCCGGTCGATGCGCCCGCCAAGGGCGTGGTCATCGAGGCGCGCCTCGACAAGGGCCGCGGCCCGGTCGCGACGCTCCTCGTGCAGTCGGGCACGCTCAATCGCGGCGACATCGTCCTCGCGGGTGCGGTTTACGGCCGCGTGCGGGCGATGCTCGACGAGGCCGGCAAGCCGGTGCAGAGCGCCGGCCCGTCGATTCCGGTCGAAATCCAGGGCCTCTCCGAAGTGCCGCAGGCGGGCGAGGACGTCATGGTGCTCACCGACGAGCGCAAGGCGCGCGAGATCGCGCTTTTCCGCCAGGGCAAGTTCCGGGACGTGAAGCTCGCCAAGCAGCAGGCCGCCAAGCTCGGGGACATGTTCGACCAGATGGCCGAGGGCGGCAAGAAGGTCCTCACGCTGGTCATCAAGTCCGACGTGCAGGGCTCCCAGGAGGCGCTGGTTCACGCGCTGACGCGCCTCGCGACCGAGGAAGTGAAGGTGACGGTCGTGCACGCCGGGGTGGGCGGCATCACCGAGTCGGACGTGAACCTGGCGATGGCATCGCGCGCCGTGATCATCGGCTTCAACACGCGCGCCGACGCGGCGGCGCGCAAGCTGGCGGAGTCCTCCGGCATCCAGGTCAAGTACTACAACATCATTTACGACGCCGTCGAGGAGATCAAGGCGGCGCTCTCCGGCATGCTGGCGCCGGAGCGCAAGGAGTCGGTGCTCGGGCTGGTCGAAGTGCGGCAGGTGTTCCGCATCTCGAAGATCGGCACGGTTGCGGGCTGCTACGTGCTGGAGGGCATGGTCAAGCGCGGCGCGCAGGTGCGGGTGCTGCGCGACAACGTCGTGATCCACACCGGCGACATCGACTCGCTCAAGCGCTTCAAGGACGACGTGCGCGAGGTGAAGTCCGGCTTCGAGTGCGGCATGTCCCTGAAGAACTTCACCGATCTCAAGGAGAAGGACCAGTTCGAGGTCTTCGAGACCGTTGAGGTCGCAAGAAGCCTTTGAGGTGACGCGGTGAAAAGGTCGACCGGCAGGCCGCAGCGCCTGGGCGACCAGATCCAGCGGGAGCTGAGCGATCTCGTGCAGCGGGAGCTGCGCGATCCGCGCGTCGGGATGATCACGATCACCGCCGTCGACGTGTCGCCGGACTTCTCGCACGCGAAGGTCCTGTTCACCGTGTTCGAGAAGGAAAAGCTTCCGGGCACGCTGGCCGGGCTGAAGCGCTCCGCCGGCTTCCTGCGCTCGCAGCTGGCGAAGCGCCTGAAGCTCTACACGACCCCGGGCCTGCGTTTCGAGTACGACGCGTCGGTCGAGCGCGGCGACCGCCTCTCCCGCCTGATCGACTCGACCAAGAAGTGATGCTCGGGATCGACGCCGCGCTTCTGCTGGACAAGCCGCTCGGCATGACGTCCAACCGCGCGCTCCAGCAGGCGAAGCGGCTGTGCGGGGCAAAGAAGGCAGGGCACGCCGGCACCCTCGATCCGCTGGCCTCCGGGCTGCTGGTCGTGCTGTTCGGCGAGGCGACCAAGTTCGCCGGCCCGCTGCTCGAGGACGACAAGGAGTACCTCGCCACGCTCAGGCTCGGCGAGCGTACGGCGACCGGCGACGCGGAAGGGCCGGTCGTGGAGCGCCGGCCGGTCGAGGCGACCGAGGCGCAGGTCCATGCCGCGCTGGCGCGCTTTCGCGGCACGATCGAGCAGGTGCCGCCGATGTACTCGGCGCTGAAGAGCGAGGGCCGCCCGCTCTACGAGCTGGCCCGCAAGGGCGAGACGGTCGAGCGGCAGCCGCGCCGGGTCCGGATTGCCCGGCTGGAGCCGCTGCGCATCGCGCTCCCCGAGATCGACCTGGACATCCGCTGCAGCAAGGGAACGTACGTGCGAACCCTTGCCGAGGACATCGGCGCCGCGCTCGGGACGGTGGCGCATCTCACCGCCCTGCGCAGGACTGCGGCCGGCGCGTTCCGCGTCGCCGACAGCTGCTCGCTCGAGGCGCTGGAGGCGCTGTCCGCGCAGGAGCGCGCCTCCCGCCTGGTCCCGCTCCCGGAGCTGCTGCGCGGCTTGCCGCGCGCCGAGCTCCAGGGCGAGGAGGAGGCGAGGTTCCGGAACGGGCAGACGCTGCCCTTCCACCGCGGAGCCGGGCTGTGCGGCGTGTACGGCCCGGGAGGGCGCGTGATCGGCCTCGGACGCGCGGACGAGGGCGGCCTGCATCCGGTCCGGCTCACCGCATCGCAAGCGGCTGAATAAGCGTCGATAACCTTGTTCGCCCCGGCGCCATGGGCTAGAATCGCCGGCTTACCAGAGACTGTACAGAGAAGCGGAGAAAAGAATGGCTTTGCAGGTCGCGCAGAAAGCGCAAGTCGTGAAGACCTACCAGCGCTCGGGGAAGGACACCGGGTCGCCGGAGGTGCAGGTGGCGCTCCTCACGGAGCGCATCAACGGGCTCGCCGAGCATTTCAAGGCGCACGTGAAGGATTTCCATTCGCGTCGCGGCCTGCTCAAGCTGGTGAGCCAGCGTCGCAAGCTGCTGGACTACCTCAAGGTCACGGACGCGGACAAGTACCGCGGCCTGATCGACAAGCTCGGACTGCGCAAGTAGTCCCCCGGATGCCGAAGCAGCACTGAACGCTCATCGCCGTCGATGAGCGTTTTTTGTTTGCGGCCTCGATAAAGGATTCCCACTTGAAACCCACTACCAAGACTTTCACCTACGGCAGCCACCAGGTCACCCTCGAGACAGGCGAGATCGCCCGCCAGGCGCACGGCGCCGTCCTCTGCAGGATGGACGACACCGTCGTCCTGGCTGCCGTCACGGCGGCCAAGGACGCGAAGCCCGGCCAGGACTTCTTCCCCCTGACCGTAGACTACGCCGAGCGCACCTATGCGGCCGGCAAGATCCCGGGCGGCTTCTTCAAACGCGAGGGCCGGCCCACCGAGAAGGAAATCCTGACCTCGCGCCTGATCGACCGGCCGATCCGCCCGCTCTTCCCGGACGGCTTCTACAACGAGGTGCAGGTCGTCGCGCAGGTCCTGTCCCTCAACCCGGAAATCGATTCCGACATTCCCGCGATGATCGCGGTGTCGGCCGCGCTGACCCTCGCGGGCATCCCGTTCAACGGCCCCATCGGCGCGTGCCGGGTCGGCTACCTGGACGGCCAGTACGTCCTGAATCCGACCGCGACGCAGCTCAAGGAGTCGAAGCTCAACCTGGTCGTCGCCGGTACGGAGCAGGGCGTGATGATGGTCGAGTCCGAGGCCCTGGAGCTGTCGGAAGACGTGATGCTCGGCGGCGTGGTCTACGGCCACGAGCAGATGCAGGCGGCGATCAATGCCATCAACGAGCTCGCCGAGGTCGCCGGCAAGCCGGCCTGGGAATGGACGGCGCCGCCGAAGAACGAGGCCCTCATCGCGCAGGTGGCGCAGCTCGCCGAGGCCGACCTGCGCGCCGCCTTCGAGATGAAGCAGAAGCAGACGCGCAACACCCGCCTCAACGAGATCCGCAAAGCGACGATCGAGAAGCTCGCGGCCGCAAACCCGGAGCTCGACACGAACGAGGTGAAGGACATCTTCTTCAACCTCGAGTCCAAGATCGTGCGCAGCCAGATCCTCGACGGCGAGCCGCGCATCGACGGCCGCGACACCCGCACCGTGCGACCGATCAACGTGCGCGTCGGCGTGCTGCCGCGCACCCACGGCTCGGCGCTCTTCACGCGCGGCGAGACGCAGGCGCTGGTCGCCGTCACGCTGGGCACCGGGCGCGACGAGCAGATCATCGACGCGCTCTCCGGCGAGTACCGCGAGCGCTTCATGTTCCACTACAACATGCCTCCGTACGCCACGGGGGAAACCGGCCGCTTCGGTTTTACCAAGCGGCGCGAGATCGGCCATGGCCGCCTCGCGAAGCGCGCCCTGGTGGGCCTCCTCCCGAAGGCGGAGGAGTTCGGCTATTCGCTGCGCGTAGTGTCCGAGATCACCGAGTCGAACGGGTCCTCCTCCATGGCTTCGGTGTGCGGCGGCAGCCTCGCGCTGATGGACGCCGGCGTGCCGATCAAGGCGCACGTGGCGGGCATCGCCATGGGGCTGATCAAGGAAGGCAACCGCTTCGCGGTGCTCTCCGACATCCTCGGCGACGAGGACCACCTCGGCGACATGGACTTCAAGGTCGCGGGCACGGAGCAGGGCATCACCGCCCTGCAGATGGACCTGAAGATCGAGTCGATCAACAAGGGCATCATGAAGATCGCGCTCGACCAGGCGCGCGAGGCGCGCCTCGGCATCCTGCAGATCATGAAGACCGGCATCGAGGGCTCGCGCACCGAGCTCTCGAGCTTCGCGCCGCGCATCATCAAGATCAAGATCAACCCGGACAAGATCCGCGACGTCATCGGCAAGGGCGGCGTGGTCATCCGCGGCATCCAGGAGGAGACCGGCACCACCATCGAGATCGAGGACGACGGCACGATCTCGATCGCCTGCGTCCTCGCCGAGGGCGGCGAGGCGGCGAAGAAGCGCATCCTCGACATCACCGCCGACGTCGAGGTGGGCAAGGTCTACGAAGGGCCGGTGCTGCGCCTGCTGGACTTCGGCGCGATCGTGCAGCTGCTGCCGGGAAGAGACGGGTTGCTGCACATCTCCCAGATCAGCAACGAGCGCGTCAACGCCGTCTCGGACCACCTCAAGGAAGGGCAGATCGTGAAGGTGAAGGTGCTCGAGGCCGACGACAAGGGCCGCGTGCGCCTGTCGATGAAAGCCGTGAAGGAGCAGGAAACCGCGAAGAGCGGGTAGGCCCTACTTGGCGACTTGGCGCTCGCGCATCTCGTCGAGCGTCTTGCAGTCGATGCACAGCGTCGCGGTCGGCCGGGCTTCCAGCCGCTTCAGGCCGATCTCGACGCCGCAGCTGTCGCAGTACCCGTACTCGTTCGCGTCGATCCGGCCGATGGTCTCGTCGATCTTCTTGATCAGCTTGCGCTCGCGGTCGCGGTTGCGCAGCTCGAGCGCCATGTCGGACTCCTGGCTCGCGCGGTCGTTCGGGTCGGCGAACACCGTCGCCTCGTCCTGCATCGTGTGCACCGTGCGGTCGATCTCCTCCGAGAGCTCCGCCTTCAGTGCCTCGAGGATCTTGCGGAAGTGCTTGCGCTGCTGCGCATTCATGTACTCCTCGCCCTTCTTCGCGACGTAGGGCGTGAAGCTTTTTCTGGTGAGTTCGACGGCCATTTCAGCGTCCGGCCTTAAAAATGAAGGAGTGCTTTGTAGCAGAAAACAGGCCATTGCCGCAACCGAAGTAAATTGCCCGGCGCCTGCGCCGGGAGTATCATTTGCCCCCTTTTTCGGGGTGTAGCGCAGCCTGGTAGCGCGCTTGCTTTGGGAGCAAGATGTCGCGTGTTCAAATCACGCCACCCCGACCAGCATTCGCGGTTTGCCCGTCCGGCTGCCCGTAGCTCAACCGGATAGAGCACCAGCCTTCTAAGCTGGGGGTTACAGGTTCGAGTCCTGTCGGGCAGGCCACTAGTACCGTCTACGGTGAGCGTAGCTCAGTTGGTTAGAGCATCGGTTTGTGAAGCCGAGGGTCGTGGGTTCAATTCCCATCGCTCACCCCAAATTCTCCCGCTGCAGCCGGAACACCGAGGCATGCGGCCATTCGAAGGGCAGGCGGGGGCAGGCGCGCACCAGGGCGCGCCGGCTCTCGCCCACCTCGCAGAGCAGGATGCCGCGGGGCGCCAGGTACTCCTTCGCCTCGCGCAGGATGCGGCGCACCAGATCCAGGCCGTCGGCTCCGGCGGCGAGCGCCAGGCGCGGCTCGTGCCGGAATTCCCTCGGCAGCTTCCTCATCGCCGCCACGTCGACGTAGGGCGGGTTGCTGAGGATGAGGTCGAAACGCTCGCCTTCGAGCGCCGCAAAAAGGTCTGAACGGATCAGGCGCACGCGGCTCCCGACGTTCCTCGCCGCCACGGCGAGCGCCGCCGGCGACAGGTCGGTGGCGAAGACCTCGGCCTTCGGGAACGCGCGCGCGGCGAGCGCGGCCAGGCATCCCGAGCCCGTGCACAGGTCGAGAACGCGCTTGGGCGTCCGAAGATCCCTGAGGAGAAAGGCGATGTGGGAGCGCGGGATGATGACCCGATCGTCGACGTAGAACTTCATCCCATCCAGCCATGCTTCGTTGAGCAGGTAGGGAACCGGGATCCGCTCGCTGATTCTCTTTCGAACCAGTAGTTCGATCTTCTTAATGGCCTTTGCCGGGACGCTTTTCCCGAGATCGGAGTCGAAGGGCAAGCGCAGCGCCCGGAGGATGAGGAATGCCGCCTCGTCCAGGGCGTTGTCCGTGCCATGGCCGTAGTGCAGCCGCGCGGCGCGGAAGCGCTTCTCGGTCGCCGCGATCAGCGCCTGCAGCGTCACTTCAGCAGGGCGCGCAGCGTTTCCAGGTAGATCTTGGGAAGCTGCTCGAGGGCCGCGAGCTCGATGTGCTCGTTCAGCTTGTGGATGCTGTGGTTCACCGGCCCGAGCTCGACGATCTCCGGGCAGATGTCGATGATGAAGCGGGCATCCGAGGTGCCGCCGGTCGTCGTGAGCTCGGCAACCTGCCCGGTGTGCTTCTTCACGACATCGACCACGGTCTGGGCAAGCTTGCCGCGCCTGCTGAGGAACGGTTTCGCGCCGAGCGTCCAGGCCGCGGCGTACTCGAGGCGGTGCTTGCGCAGGATGTCCTCCACGCGCTGCTGCAGCGAAGCGTCCGTGCTTTCGGTCGAGAAGCGGAAATTGAAGTCGACCTCCACCGATCCCGGGATGACGTTGCCCACGCCCGTCCCGGCATGGATGTTGGAGATCTGGAAAGTCGTCGGCGGGAAGCTCTCGTTGCCGGCGTCCCATTTCGCCGCCGCCAGCTCGGCGAGGGCGGGCGCGAGCTGGTGAACCGGGTTGCGCGCGAGCAGCGGATAGGCCACATGGCCCTGGATGCCGCGCACGACGAGCTTGCAGGAGAGCGAGCCGCGCCGGCCAATCTTCAGCGTGTCGCCGAGCGCGTCGACCGAGCTCGGCTCGCCGACGATGCAGTAGTCGATGAGCTCGTTGCGCTGCTTCAGCTTGTCCACCACGCGCACCGTTCCATCGATCGCCGGGCCTTCCTCATCCGAGGTGAGGAGGAGGGCGAGCGACCCCTTGTGGGCCGGCTGCTCCGCGACGAAGGCCTCGGCGGCCACGACGAAGCAGGCGACCGAGGACTTCATGTCTGCGGCGCCCCGGCCGTACAGTCGCCCGTCGCGAATCGTCGGCACGAACGGATCGGACTGCCACTCGGCCAGCGGGCCGGTGGGCACGACGTCGGTATGGCCGGCGAAGCAGACCAGCGGCCTGCCGGTTCCGCGCCGCGCCCAGAGGTTGGTCACGCCGTTGGAGACGAGCGATTCACAGGTGAAACCGGCGGCCTGGAGGCGCTCCGCGATCAGGTCCTGGCACCCGCCGTCGGCGGGGGTCACGGACTTCCGGCCGATGAGCTCCTGGGTGAGCTCGAGCGCCGAAAGCCCTGCGGCCGCTTCAGGCATTCATGTCGATCTTGAAATCGTTGAATGAGGCGCCGCCCCCCGCGCTCAGCACGCCCTTCTTTTCCTCTTCCTTGGGCGCGTCCCCGGCTGCGGCCGGCGCCGGCTTGCCCGCGCTCGAGTTGGTGATCTCGCCGGCGGTCGCCTGGTTGATGAGCCACAGCATGTTGGTCGCGGAGTCCGCGTTGGCCATGGCCTCTTCCTGCGTGATCTTGCCTTCCATGAACAGCTTGAACAGCGCCTGCTCGAAGGTCTGCGAGCCCGGCGACATGCTCTTCTCGAGCGCTTCCTTGATCTCGTTGATCTCGCCCTTCTCGATCAGCTCGGCGATGTGCCGGGTATTGAGCAGCACCTCGACTGCGGCGACGCGCGATCCGGCCTTGGTGCGCACCAGGCGCTGCGAGATGATCGACTGCAGCGCCGCCGACAGGTCGAGGAGGAGGCTGGGGCGGTTCTCGAGCGGGTAGAAGTTGATGATCCGGTTCATCGCGTGGTAGCTGTTATTCGCATGCAGCGTTGCCAGGCAAAGGTGGCCCGACTGCGCGTAGGCGAGCGCCATGCCCATCGTCTGCTTGTCGCGGATCTCGCCGATCAGGATGCAGTCCGGCGCCTGGCGCAGGGCATTCTTAAGCGCGACCTCGAAGGCCTTGGTGTCGGTGCCGACCTCGCGCTGGTTCACGATCGACTTCTTGTTCTGGAAAATGAACTCCACCGGGTCCTCGAGCGTGAGAATGTGGCCCGCCTTGCGCTCGTTCCGGTAGTCGAGCATCGCCGAGAGCGAGGTGGACTTGCCCGAGCCCGTCGCGCCGACCATGAGGATCAGGCCGCGCTTCTGCATGATGACTTCCTTGAGGACCTCGGGCACGCCCAGGGAGTCGAGGGGCGGGATGGACCCGGGAATGAAGCGCACCACCACCGCCGGCGAGCCCTTCTGCCGGAAGGCGCTGATCCGGAACGCGCCGATGCCTTCCATCACGAAGGCCGTGTTCAGCTCCATCTCCTCTTCGTATTCCTTGACCTGGCGCTCGCTCAGGACCTCGTAGAGGAGCTGCTGGACCGTCTCGGCGGTCATCACGGTCTGGTTGATCGGGATCGCCTGGCCGTTGATCTTGATGTTGATCGGCGCGCCGACGGATATGAAGATGTCCGACGCCTTCTTGTCGGCCATGACCTGGAACAGCCGCTTCATCGCAGACATCGTTCTTCCCCTTCCGGCCCCGATGGGGCTAGTGTACTAGTCGCCCCGCAGCAAGTCATTGAGACTGGTCTTCGCGCGCGTCTTCGCGTCGACCTTTTTTACGATCACGGCACAGTACAGCGCGCAGCTGCGGTCCCCGGAGGGCATTGTTCCGGAAACGACCACGGAACCGGCCGGGACCCGCCCGTAGAGCACTTCGCCGGTCTCCCGGTCGAAGATCTTGGTGCTCTGGCCCAGATAGACCCCCATGGCGAGGACGCTGTTCTCCTCCACGACCACGCCCTCGACGACTTCGGAGCGCGCGCCGATGAAGCAGTTGTCCTCGATGATCGTGGGGTTGGCCTGCAGCGGTTCCAGCACGCCGCCGATCCCCACCCCGCCCGACAGGTGGACGTTCTTGCCGATCTGCGCGCACGAGCCCACGGTGGCCCAGGTGTCGACCATGGTCCCTTCGTCGACGTAGGCGCCGATGTTGACGAAGGAGGGCATCAGCACGACGTTGCGCCCGAGGAAGGCGCCGCGGCGGGCCATCGCGGGCGGCACGACCCGGACGCCGGACTTCGCGAACTGCTCCGCGCCGTAGGCGTCGAACTTTCCGGGGACCTTGTCGTAGTAGCGCGTGTCGGCCGCCTCGATGACCCGGTTGTCCTCCAGGCGGAAGGAGAGCAGGACCGCCTTCTTGATCCACTGGTGCGTGATCCACTGCCCGCCGCTCTTCTCGGCGACGCGCAGGCCGCCGGAATCCAGCCCGGAGATCACGCGCTCGACTGCTTCGCGCAGGGCGCGCGGTGCCGTGGCCGGCGAAAGGGCGCCACGGTTCTCCCACGCCTCGTCGATGATTTTCTTTTCCTGGTCCATTAGGTTCCCTGAGCAAACTGGATCATCCGCTTCACCCCCTCGACGCATTCCTCCAGCGGTGCGACGAGGGCGACGCGGACCCGGTTGCGGCCCGGATTCGCGCCTTGCACGTCCCGCGCGAGGTAGCTGCCGGGGAGCACCAGCACATTGTATTGATGGTAGAGGTCGCGGGCGAACGCCTGGTCGTCCCCGGGCGTGCGCATCCACAGGTAGAAGGCGCCGTCGGGCATCCGCGCCTCGAGCGGCCCCCGGAGCAGCGGCAGCACGGCCTCGTACTTCCGCGCATACAGCCGGCGGTTCTCCTCGACATGCGCTTCGTCGTTCCAGGCCGCGACGGAAGCTCGCTGGACCGTCACGCTCATGGCCGAGCCATGGTAGGTGCGATAGAGGAGGAACGCCTTGAGGAGCGCGGCGTCGCCCGCCACGAATCCCGAGCGCATTCCCGGGACGTTGGAGCGCTTGGACAGGCTGGAGAAGACGACCAGCCGCTCGTAGTTCTTCCGCCCGAGCTTCTGCGCGGCCTCCAGGCCGCCGAGCGAAGGCGCCTTGTAGTAGAGCTCCGAGTAGCACTCGTCGGAGGCGATGACGAAGCCGTGGCGGTCCGAGAGCTCGAACAGGCGTTGCCATTCCCCGAGCGGCATGACCCGCCCCGTCGGGTTGGCCGGCGAGCATGTGTAGACGAGCTGGATGCCCTTCCAGTCCGTGACGTCCAGCAGGTTCTCCGCGTAGACCGCCTCGGCGCCGGCGAGCAGGGCCGCGCCTTCGTAGATCTGGTAGAACGGGTTCGGGCAGAGCACGCGGCCGCCCGCCGAGAGCACGGTCTGGGCAAAGGCGAAGAGCGCCTCGCGCGAGCCGTTGACCGGCAGCACCTGGTGCTCCGGATCGGGCGCCGGGATGGCGTAGCGCCGCGCGAGCCATGCGGAGACCGCCTGGCGCAGCTCGGGGATGCCCCCGGTGCGGGGATACGTTGCCAGTCCGTCGAGGGCGCCGGCGAGCGCGTCCCGGATGAGCTGCGGCGTCGGGTGCTTCGGCTCGCCGATCGACAGGTCGATCGCGCGCAGGCCGGGGTTGGGCGGCTTTCCGGCGAGCAGGCCGCGCAGCCTCTCGAACGGATAGGGCTGCAGCCGCGCGAGCTGCGGGTTCACTGCCGCTCCTTCCAGCCCTTCTTGCGATGCTCCGCGATGATCGTGGTGGTGATGCCGCCGCGCACGTTGAACCTCGCCTCGAGCCTCATGTGGCGCGGCTGCGTGGCACGCACCAGGTCGCCGAGGATGCGGTTCGTGACTGCCTCGTGGAAGGCCCCTTCATCGCGGAACGACCAGATGTACTGCTTCAGGGACTTCAGCTCGACGCAGCGCTTGTCGGCGACATAGTCGAGCGTGAGCGTGGCGAAATCGGGCTGGCCCGTCATCGGGCACACGCACGTGAACTCCGGGATCTCCATGTGGATCCGGTAGTCGCGTTCGGGCGCGGGATTCGGGAAGGTTTCTAGACGCTTGCTCGGACGCGAAGGCACCAGAAAAACGAGCGGTTTTGTGCGGCGCAAATGTTATCATTTTTCGCGTGCGCCTCACGCAAATAAAGCTGTCCGGATTCAAGTCCTTCGTCGATCCCACCAGCATCCACGTGCCCGGCCAGCTGGTCGGCGTCGTCGGTCCGAACGGCTGCGGCAAGTCGAACGTCATCGACGCGGTGCGCTGGGTGCTCGGCGAGTCGCGCGCGTCCGCGCTGCGCGGCGACTCGATGCAGGATGTGATCTTCAACGGCTCGGTGAACCGCCAGCCGCTGGCGCGCGCTTCGGTGGAGCTGATGTTCGACAACTCGCTCGGCCGCGCCGGCGGGCAGTGGTCGCAGTACGCCGAGGTCTCGGTGAAGCGCGTGCTGCAGCGGGACGGCGAGTCGTCCTACTACATCAACGGCACGCACGTGCGGCGCCGCGACATCACCGACATCTTCCTCGGCACGGGCCTGGGCCCGCGTGCCTACGCGATCATCGAGCAGGGCATGATCTCGCGGGTGATCGAGGCGAAGCCCGAGGAGCTGCGCGTATTCCTCGAGGAAGCCGCCGGGATCTCGAAGTACAAGGAGCGCCGGCGCGAGACCGAGAACCGGCTCGCCGACACGCGCGACAACCTCGCGCGCATCACCGACATCCGCACCGAGCTCGGGGCGCAGCTCGAGAAGCTGGAGGCGCAGGCGCAGGTCGCCTCCCGCTACAAGGCGTACCACTCCGACCTGCAGCTCAAGCAGCACCTGCTCTGGTTCCTGCGCCGGCGCGACGCGGCGGCCGAGCGAGAGAAGCACGCCGCGGAGATCGCGCGCGTCGGCAACGAGCTCGAATCGGAGAATGCGGCGCTGCGCGGGATCGAGTCGCGCGTCGAGACGGCGCGGACCAGCCACTTCGCGGCCGGCGACGGACTGAACGCCGCGCTGGCCGCCCTCTACGCCGCGAACGCGGAGGTCGCGCGGCATGAATCGGAGCTGCGGCACGCAGAGGAAACGCGCCAGCGGCTGGAAAGCCAGCACACCGAGCGGCGCGCGCAACTCGGCTCCTGGCGGGAGCAGCGCGCGCAGCTCACGCTCGCGCTCCACATGTGGGCGGCGCGCGCCGGCACGGCGAAGCAGCAGGTCGCCACTGCTCGCGAAAGGCTCGACGCCGAGAACACGCGGCTGCCCGGCGCGGAGCAGGGCTTCCGCACCGCGCAGGAGCAGCTGAACGAGAAGCGCAGCGCGCAGATGCAGGCGGAAAGCCGCCTGCAGGTCGAGCAGGCCAATCTCTCGCATCTGGAGAGCGCGCTGCACGCGCTCGCGCAGCGCGCCGAGCGGCTGCAGGGCGAGCTGCAGACGCTCTCCGCGCCGGACGCCGCCGCATCGCAGGTCGCCGCGGCGCGGCAGGCGGAGCTCGGCCAATCGCTCGCGGACGCACGCGCGGCGGTCGAGTCGCTGCAGGCCGAATGCGCCGCGCAGGACGAGCGCCGCGCCGCTGCGGCAGAATCCCTCGGCACGACGCAGCGCGAGCACGCCGCCGCCGAGGCGCAACTCGACACGCTGCGCCAGATCCAGCAGCGCGCGGGCGACGACGAGTCGCTGCGCGGCTGGCAGGAGCGCCACGGGCTGGGCAGCCTGCCCAAGCTCTGGCAGAAGATGCGCATCGAGCACGGTTGGGAAACCGCCGTGGAGTCGGTCCTGCGCGAGCGCCTGCACGCGATGCAGGCGGATGGGCGGGGCCTGCAGGCCGTGATCGGCGACCATCCGCGCGCCCGCGCCAGCGTGTTCGAGATCGCAGGACAGGAAAGCGCGAGCGCCGTGCCGGGGCTCGTGCCGCTCGCCTCGAAAGTACAGGCCGGCGACGCGGGCATCGGCGGCGCGCTGGCCGACTGGCTGGCAGGCGCTTTCGCGCTGGAAGGCGCGCCGGATGCGGCATTGCGCGGCGCGCTGCCCGCGGGAGGCCTGCTCGTCAATCGCCAGGGTGACCAGTTCACGCGCCATACCGTGACCTTCCATGCGCCGGAGGGCGAGGATGCCGGGGTGCTGTCGCGCCAGGCGGAGATCGAGGCGCTCGAGGGCCGCTGCAGCGCGCTTGCCGCGCGGCTCGGGCAGGCGAAGGAGGCGCTCGAGGACGCGGAGGCACAGGCCGCAGAGCGCGCGGAGTCGCTCGAGGCGGCCCGGCAGCAGGTCGTCGAGCGCCAGGCGGCGCAGCACGACGCGCAGATCGCGCAGCTCAAGCTCGCGCAGGCGGAGGAGCGCTATCGCGAGCGCAGCGCGCAGGTCCAGGCGGAGCTCGCCGAGATCGCGCAGGAGGCCGCGGAGCGGCAGGGGACGAGCGACGCGGCGCGCGCGCGGGTGACGGGGCTCGACCACGAGATCGCGGCGGCGCGGCAGGCGCTCGACGCCGCCCGCGGTGCCTACGTCGCGGCCGAGACGGCGCTCGCCGAGCAGCGGCGCGCGGTGCAGCAGGCCGATCGCGCGGCGCAGGACGCCGTCTTCGGGGAACGCGAGTGCGGCGCCAAGATCGCGGAGATCGACAATTCCGTGAAGGTGATCGACCAGCAGATCTCGCGCGCCGAAGCGGAGATCGCCAAGCTCACCGAGGAGCTCGCCGCCGATCCCATCCCGGCGGTGCGCGAGCTGCTCGACGCGGCCGTCGAGGCGCGGATCGCCTGCGAGCGGACGCTCGGCGAGGCACGCAACGCGGTCGAGGCGGCCGCCACGGCGCTGCGCGAGCTCGAGGAAGCGCGCCTGCAGGTGGATGCGCGCGTCGCGCCGCTCCGCGAGCGCGTCGGCGACCTGCGCCTCAAGGAGCAGGCGGCCCAGCTCAACGCCGAGCAGTTCGCGACCCAGCTGCGCGAAGCGAACGCGGATGAAGCGGCGCTGGCAGGCGCGGCTGAAGGCGCGCCCCGGCCGTCCAGCCTGCAGGGCGAGATCACCCGGCTCACCCAGGCGATCAACGAGCTCGGGGCGGTGAACCTGGCCGCCCTCGAGGAGCTCGCGACGAGCCGCGAGCGCAAGAGCTACCTCGACGCGCAGTCGGCGGACCTCGAGGAGGCCGTAGGCACGCTCGAGGATGCAATCCGAAAGATCGACCGGGAGACGCGCGAACTGCTGCGCGAGACCTTCGAGAGCGTGAACCGGCACTTCGGCTCGCTCTTTCCGACGCTGTTCGGCGGCGGGGAAGCCAGGCTGATCATGACCGGCGAGGAGATCCTCGACGCGGGCGTGCAGGTCATGGCGCAACCCCCCGGCAAGCGCAACACCAGCATCCACCTGCTGTCCGGCGGCGAGAAGGCGCTGACCGCCATCTCGCTCGTGTTCTCGCTCTTCCAGCTCAACCCGGCGCCGTTCTGCCTGCTCGACGAGGTCGACGCGCCCCTCGATGACTCGAATACGCAACGCTTCTGCGCCCTGGTGCGCAAGATGGCGGCGAATACCCAGTTCCTCTTCATCAGCCACAACAAGATCGCGATGGAGATGGCCGAGCAGCTGATCGGCGTCACGATGCCCGAATCCGGCGTGTCGCGCGTGGTCGCGGTGGATATCGACGAGGCGCTGCGGATCCGGGAGGAACTCGCCGCCTGACGGACGCTTCCTCCAGGCGCGCATGACCGATCTGCAGCTCGGATTGCTGGTCCTGGGCGCCGCGGCGGTGGTCGGCGTGGTTCTCTACAACCGCCTCCAGGAACGCGCGGTGCGCCGCGAGGCAGAGCGGACCTTCGCCTCGCGCCACGCCGACGTCCTCCTCGGAGGCGCGGCGATCGAGGAAGCTGCGCATGATCCTTCCCGCGAGCATGGCCCGGCCGTCCCGCCCGGCGCGATGCCCGATCCCCGTCTGGACTACGTGATCGCGCTGCGCATCCCGGTCGGCCTGCCGGCCGCCTTGGCCCTCGAAGCGTGGAAGCCGATCGAGCTGCGCTTCGGCCGGGAAGGCTTTCCGCTGGTCGCCCCGACCAGCACGGGCGAGCTGATCGTGCCTCCCTACGCGTTCGAGCAGGTGCGGGTGATCGCGCGCGGGCGCTGG
>CBDDRX010000122.1:0-21794 GCA_965233165.1 uncultured bacterium | reverse complement strand
ACTCGAACTCCGAGGCGATGCCGGCGTCGCGGCGCTTGCGCTGCAGGCCGAGGGCGCTCTCGCGCAGCTCGATGCTCTCGCGCGTGAGCTGCACCTGCTCGTCGAGCGCGCGCAGCGTGAAGTAGGACTTCGCCACCTCGGCCGCGACCGCGAGGCGCACGCCTTCGCGCGCCGCCTCGGTCGCCTGGAGGTCCGCCTGCGCGGCGCGCGCCCCCGCCCGGACCCGGCCGAAGAGGTCGACCTCGTACGACAGGTTGAGCGTGCCGCGGTAGGAGCTGAACTCGCGCGGCGCACCGGGCGGGACGGTCGCGGTGCGCGTCGAGATCTGTTGCCGCGTCGCGCCGCCGCGCGCGTCGACGGTCGGCAGGAACCCGGACTCGACCTCGCGGATCAGCGCGCGCGCCTCATCGACGCGCGCCACGGCGACGGCGAGGTCGGCGTTGTTCCTCAGCGCCTCGTCGACCACCTGCTCGAGCTGCGGATCTCCGTAGATGCGCCACCACCGGCCGTCCTGCGCGTACTGCGGGCCGCTCTCCTTCCACGCCGCCGGCAGCTCGATGTCCGGCCGCTTGTAATCCGGCACAGTCGAACAAGCGGCGAGGAAAAGCAGGAAGACGAGAAGACCCCTATTCATCGTCTCTCCGGTGCGGCGCGTGGTGCGGCGTGGGCACGGGCTTGTGCGTCGTGTGGCGGGCCTGCTCGGCCTCGCGCTTGATGTCGGCGGTCGAGCGCTTCTCGCTGAGGTGGCGGTCGGTGAAGAGCTTGAAGAACATCGGCACGAAGAAGATGGCGAGGAAGGTCGCCGCGATCATCCCGCCCATGACGCCGGTGCCGACGGAGTGGCGCGCGCCGGCGCCGGCGCCGGAGGAGAACACGAGCGGCGTCACGCCGAGGATGAACGCGAGCGAGGTCATCAGGATCGGGCGGAAGCGCAGGCGCGCCGCCTCGACCGCGGCGGCGGAAGCGGACAGGCCTTCCTCGCGCTTGAGCACCGCGTACTCGACGATCAGGATCGCGTTCTTCGCCGCGAGGCCGAGCAGCGTGACCAGGCCGATCTGGAAGTACACGTCGTTGGTGAGCGGGGTCTTGCCGAAGAGCGGCGTGAAGACGAGGTTGTTGATCCAGATCGCCGCCAGCGCGCCGAAGGTCCCGAACGGCAGCGCAAGGAGCACCGAGAGCGGCAGGGACCACTTCTCGTACTGCGCGGCGAGGATCAGGAACACCATGATGGCGGCAAGCGCCAGCGCGAGGCCCGAGGTGCCGGCGGACTTCTTCTCCTGGAACGAGGCGCCGCCCCAGTCGAAGCCGAACTCCGGCGGCAGCGTCTGCGCGGCGATCTGCTCGACGCGCTGGATCGCCTGGCCGGAGGACACGCCGGGCGCCCCCTGGCCGAAGATCTTCACCGAGGGCAGGTTGTTGAAGCGGTCGAGCGAGTCCGGGCCGGCGCTGTAGCGCACGTGTGCCAGCGACGCGAGCGGCACCATTTCGTTGCTCGCGCTGCGCACGAAGAGCTTGCCGATGTCGTCCGGGCGGTCCCGGTACGCCGGGTCGGCCGACATGAGCACCTGCCAGGTGCGACCGAACTTGTTGAAGTCGTTCACGTAGTAGCTGCCGAGCGTCGCCGCGAGCGTGCCGTAGAGCTCATCGAGGGACACGCCGAGCGCCTTCGCCTTCTCGCGGTCCACGTCCACCGAGAGCTGCGGCACCGACGCGCGCCACAGGGACTGCGCGCCGCCGAGCATCGGGTCGGCGTTCGCGGCGGCGAGGAACGCCATCAGCGCAGCTTGCGTCGCCTGCGGGCCGCCGTCGCCCCGGTTCTGGATGTAGAACTCGTAGCCGCCCGCGGTGCCCAGGCCGAAGATCGGCGGCGGGCCGAAGGCGAGCGCGAGGCCCTCCTTCAGGTGGCCGGTCTTCATGAAGAAATCGCCCACGAGCTGCGGGGTGGTCGTCTTGCGCTCGTCCCAGTGCTTCTGGGTGACGAAGATGGTGGCGGCGTTGTTGCGGAAGCCGCCGCCGAGGAAGTCGAAGCCGGTGAAGGCCACCACGTCCTCGTTGTCCGGGTGCGACTGGATCGCCTTCACCACCTCGCCGACCATGCGGTCGGTGCGCTCGAGCGTGGCGCCGTCGGGCAGGATCACCGCGGCGATGTAGAAGCCCTGGTCCTCGTTGGGGACGAGGCTGCCCGGCGTGAAGCGCCATAGCCCGACCGCCGCCGCCACCATGATGGCGAAGAGCGCGAGCGCGATGACCCCGCGCCGGACCAGGAACGCGACGCCGTTCTCGTAGCGGTCCGTGACCTTGCCGAAGCTGCGATTGAACCAGCTGAAGAAACCCGACCTTCTCTTGGTTTGATTTTTTAGGACAACAACACAGAGAGACGGCGTGAGGGTCAAGGCCACGATGCCCGAGATCACCACCGCGATCGAGATCGTCACCGCGAACTGGCGGTACAGCTCGCCGGTGAGGCCGCCGAGGAACATGATCGGCACGAACACCGCGCACAGGACAAGCACGATGGCGACGATCGGGCTGGTCACCTCCTTCATCGCCTTGATCGCCGCCTCGCGCGGCGCGAGGCCTTCCTCGTCCATGATGCGCTCGATGTTCTCCAGCACGACGATCGCGTCGTCGACCACGATGCCGATGGCGAGCACCATGCCGAAGAGCGTCAGCGTGTTGATCGAGTAGCCGAGCATGAGCAGGCCGGCGAAGGTGCCGATCAGCGACACGGGCACCGCGGCGAACGGGATCAGCGTCGCCCGCCAGCTCTGCAGGAAGAGGTAGACGACCAGGAATACCAGCACCATCGCCTCGGCGAGCGTGATCACCACCTCGCGGATCGACACCTCGACGAAGCGCGTGGTGTCGTACGCGACGTGGTGCGTCATCCCCTCCGGGAAGCGCTGGCCGAGCTCGGCGACGGTCTTCTTCACCTCGTCGCCGACCGCGAGCGCGTTGGCGCCCGGCTGCAGGAAGATGCCGACCAGCGTCGCCGACCTGCCGTTGATGCGCCCCATGAATTCGTAGTCCTTCGAGGCGAGCTCGACGCGCGCGACGTCCTTCAGGCGCAGCGCCGAGCCGTCGGCGCCTGCGCGCAGCAGGATCTCCTCGAACTCCTTCGGCTCGGAGAGGCGCCCCTTGGTCGTGATGGTGTAGACGAGCTCCTGGCCCTTCGACACCGGCGCCTGGCCGACCTTGCCGGCGGCGAACTGCGCGTTCTGCTCGTTCAGCGCGCGGATCACGTCGTTCGGCGTCAGGCGGTGCTGGGTCAGCTTGTCGGGCTGCACCCAGATGCGCATCGCGTAGTCCTTGGCGCCGAAGATCTGCACGTTGGTCGTGCCCGGCACGCGCTTGAGCAGGTCGAGCACGTTCAGGGTGACGTAGTTCGAGATGAAGACGTCGTCGTGGCGGCCGTCCGGGGCGTAGAACGCGATGACCTGCAGGAAGGCGGAGGAGCCTTTCTCGACCGTCACGCCCTGGCGGCGCACCTCGAGGGGCAGGCGCGGCTCGGCCTGCTTGACGCGGTTGTTGACGTTGAGCGCCGCCTTGTCGACGTCGGTGCCGATGTCGAACGTGACCTGGATCTCGACCGCGCCCTGCGAGGTCGAGGTCGAGCTCATGTAGAGCATGCTCTCGACGCCGTTGATCTGGTTCTCGAGCGGCGCGGCGACCGTCTGCTCGAGCACCTGCGCCGAGGCGCCGGGGTAGATCGCGCGCACCGTCACCACGGGCGGGGCGATCTCCGGGTACTGCGCGACGGGCAGCACGCGGATCGCCGCGAGGCCGGCGATGACGATGAAGATCGACAGGACGGCCGCGAAGATCGGACGGTCGATGAAGAAGCAGGAGAACATTACTTCTTCTGGGCTTCGGGCTTCTGCGGTTCGGCGACCTTGACCGGCGCGCCCGGGCCGATCTTCATCACCCCGTCGACGATGACCCTGTCGCCCGCGTTGAGGCCTTTGCTGACGATCCAGCGGTCGCCTGCCCAGTCGCCCGCTTCCACCGGCCGCGGCTGCGCGGTGCCCTTCTCGTCCACGACATAGACGAACTTGCCGCCCTGCGGGCTCTCGAGCACCGCGCGCTGCGGCACCGCCACCGCGTTCGGCACCGAGGCGCCGCGCAACACGACCCGCACGAACTGGCCCGGGCGCAGCGCGCCGTCGGGGTTCGGCAGCTCGGCGCGCGCCTCGCGCGTGCCGGTCTGCGGCGAGATGCGCACGTCGGAGAAATTGAGCTTGCCGGTCTTCGCGTACATCGAGCCGTCGGCGAGGCGCAGCGCCACCTCCACGTTGCCGTTCTTCGGCAGCGTCAGCCGCCCGGCCTCCACTTCCTTCTGGATGCGCGCCTGCTCGTTGTCCGGGATGCCGAAGTTCACCCAGATCGGGTTCACCTGGATCACCGTCGTGAGCAGCACGTCCGGGCCGGAGACGAGCGAGCCCTCGGAGCGCTCCGAGCGGCTCGCGAAGCCCGCGGCGGGGGATTCGACGCGCGTGTAGCCGAGCGCGAGCCGCGCCTCCGTGAGGCGCGCCCGCGCCGCCTTGAGGTCGGCGCCGGTCACCGCCTCGCCGGACATCGCGTCGTCGGCTTCCTTCTGGCTCACGGCCTTCTCGGCGATGAGCGGCTTCAGGCGCGCGGCGTTGCGCTGCGCCTGCTCGTGGCGCGCCTGCGCCGCGGCGACGTCCGCCTCGGCCCGCGCGACCGCGGCCTCGAAGGGCGCGGGATCGATCGTGTACAGGGACTGCCCGGCCTTGACGGCCTCGCCCTCGGCGAAATTGCGCTTGAGCAGGATGCCCGAGACGCGCGCGCGCACCTCGACCACCCGCGAGCCGGCGGTCTGGCCGGCATACTCGAACGTCACCGGCAGGCTCTTCGGCTCGACCACGACGACGTTGACCTCGGGCGGCGGCATGCCGGCGCCCGGCCCGCCCTTGCCCCCCTTCTTGTCGTCGCCTCCCCCGCCGCAGGCGGACAGGGCGATCAGGGCAAGGATCGGGACGAATAGGCGCATCGCTGGCTCGAAAGGGTCGCTCGGGAAGGGCGCGATTCTAGCTGCTGGGTTCGCAGGGGCTCATGACAGCCTGGGTTACAGTCGTAACCACCATGCCGAAAAAGCGTTTCGCCCGGCGGGAAGACCTCGGGCTCAGCAAGGCGGAGTTCGCCGTCCTGCGCCGGCTCGACTCGCCGCGGAAGATCCAGGCCTTCCTCTACGGGCTGAAGCAGAACTTCGAGCCGGACGGGGACACCTGCCGCTCGGTGCGCGAGGTGCTGCGCACCCGCCGCGCGCACTGCATCGAGGGGGCCATGCTCGCCGCGTGCGCCCTGTGGGTGCACGGCGAGCCACCGCTGCTGCTCGACCTGCGCGCCGAGCGCGACTACGACCACGTCGTCGCGCTGTACCGCCGCCACGGACGGTGGGGCGCGATCTCGAAGACCAACGGCGTCTTCCTGCGCTCGCGCGACCCGGTCTACCGGACGCTGCGCGAGCTCTCCCTGTCCTGGTTCCACGAGTACTGCAACCGCGCGAACCAGAAGACGCTGCGCGAGTTCTCGGTGCCGTTCGACCTGCGTCGGGTCGACCCGGCCGTCTGGGTGACCAACGGCGAGCACGCCTGGGACGTCGCCGAGGCGCTCGACGACCTGAAGCACTTCAAGCTATGCGACCGCAGGCACCTGAAGCACGTCGCGCGGCGCGACCCCTTCGAGCGCCGCGCCGGGGGGCTCCTCCAGTACCGCAAGCCCCAAAATAGGGACAGACCCTATTTTTCGAAAGCGAAGCGCAAATGAGAAAAATAGGGTCTGTCCCTATTTTTGTCCCTATTTCTGGTCGACCTTGCCGATCTTCTGCAGGGCGCCCTCGAGGCGCTTCGCGTCCTTCGCCCAGTACTGGCTGAATTCCGGGGCGTCCATGTAGGCGATCGGCGTGGCGAGCTTCGCCATCGTGGCCTTGAACTCCTCGGAGGCGACTGCCTGGCGCACCGCGTCGCGCAGCGCCTGCTGCACCGGCGCAGGGGTCGCCGCGGGCGCGAACACGCCGGCCCAGATGTAGAACTCGGCGTCGTAGCCCAGCTCCTTGAAGGTCGGGACGTCCGGCAGCGCGGCGAGGCGCTTGTCGCCCCAGCTCGCCAGCGCGCGCATCTTTCCCGCCTGCATCTGGCGCGCCGCCGAGGCCGGCCCGGAGGCGAGCGCGTGGACCTGCCCGCCGAGCAGCGCCGCGACGGCCGGCCCCGCTCCCTGGTACGGGACGTGGAAGAGCTTGATGCCCGCGGCGTTGCTCAGGATCTCCATGGCGACGTGCAGCGTGCCGTACACGCCCGACGAGGAGTAGTTGATCTGCCCCGGATAGGCCTTCGCCGAAGCGATGAACTGGCCGATGTCCTTCCAGGGCGCGTCGGCCGCGACCACCAGCACCGTCGGGTCCGCCGAGACCAGCGCGATCGGCGCGAAGTCCGCCATCTCGTAGGCCGGCGTCTTGCCGTTCAGGCGGTCCGACATGGGGAAGATCGAGATCGACGACAGGCCCATCAGGATCGTGTAGCCGTCGGGCGCGCTCTTCGCCGCGGCCGTCATCCCGACCTGGCCGCCGGCCCCCGTGCGGTTCACGATGATCACCGGCTGCTTCAGCACCTTCTCCATCGCCGGCGCGAGCGGCCGCGCCGTGAGGTCGGCGACGCCCCCCGGCGGGAACGGAACGATCATCGTGATCGGCTTGGCAGGGTAGGCCTGCGCGAAGGCGCACGTCGAGCAGGCCAGCAGGACTGCGGCGAACAGGTTTCGGGTCATGGTGTTCACTCCTCCTACACACATCTTACCAACGGTTACACACGTTACCTGCGCGCTGCCGAGAATGGTTTCACCGCAACCACCGAAAGGAAGCGCCATGAAGCTGAAGACGATCCTGATGGGCGTAGCAAGCCTGACCGCCCTGGCCGCCGCCCCGGCCTTCGCAGACCGCGGCCATGGCCACGGCCATGGCAAAGGCCATGCGAAGCAGCACTGGAAGCACCCGTCCCACCATGCGGGCCACTTCCGCGGCCACTACCACGCCCGGCCGGTCGTGGTGGTCCCGCCGCCGCGCGTCGTGTACCGCGCGCCGGCGCCGGTGTACTACGCGCCGCCGGCGTACCACCGCCCGGCGCCGTCGTTCGGTGCCGGGACCATCTCTATCCGGCTGAACCTGCCGCTGTAAGATGTAAGGAACGGGTCCTGCGCACGACCTACGCAGGACCCGTTTTCCCTACAGGAGGCAGGATGGACCGGCGCACGATTCTGAAGGCCCTGGCGGCATTCCCGCTCGCCGGACCGGTGCTTGCCGCGCCGCCGAAGAACATGAAAGACATCGAAGCGCTGCAGAAGAACTGGAAGACCTTCCTTCCGGCGGACGCGCAGATTCCCGCGCCGACCGAGCCGCTCAAGCTCTCCAAGGACGAGTGTAAGAAGCGCCTGCCGGGCGAGTCCTACCGGGTCCTGCGCGAGGAAGCCACCGAGCGCGCCGGCACCAGCCCGCTCAACGGCGAGAAGCGCCCGGGCGTCTTCGCCTGCGCCGGCTGCGGGCTGCCGCTGTTCACTTCCGAGATGAAATTCGAGTCGGGCACCGGCTGGCCGAGCTTCTTCACCACCATCCCCGGCGTGTTCGGGATAAAGAAGGACTTCTACCTCATCTACCCGCGCACCGAGTACCACTGCATCCGCTGCGGCGGCCACCACGGCCACGTCTTCGACGACGGCCCGCCGCCGACCAACCAGCGCTGGTGCAACAACGGCGTGGCGCTGAAGTTCCTGCCGAAGGCCTAGCTACTCGCGCGCGGCGGCCTGCTCCGGGGTATCGCGCAGGCCGAGCTCCGCGTCGATCGGCGGGCCGGGGAAATGGAAGCGCACCGGCCCGTCGGGCTCGGCCTTGAGGAACTGCTGGACGTACGGGTCGGGCGAGGCCTTCAGCTCGGCCGGCGTGCCCTTCGCGAGGATCGCGCCGTCGCAGATCATGTAGGCGTAGTCGGCAACGTGCAGCGCTTCCTTTACGTCGTAGGTCACGACGACCGAGGTGAGCCCGAGCGCCTCGTTCAGGTTGCGGATCAGCCCGCCGATCTGGTTGAGCGAGATCGGGTCGAGCCCGGCGAAGGGCTCGTCGTACATCATGAGCTTCGGGTCGGTCGCCATGGCGCGCGCGAGCGCGACGCGCCGCGTCATGCCGCCCGAGAGGTCGTTCGGCCGCATGTCCCGGGCGCCGCGCAGCCCGACCGCGTGCAGCTTCATCAGCACCAGCTGGCGCAGCACGTCGGCGGAGACGTCGAAGTTCTCGCGGATCGGGAACGCGACGTTGTCGAACACCGAGAGGTCGGTGAACAGGCCCGCGCTCTGGAACATCATGCCCATCTCCAGGCGCAGGCGGTGCAGCGCCTGCGGGTCGAGCGCGTGGATGTTGCGCCCCTCGACGACGACGCGGCCGCGCGAAGGCGCGAGCTGCGCGCCGATCAGCTTGAGCAGCGTCGACTTGCCGCAGCCGCTCGCGCCCAGGATCGTGGTCACCTTGCCGCGCTCGATCGCGAGCGAGATGCCGCGGAAGATCTCCAGGTCGCCATAGGAGAAGTGCAGGTCGCGCACCTCGACGATGTGGGGCGCGGGTTTGCGCCGGGAGGACTGCGGCATGGGCGTACTATACCGCCCCCGTGACGCATCCCTACGCCGCGCTGACGCCCGACCTGGTGCTCGACGCCTGCGCTTCGGCCGGCCTGCGCCCGGACGGACGCCTGCTCGGCCTGAACAGCTACGAGAACCGCGTCTACCAGGTCTACATGGAAGAAGGCGCGCCGGTGGTCGTGAAGTTCTACCGGCCGGGCCGCTGGACGCGCGCGCAGATCGACGAGGAGCATGCGTTCGCGCGCGAGCTCGACGAGCGGGAAATTCCCGTCGTCGCGCCGACGCACTGCGCCGTGTTCGCGGATTTCGTCTTCGCCGTCTACCCGCGGCGCGGCGGCCGGCCGCCGAATCTCGAGGATCCGAAGGCGCTGGAATGGATCGGCCGCTTCCTCGGCCGCATCCACGCCGTCGGCGCCACGAAGCCCTTCGTCCACCGCGAGACGCTCAGCCCGCAATCGTTCGGGCGGGAGCCGTCGCAGTGGCTGATCGCGCACGACGCGATCCCGCCCGACCTCTTCCCCTCATGGAAGGCCGTGATCGACCAGTCGCTCGAGGGAATCGATGCGTGCTTCCAGCGGGCCGGCGAGGCAAAGATGATCCGCCTGCACGGCGACTGCCACCCGGGAAACATCCTCTGGACCGACCAAGGCCCGCATTTCGTCGACCTCGACGACGCGCGCATGGGCCCGGCCATGCAGGACCTGTGGATGCTGCTCTCGGGCGACCGCGAGGCGATGGCGCTCCAGATGCACCACGTGCTCGCCGGCTACGAGGAGTTCATGGCGCTCGACCGGCGCGAGCTGAACCTGCTGGAGGCGCTGCGCACGCTGCGCCTCATCCACTACTCGGCGTGGGTGGCGCGCCGCTGGGACGACCCGGCGTTCCCCGCCGCCTTCCCCTGGTTCGGCACCCAGCGCTACTGGCAGGACCGCATCCTCGAGCTGAAGGAGCAGATCTCCCTCATGCAGGAAGAGCCGATCCGGCCGTCCTGACCCGGGGGGCCGCCGTTCCCCTCTTATTTGCGAATTGGAGGGGAACGGGCTAGGATTCCCCTCCAACCCACGAATCAGAGGGGAACCGCCGCATGCGCTTCCATCGCCACGCCGCCGCCAGCGCGGCGCGCTACCAGGAGCTGAAGCATCTCGCGCAAGCGCAGCGGCGGGTGCTGGCCGGCACGCCGGGCACGCTCAAGCAGCGCAGCCGCAGGGGCACGGACTACTGGGTCCGCGAGCATATCCGCGTGGACGGGCGCAAGGACGACGAGCATTTCGGCACCGTCCCGGCGCTCGGCGAGGCACGCGTGCGCGAGCTTCGCGCCGAGGTGGAGCTCGCCAAGGCTCTCGCTGCCGGCTCGGCTTCGTTGCGGCTGCTCGGCTACCAGCGCGTGGAGCGCAAGGCCGCCGCAGTGCTCGCCGCGTTCCACAACCGCGGGCTGTTCCATGCCGGGCTCACGCTCGTCGGCTCGCATGCCTACGGGGTGCTGCTCAACGAAACCGGGATATCCGCCCCCGCTTACCGCACGCAGGATATCGATGTCGCCCGCGCCCAACCGCTGGCGCTCGCGTTGCCGGCCACGCCTGCAGTCCCGGAGATCCTCGCGGAGTCGGGGCTGGCGTTTCATCCCGTACCCGGCATGCCCTCGCATCGCCCGAGCGCGTCCTTCAAGCTGCCGGGCGCCGAGGCGCTCGCCGTCGACCTGCTCGTCCCCGGGCCGCGCGCGGGTGCCGTGGTCGCGGCCGGGGACCTCGGGGGATACGCGCAGACCATTCCGCTGCTCGAGTTCCTCGTCGAGGAGCCGATCGACGCGATCGTGCTCAGCCCGAACCAGATCGTGCCGGTCCGCGTACCCTCGCCCGAGCGTTTCGTGCTCCACAAGCTCTATGCCTCGCAGTCGCGGCGGGGGGCGCGCGACAAGGTGCGCAAGGATCTCGAGCAGGCGGCCGTGCTCGCCGCGGCGGTCGAGGAAGAAACGCCGGGTCGGCTGGCCGAGGCGTTCCGGGCCCTTCCGGCCCCGGGCCGTGCGGCGGTCGCCCGCGGCGCCGGCCCGGCAGCGGCATTGCTGGGTGAAGCGCACCCCGAAGCGCTCGCCGCGCTCGCCGCGCTCGCCCGTCGGGCCCCTAGGCGGTCTTGAGCTTCATCGCCTTCACGAACACCACGACCAGGACGGGGATGACGAGGCCGATCAGGGTCACGACGATCAGGAGCTCGCCGAGCTGGCTGTAGTCCTGGGCGCCCTTGACGGCGCCGGTGGCGCGGTCCCGCACCTCGCGCGACACGACGTAGAGCTGGTTCATGTACTTGGTGCCGAGCTGCGCGGCCGAGAGGGCGAGGTTGGAGAACGAGGCCATCACCGCGAAGTAGGTCGCCTTCAGGTTCGCCGGCGCGGAGTTCGCGATCCAGGCGAGCATCGGGATCATGGCGATCTGGCCGAGCGGCGACTCGAGCGCGGTGTCGATGACGGCGATGAAGCGCGCATCGACCAGGCCGCCGGTGTGGCGCGCCGTCCACTCGTGCAGGCCGTAGAGCATGCCGATGTTGGGCAGCGTCAGGAGCGTGCCGACCAGGGTGAGCATGACGATGATCGCCGGGATGCGCGTGCGCGCCATGTACCTGCGCAGGACGAACATGCCGACCAGCGTGAGGGCATAGGCCACCAGCGAGAGCTTGGAGAGGAACGACTCGTCGAACTTCAGGATGTCGATGCTCCACCAGCTGTACCCCGGGCCCACGCCCGGCATCGCGCGGTACACGAAGATCACCAGCGCGGTGGCGATGAGCGTCTCCTTCGCCTCCGGGCTGAGCTCCCGGGCGAGGCGCCAGAGCAGGAACAGGATGATGGCGAAGGAGCCGGTGAAGATGAGCTCCTGCGCGTAGGGCACGCTGCCCAGGCCGACCGCGAGCGTGATGGCGGCGAAGACCAGGCTGCCGCCGAGCACCCACCAGTTGGGCTTCGTCTTCTCCACCGGGGCGCGCTCGTGCCGCACGAAGTGGTGCAGGACCACGCCGGCGACGGAGAGGACCGGGATGACGAGCGCGACCTTGAAGATGAGCGCGTAGAGCTCGAGCTTCTGCTCCCGCGGCAGCGCGTCGGTGCCGTGGAACACGTAGACGTTCGCCAGCGACACGAAGGCGAGGCCGCCGATCACGGCGACGCGGCCCAGCGTCTGCATCGTCGTGTGCATCTCCCGGCGCGCCGCCTCCGGGAGGGGCTGCCCGCGCTCGTCGAGGCGCGGCACCGCCTCCACGGTCATGGCGTCGGCGACCGCGTCCTGGATCATGTAGCCCGTCGGCGTGAGGAGCGCCGCGAGGACGTACCAGCGCTCCGCGCTCATGATCGCGCGCATCTCCTCGATGCGCGTGATGAGCCCGAGCATGACGAGCAGGCTCGCGGCGAGCATCGCCGCGCCGACCCAGACGAGCAGCGCCTTCCAGCGCCAGATCAGGTCGACGAGATGGCCGACCGGCATCTTCAGCGCCCAGGGAATGCCGGCCCAGAATGCGAGCCCGGCGAGGAACTGCGCCGAGAGGTCGAGGTAGTCCTTGACGAAGAAGCCGCCGACGATCGCGGTGAGGCCCTGGATGCCGAAGGCCACGTAGACCATGAGCGGCGGAAGGTACGAGAGCCTCATCGGCTAGCCGTCCGGCAGGTCGTCCAGGGCCGCGGCAAGGTGCGCCACGTCCGCCCAGCACGAGACCGTCCAGGCCCCGGCGCCGTGCTCGAGGCGGTTCAGCGCCGCGTTCGGGATCTCGAAGTCGCGCGGCGTGCAGAGGCCCCGGTTCGTCGCGTGGCGATAGAGGATCTCCAGCACGCCGCCGTGCGTGAAGACCAGCACGCTCTGGCCCCGATGCCTTTCCAGCATGTCTTCCACTATGGAGAAGACACGCTGCTGAAACCCCTTCAGGGATTCGCCGGTCCCGAAATCGTAGTCCGGGTCCTTGTCCTTGAAGCGCAGGTAGTCCGCCGGGAGGCGCTCCTTCGCTTCCGTGTACGTCATGCCCTGGAAGATGCCGTAGTGGCGCTCTCGCAGCCGCGAATCCAGGACGGGAGTTTTCTTGAGGAGAGAAGCCAAGGGCCCGGCGGTCTGCTGCACGCGCACGAGGTCGCTGGCGTAGAGGACGTCGAAGTGCTCATGGGCGAGCGCCTGCGCGAGCGCGCGCGCCTGCGCGTGGCCGGCGTCGCTGAGCGGAATGTCGAGCTGGCCCTGGACGCGCCCTTCGGCGTTCCAGGCCGTCTCGCCGTGGCGCACCATGCACAGCTTCACTTCTTCAGGTGCTCGGCGTTCATCACCCGCACCGGCTTGCCGGCGAGCCAGGCCTCGACGTTCTCCACCGAGTCCTGGTGGAACACGCGGTAGGTCTCGTCGTTCACGTAGCCGAGGTGCGGGGCGAGGGTGACGTTCTTCATCTTCCGCAGGGGATGCCCGGCCGGGAGAGGCTCGTGGTCGTAGACGTCCAGCGCGGCGTGGATCCTTCCTGCCGCAAGCGCCTGAAGCAGCGCGGGCTCGTCGACGATCGGCCCGCGCGAGACGTTGACGAGGAGCGCGCCGGGCTTCATCGCCACGAGCTCCTTCGCGCCGAGCAGCCCGCGCGTGCGGTCCGAGAGCACGAGGTGGATGCTCACGACGTCCGAGGTGGCGAGCAGCTCATCCTTCGGGAGATAGCGTGCGCCCTGCTCGGCGGCCTTCTCCGGGGTGAGGTTCTGGCTCCACGCGGCGACATCCATGCCGAAGGCCTTGCCGACGCGCCCTACATACGCGCCGATCCTGCCGAGGCCGATCAGGCCCAGGCGCTTGCCGGCGAGCCCGATCCCGGCCGGGACGTCCTCGTGCCAGCGCCCGGCGCGCATGTTCTGCATGCCCTGCTCCATGCCGCGCGCGGCGGCGATGATCAGGCCCCAGGCGAGCTCCGAGGTCGAGGACGTCGAGTCGCCCGGGCGCGTGTTGCTCACCGGGATGCCGCGCTCGCCGAGCGCCTTCGCGTCCATGCTCGCCGCGCGCAGGCCGGTGAGGGAGACGAACTTGAGGTTGGGCAGCCGGTCGACGAGCGCCTTCGGGAACGCCGTGCGCTCGCGCATCAGGCACAGGATGTCGAACGGCTCCAGCTTCTCGGCCGCTTCGTCCTGCGAGGAAAAGGCCGTGTCGAAGACCGTGACCTCGGCGGGCAGGCGCGCCCAGTCCGCGGACTTCAGCGCGACCCGCTGGTAGTCGTCCAGGATCGCCAGCTTCAAGCCGACTCCGACAATGAGGCCGTGTCCTCGTTCGTGACGCGGCGCAGCTCGCGGCGGGCCGAGAGGTCGAAGCGCCGCCCGCGATGGAGCGTGCAGCGGTTGTCCCACATCACCAGGTCGCCCGGGCGCCAGACGTGGCGGTAGACGAACGCGCGCTGCGTCGCGTGCTCGAGGAGGTCGGCCAGCAGCACGCGCCCCTCGGCGAGCGTCATGCCGGGAACCTGCGTGCAGTGGATGCCGACGAACAGCGCCTTGCGGCCGGAGCCGGCGTGCGTGCGCACGAGCGGCCAGCGCACCGGCGGGAACTTCGCCTTCTGCTCCGGCGTGACCTCGTCGCCGAGCCACTCGCGCGAGTGCCAGGCGTAGTGTGCGGCTTCCAGGTCTTGAATCTGGTTTTTCAGATTCGAAGACAAAGCATCGTAGGCGGCCCGCAAGTCGGCGAACTCCGTTTCCCCGCCCGCCGCAGGCACGACGACGGCCGAGAGCATGGAGTACTTCGCCGCCGGCTTCTGGAACGAGCTGTCGGAGTGCCAGAGCTGGTTGGCGAGGTTGCTGACGATCTTGGCGTGGCCGCGGTCGTAGACGCCGCCCTCGGGCGAGACGTTGGAGATGTCGATGATCTCGTCGCGCGCGTGCCGGTCGGGGTTCTTGCGCGCCTTCTTCAGGCCGAGGTCGAGCGGGCCGAAATTCCTCGCGAACGCGATCTGCTCGTCCTCGGTGAGCGGCTGCCCGCGCCAGACGAGCACGCCGTACCGGTCCATCGCCTGCTCGATGCTTCTCGCTTCTTCAAAAGTCACTCCTTTTGAAAGCGAAAGGCCTGAAGCCTCGGCGACGAAGCCGATCGATTCCAGGACCGGGCGAAGCTGGAGCATCAATCGACCCGCATCACTCCGACTTGATGCCGTTGTCCTTCACCACCTTGCCCCAGCGGGCGATCTGCGCGAGCAGGAACTTCTGCGTGTCGGCCGGCGAGAGCGCCTGCACGTCCATGCCGAGCGTCTCGGTGAGCGTCTTCTGCACGTCGGGAAGCTGGATCGCCTTGACGAGCTCGGCGTGCAGCTTGTCGATGATCGGCTGCGGCGTGCCGGCCGGGGCGAGGATGCCCCAGAACGCGTAGGCGGGCTCGACGCCCTTGACGCCCGCCTCGGCGAGCGTGGGCACGTCCGGCATGAGCGCGGAGCGCTTCTCGCCGGTCTGCACGAGCGCGCGGAGCTTTCCGCCCTTCACGTGGTTGGCCTGCGCCGCGACCGAGGCGATGGCGAGGTCGATCTGGCCGCCCAGCGCATCCACGTGCAGCGGGCCGCCGCCCTTGTACGGCACCGGCACGAGCTTCGTCCCGGTCGCCTGGCTGACGAGGATCGTGGCGAGGTGCCCGAGCGAGCCGTTGCCGACGTTGCCGGCGGTCACGGAGTCGGGCTTCGCCTTGGCCGCCGCGAGCACGTCGGCGAAGCTCTTGTACGGCTTCTGCGCGGCGGTGGAAAACGCCATCGGCGCCGTGCCGACGAGCATCACCGGGGCG
The DNA here is from genome assembly GCA_965233165.1 of uncultured bacterium. Classification (GTDB taxonomy): domain Bacteria; phylum Pseudomonadota; class Gammaproteobacteria; order Burkholderiales; family SG8-39; genus SCGC-AG-212-J23. The sequence continues at coordinate 6,411 of CBDDRX010000122.1, read as the reverse complement.
AAGTCCTTGATCGGGTCGAACGGCAGCTTCGGGTTGAGCGCCTGGTGCACCGAGTGCGTGTCGAAGATGAAGACGTAGGTGTAGCCGTCGGGGGCGCTCTTCGCCACGTGGTCGGTGCCGATGATGCCGGAGGCGCCGGTGCGGTTCTCGACGATGAACTGCTGCTTGAGCGACTCGGAGACCTTCGCCGCGAGCAGGCGCGCGAGCGGGTCGACCGACCCCCCGGGCGGGTACGGCGAGACGAAGCGCACCACCTTGTCCGGCCAGCTCTGTGCCAGGACGGGAAAGGCGAAAAGGATGGATAGGGCAAGGGCAATCAGCTTAGAAACCGACATTCGCTCCTCCTTTGAGTTTGAGCATTTTTCGCGCATCGTCGGGCGTGGCGACCACCAGGCCGAGCTCCTCGAGGAGCCGCTTCGCCTTCGCCACCTGCTCGGCGTTGGATTTCGCGAGCTGGCCGCGGCCCAGCCAGAGGCTGTCCTCGAGTCCCACCCGCACGTTGCCGCCCATCACCGCGGACATCGCGGCGATGTGCATCTGGTTGCGGCCGGCGCCCAGCACCGACCACAGGTAGGCGTCGCCGAACAGGCGGTCCGCCGTCCTCTTCATGTGCATCACGTCTTCCGGGTGCGGGCCGATGCCGCCGCGGATCGCGAACACCGACTGGATGAACAGCGGCGGCTTGACCAGGCCGCGGTCCAGGAAGTGCGCCGCGGTATAGAGGTGGCCGATGTCGTAGCACTCGATCTCGAAGCGGGTGTCGTTCTGCGCGCAGCTCTGCAAGATGTACGCGATGTCCTTGAACGTGTTCCTGAAGATGCGCTCGTCGGAGCCGGCGAGGTAGGGCTTCTCCCAGGCGTGCCCGAACTCCTTGTAGCGGCCGAGCATCTCGTACAGGCCGAAGTTCATCGAGCCCATGTTGAGCGAGGCGACCTCGGGCTTGAGCTGCAGCGCCGGCTGCAGGCGCTCCTCGATCGACATGGTCGCCGCGCCGCCGGTGGTGAAGTTGAGCACCACGTCGCTCGCCGCCTTGATCCGCGGCGCGAACTCGCGGAACAGCGCCGGGTCCTGCGTCGGGCTGCCGTCCTTCGGGCTGCGCGCGTGCAGGTGGACGATCGCCGCGCCGGCCTGCGCCGCGCCGATCGCCGCCTCGGCGATCTCGTCCGGCGTGACCGGCAGGTACGGCGACATGCTCGGCGTGTGGATCGAGCCCGTCACCGCACAGGTGATGATGACCTTGCCTTGCGCTGCCGCCATGGGGCTCCGGACGAAAATGAGGCGAACCGAGGGGAGCGAGACAGCTAGAGCTTCAGCTCCCAGTACTCGCCCGTCAGATCGTAGCCGAATTCCCGGTGCCGATACTCTTTCGCGAGGCGAAACCCCGCCGCCCGGTAGATATGCCGCGCCGCAGCGAGGTTCGACTGCGTCCAGAGCACGAGCTTCCGGTAGCCCCGGGCGCGCGCGAACGCGATGCACTCGGCGACCAGGCGCCGGCCGACGCCCCGCCCCCTCGCCCGCGGCTCGACGAGGAGCAGCCGCAGCTTCGCCGTCGTCTTGGACTGCTTCTTGAGGAACACCGAGCCGACCGGCGCGCCGTCCATCTCCGCGATCCAGACGCGCTCCCGCCCGGCGTCGAACTTGCCGATGTAGTCGCTGACGATGCCCGCCACGAGCGCCTCGAAGCGCTCGTCCCAGCCGTACGCCTCGAAATACAGCCGGCCATGGGCGTGCACCACCCATCCCAGGTCGCCCGGCCGGTGCGGCCGCAGCGTGATCTCGCCCGCGGGCCGGCCTTCGAGGATCCGCTCGACGGCGCCCATCGCCCCGACCAGCGCGCCGCGCTCCGCGGGCGCGAGCTTGCCGAGCAGCTCGCCGATCTCCTTGCGCGAGCGCGCGTCGAGCGTGTGGAACGTCTTCTGGCCGCGCGCGGTCAGCGTCAGGACCTTGCGGCGCGCGTCCTCCGCCGACGCCCGGACCTGCACCGCGCCGCGGCGCTTCAGGCCCCGCAGCAGGCGGCTCAGGTAGCCGAGGTCGAGCTCGAGGTCGCGCCCCAGCTCCGTGGCCGTGGAGGCCTTGCGCGCCCCCAGCTCGAAGATCACCCGCGCCTCGGCGAGCGAGTGGCTCGAGCCGAGGTAGTCCTCGGGCAGGATGCCGATGCGCCCCGTATAGAAGCGGTTGAAGCGCCGGACCTGCGCGACGTGGCGGATGTTTGCCTTAGTCAAGTATTCCATCATATGCCGACGAACCCACGAAGAACGCCGCCGCGTTACGGCATCCAGGCGCACGCAGGATCTGGAGGGGCTGAACGAGCGCGTCCTCTCGCGCACGCCTGCCGGCCGGTGGGGAGCGCCCGCCGACCTGGCCGGCATCGCGGTGTTCCTCGCCTCGCCCGCCTCCGACTTCGTCACCGAAACCGCGATTCCCGTGGACGGCGGGTACGCCGCCCAAGGCTGAAGCTGTAGCAAAAGCGCTACAGCGCGCTCGCCTATTTCGGCTTCTGCTGCCAGCGGTCGCGGCGGAACCGGCTGCGCCGGCTTTTCACCGCGAGGCGGCGCCCGGCGAACTCGTGCACCTTCTCGCGCACTTCGCGCCGGATGGCATCCGGGAGCTCGGCGGCGGCGTCCTCGAAGCGCGAAACGAAGTCCACGCTTCCGGCCGGGCCGTCGTGGAACAGGCCCCGCGCCTTGTCCCAGACCAGGGCGCGCTCGCGCGAGTCGACGCCGTAGCAAAGCTGGAACAGGGTCACCTCCCCGCCCGCCTCCCAGACGAAGAGGTCGAAATACTCGTCATGGAACCAGCGCCGCCGCGCCGGCGGATCGTCCGCGACTCCGAGGATCTCCCGCATCATCGTTTCGTCCGTTGGGGCGTCACGCGTTGGACCACCGGGGCGTCAAACGGTTCGCTAGCTTCCTCCTGTCATCGGACGACTACGCGCGCGCGTTTGTGAAGCGGGGCCACGCGGCGTAGACCCGTTGGAGTGGATATTGCTTGGAAAGGACGATGGATCAAAGACACGCGCGCGTGTTCTAACTGCAGTACGGCGGATCCGTTCGCCGGGCAACCGAGAGGTGCGGCATGAATCACCCGAACGCAGGAGCCCCGCAGCGCCACCAGGATCTTCTCAAGTCGCTGTCCGACTTCACCCGCGAGCACCGCGCCGCGCACTGGCAGGGAAGCTTCGCGGCATTCCTCGAGTCGGTCTTCCCGGCCGATCCGCGCGGCATCGCCCGCTCCAGCCACCAGTACATGTGGGACATGATGCGCTCGGAGGGCTTCGAGGACGCGAAGGGCCGCTTCCGCTGCCAGCTCTTCGAGGACGAGCTCTACGGCATCGAGGAAACCCTCGAGCGCGTCGTGGATTACTTCAAGGCGGCCGCGGCCGGCTCGGAAGTGGGCCGGCGCCTGCTCCTGCTGCTCGGCCCGCCCTCGGGCGGCAAGTCGTCGATGGTGATCCTGCTCAAGCGCGGGCTGGAGGAGTACAGCCACACCGACGCCGGGGGCCTGTACGCGATCCACGGCTGCCCGGTGCACGAGTCGCCGCTGCACCTCGTGCCGCACACGCTGCGCGCGCAGTTCCGCCAGGCGCACGGCATCGACATCACCGGCGAGCTCTGCCCGTTCTGCGCGCATCGCCTGGAGCACGAGCTGAAGGGCGATTTCATGCAGATGCCGGTGCAGCGCATCTTCCTCTCGGAGGCCGGGCGCACGGGCGTAGGCACCTATGCGCCGCACGACCCGACCACGGCGGACATCGCCGACCTGGTCGGCTCGGTCGATCTGTCCAAGGTCTCCGAGTTCGGCGACGAAGGCGACCCGCGCGCCTGGTCCTGGTCCGGCGCGGTGTTCGCCGCGAGCCGTGGCATGCTCGAGATGATCGAGATCCTGAAGGTAAAGCGCGAGTTCCTGTACCTGCTGCTCACGCTCACCCAGGAGAAGAACGTCAAGGTGTCGCGCTTCCCGCTCATCCACCTCGACGAGACGATCATCGCGCACACCAACCTGGCGGAGTTCCGCAAGTTCCTCCAGGAGCCGGAGAACGAGGCGCTGCTCGACCGGATGGTGATCATCCAGGTCCCCTACACGCTCTCCTATAAGGAGGAGGCGCGCATCTACCGCAAGCTCACCTCCTCCACGCAGGCGTTCCGCGAGGTGCACCTCGACCCGCACGCGCTGCACGTCGCCGCCGCGTTCGCGGTGCTGACGCGCCTCACCGACGACGGCGCCGACGGCACCGAGAACGCGAAGAAGGCCCGGCTCAACGCCGGCGAGGACGTGGAGGGCGCCTCGCAGGGCGAGGTGGAGAAGATCCGCGCGCGCAACCCCGACGAGGGGCTGGCCGGCGTCTCGCCTCGCTTCGTCATCAACGCGCTGTCGAACGCGATCATCCAGTCGCAGGCGAAGAGCCTCACCACCATGGATGTCCTGCTCGCGCTGAAGGACGCGATCGAGTCCGACGTGCGCATGGACGGCAAGAAGAAGCGCAAATGGGTCGACTTCCTGGTCCAGGTGCGCAAGGACTTCTACAACCGCTGGGTCAAGGAGGACGTGCACAAGGCGCTCTTCGTCTCCTTCGAGCAGGAAGCGCAGCAGCTGCTCGACAAGTACCTCGACGAGGTCGAGGCGACGCTCGACAACCGCACCGTCAAGGACCCGATGACGAGCGACGAGCGCAAGCCCGACGAGCGCTTCCTGCGCTCGGTGGAGGAGAAGATCCGCATCTCCGAGTCCGGCAAGCTCTCGTTCCGCCAGGAGGTGGTGAGGAAGGCCATGGGCGCCTACAAGCGCGGCGAGAAGTTCACCCTGGACAGCCACGCGCCGCTGCACGACGCGGTGGAGCAGTACCTCTTCGAGCAGCGCCGCGATGTCCTGCGCCTGGTGAGCTCCGCCACCCGGCCCGACGACGAGACGCGGCAGAAGATCTCCGTCGTGGAGAAGCGCCTGGTCGACGAGTACGGCTACGACTCGCACAGCGCCCGCGAGGCATTGAACTACGTCACCACGCTGCTGGCCCAAGAGTAAGGCAATGATCCGCATCGCCGCCGAAACGCCCTGGTACGAGCTCTTTTCCCGGGGGGCGCGGGACTGGCTGCGCCACAACCAGAAGGTGCGCGAGGCGGTGCGCGAGACGCTGCCGGAGCTGATCGCGGGCGAGGACCTGATCACCGGGCCGGGCAGCCGCACGGTGGCCGTGCCGGTGAAGTTCCTCGAGCACGCGCGCCTGCGCCTCGCCGACCCCGCGTCGCAGCAGGGCGTGGAGCAAGGCATGGGCGATCCGGCCGACGTGCTGCAGCCGGGCCGCGAGAAGGGCGAGGAGCGCGCCGAATCGGGCGGCACCGAGAACGGCGAGATGCGCTTCGTCGTCGAGCTGAAGGTCGACGAGATCGTCGACTGGCTCTGGGAGGACCTGAAGCTCCCGGAGCTCAAGCCGCGCCGCGCCGCGACCCTCGACGCGCCAGACTACGTGCGCGAGGGCTGGGACAAGCGCGGCGCCCGCTCGCGCCTGGATCGCCGCCGGACGCTGAAGGAATCGTTGAAAAGAAAATCCGTGCAGAAGGACGGCGCGCCGATCACCAACGACGACCTGCGCTTCCGCCAGCTGGTGAAGCGCGCGGCGCCCGCCACCAACGCGGCGGTGATCTTCGCCCTGGACGTCTCGGGCAGCATGGACGAGGCGCAGCGCCGCCTCGCCAAGACCTTCTTCTTCTTCGCCCTGCAGGGCATCCGCCGCCAGTACGCCAAGGTGGAGACGGCGTTCATCGCCCACGCCGCGGAGGCCTGGGAGTTCGAGGAGAGCCAGTTCTTCCAGGCGAGCTCGAGCGGCGGCACCGTTTCCTCGGCGGCCTTCAGCCTGGCGAACGAGATCGTCAAGTCGCGCTACGACCCGGGCCGCTACAACGTGTACCTCTTCTACGCCTCCGACGGCGAGAACGCGGCCGACGACCGCGCCGCGGCGAGCGCCGCGCTCGGCCAGCTCGCCGCGCAGGTGAACTACGCGGGCTACGTCGAGACCGGCGGCGTGGCCACCTTCCGGCCGCGCGAGACGCAGCTCGCCGAGATCTTCAACGAGTCGCGCGCCCGCGGCCGGCCGGTGGGCATGTGCCACCTGAACGGCCGCGACGACGTCTGGCGCGCCCTGCGCGAGTTCTTCCGCGAGGAAGCAAACCGGGAGGCCGCATGAGCCTGGTGATCGAGAAGGCGGGCGAGCTGGAGCACTACGCGGCCGAGATCGAGGCGCTCGGCCAGCGCCTGGGCCTCGACCACTACCCGGTCGACTTCGAGGTCGCGCCGGCGAGCCTGATGACCGAGATCGCGGTGTACGGCCTGCCGGTGCGCATGCCGCACTGGTCCTTCGGCGTGCGCTACATCCACCAGCTGGTGCGCCAGAGCATGGGGCACTCGAAGATCTTCGAG
>CBDDRX010000121.1:0-2689 GCA_965233165.1 uncultured bacterium | reverse complement strand
GCGGTGCGCGGCGCGCTCCTGGGGGGATTCGCCTACTTCTGCATGGCGTTCGTGCCGATCTACCTCGCGTACTCGGCGCTGCTCATCGATCCGAAGATGGTGGAGCCGCTGCTGGCCGGCGACCAGAACGAGAACCAGCTGATCCTGCCCAACCTCATCCTCGGGCACACGCCGCTGTTCGCGCAGGTCATGTTCTTCGGCGCGCTGCTTTCGGCCATCATGTCCTCGGCCTCGGGCGCGCTGCTCGCGCCGACGTCGCTGTTCACCGAGAACGTGCTGCGCCCCTTCGTGCCGCACATGAGCGACCGCCAGTTCCTGCTGGTGATGCGCCTGGTGCTGATCATCTTCGGCCTGGCGGTCATGGTGTTCGCGCTGGCGAGCGACGCGAGCATCTATCAGATGGTGCAGAACGCCTACAAGGTGACGCTGGTCTCCGCGTTCGCGCCGCTCGTGCTCGGCCTGTACTGGAAGCGCTCGACCACCGCGGGCGCCCTGCTCGCGGTGGTGCTGGGCATCGCGACCTGGGTGCTGATGGAGGTGATCGAGCCCGAAGCGCTGGTCCCGCCGCAGCTCGTCGGCCTCGGCTTCTCGTTCCTCGGCATGGTGGTTGGGTCGCTGTTCGCGCGCCCGGCGCCGCATCCTCATGCGGAGCACGGCCGGCATCACTGATCCCGGCCCGGCGCGGCGGCGATCGCCGCTCGCCCGCATCCTGCTCGGCATCTACGCGGGCCTCGTCGTCTACGCCTCGCTCTATCCGTGGGCCGGGTGGCGCGCGCACGGGTTGTCGCCCTTTGCCTACCTCGAGGCGCCCTGGCCGCGCTACATCACGAGCTTCGACGTGGCGGTGAACGTCCTCGCCTATTTCCCGCTCGGGTTCCTCGCCGTGGCGGCGCTCTATCCGCGCCTGCGGGGCGCGATCGCCTTCGCCGTCGCCGTTGCGGGTGGAGTCGCGCTGTCGCTTCTCATGGAGGCGGCGCAGAGCTACCTGCCGGCGCGGGTCGAGAACAACCTGGACGTGCTGTGCAACCTGCTGGGCGCCGCGGGGGGCGCGGCGCTCGGCATCGGCCTGTGGCCGCGTCTGCAGGACACGGGCCCGCTCGCACGGGCGCGCGCTCACCTGTTCGCCCCCGGCGCCCACACCGATCTCGGGCTGGTGCTCATCGCGCTGTGGCTGTTCACGCAGCTCAATCCGGCGATGCTGCTGTTCGGCGCCGGCGACCTGCGCGACCTGCTGGTCGCGCCGGGAGGGCCGCCGCGCACGCCGTCGTTCTTTGCCGGCATCGAGGCCGCCACGGCGGCGGCGAACCTGGCGGCGGTCGCCCTGCTCGTCTCGGCGCTGGCCGCGCCGGGCCGGCCGCTCACGCGCATGTTCATCGCGCTGCTCGCCGCGGCGCTCGTCATCAAGACCGCCGCCTTCGCCATCCTGATGCGCGCGGAGGACGTGCTTGCCTGGCTCACGCCGGGGGCGCAGCTCGGGCTGCTCGCCGGCCTGGCGCTTGCCGCCGCGGCGATGTCGCTGCCGCGCGCCGCCCGCCTCGCGCTCGCCGCGATGCTTCTCATGGCCGCCACCGTGCTCGTCAACCTCGCGCCGCCGAATCCCTACCTCGCGGCGACGCTGAAGGTCTGGCAGCAGGGACACTTTCTCAACTTCAACGGCCTCACGCGCCTGGTGAGCGTGCTCTGGCCGTTCGCGGCGCTCGGCTATCTCTTCCTGCTCGCATCGCGGCGGCGCGAACCGCTCGGCTAGAATGGCCGGCTCCATGTCGTACTACGAACGGCACGTCTTTTTCTGCTGCAACCAGCGCGACGGCGGGCGCACCTGCTGCGCCGACAAGGGCGCGGCTGCGCTGCGCGACTACGCCAAGGGGCGCGTCAAGGCGCTCGGGCTCGCCGGCCCGGGCAAGGTGCGCATCAACCAGGCCGGCTGCCTCGACCGCTGCGAGGAAGGCCCCTGCATCGTGGTGTACCCGGAAGGCGTCTGGTACACCTACGTGGATCGCGCCGACATCGACGAGATCATCGAGCAGCACCTGCAGAACGGCCGCGTGGTCGAGCGCCTCAGGATGTAAGTGCGCGCCAGTACTCGCCGGGAATGGGTCGCTGGCCCGGCCGGCAAGATCGAATGCGCGGTCGATGCCCCGGAAGGCCAGGCGAAGGGCAAGGCGCTCGTCGCGCACCCGCACCCGCTCTTCGGCGGCACGCTCGACAACAAGGTCGTGCAGACGCTCGCGCGCGCCTTCGTCGACCTCGGCTACGAGGCGTGGCGGCCGAACTTCCGCGGCGTCGGCGCGAGCGAGGGACGCTTCGACGAGGGCCGGGGCGAGGTGGAAGATCTCGCCGCGGTGCTGCGATTCATGCAGGCAGATTCGTTCATTCTCTCGGGCTTTTCCTTCGGTGCCGCCATGCAGGCGAAGCTCGCGACCCGCGTGAAGGCCGGGCGCCTCGTGCTGGTGGGCGTCGCCGTGACGAACTTCGAGGTCCCCCCGGTGCCCGCCGGAACGCTCGTCATCCACGGCGAGCAGGACGAAACCGTGCCGCTCGCGGCGCTGCTCGACTGGGCGCGTCCCCAGGAGCTGCCGGTGGTGCTGGTGCCGGGCGCGGACCACTTCTTCCACCGCAAGCTGCAGGTGCTGCGCGGCATCGTCGCCGCGAATGTGCGATGAGCGTGCTTTCGGCGCGGGGCTTGCGC
>CBDDRX010000120.1:0-21642 GCA_965233165.1 uncultured bacterium | reverse complement strand
GGCCTTCCAGCAGGCCGACGGCTCGACCACGCGCAAGTACGGCGGCACCGGCCCCGGGCTGGCGATCAGCCGCGAGCTGGCGCGCCAGCTCGGCGGCGAGATCCGGCTCGACAGCACGCCGGGGCACGGCAGCACCTTCGTCCTCTACCTGCCGCTGCAGTACCGCCCGGTGCAGGAGGCGCTGCCCGCCTCTGAGATGAGGGCGCGCGAGCTGAACACCGCGCCCGCGCTCGCCGCCGCCCTGATGGAGCACGCGACGCCGGAGCCGGAGGCGCCGGTGAGCCCCGGCGACGCGGCGGAGATCGCGCCGCACGCGACCGCGGCGCTCGCCGGGCGCAAGGTGCTGGTGGTCGACGACGACATCCGCAACGTGTTCGCGCTCACCAGCGCGCTCGAGGTGCACGGCATGCAGGTGCTGCACGCGGAGAGCGGCAAGGAAGGCATCGACATCCTGAAGCGCGCGGGCGGCGGGGTCGACATCGTGCTGATGGACGTGATGATGCCCGGGCTGGACGGCATCGACACCATGCGCATCATCCGCCAGCTCGACGGCTACCGCGACCTGCCGATCGTCGCCGTGACGGCGAAGGCGATGGTCGGCGACCGCGAGAAGTGCATCGAGGCCGGCGCGACCGGCTACGTCGCCAAGCCGGTCAACATGGACGTCCTGCTCGCCACGCTGTGGCGCTGCCTGCAGGAAGGGGAGACCGCCTGATGGAACGCTCCCAGGAGCCGATCCGCCTCAGCGTCGAGCCGGCGCTGCGCGAGCTGCTGCCCGGGTTCCTCGCCAACCGGCGCAAGGACCTCGAGGTCATCGGCCGCGCGCTGCACACCGGAAACCTCGAGGCGATCAAGGTCGTGGGGCACAACATCCGCTGCTTCTCGCGCGTCTACGGCTTCGACGCGCTGACCGCGCTCGGCGAGGAGATCCAGCAGGCGGCGCTCGAGCAGAGCACGCTGCGCATCGTCCACGCGCAGACGCAGCTCGCCGACTTCCTCGCGCGCGTCGAGGTGGAGGCCGCCGAATGACGAGCGAGTTCGAGTCGCTGCTCGACACCATCGCCGGCCTCGCGGCGGCGAACATCGTCATGATCGAGACGCTGCACGAGCAGGGCGTGGTGGACAAGCGCCACTTCGCCCACGCCTTCGCGCGCGCGCTGGACACGCTCGCGCCGGAGCACCGCGGCGGGATGGTCGAGCTCACGCTGCGCAACCTGCGCGTCCGTTGCATGAACCTGCCTGCGGGGGGCAAGCCCTCCGACGCGCAGGAATGGCTGCGCAGCCTGAGCAGGCAGGGTCGCTAAAGGGGCTTCAGCCAGCTCGGGCGCCGGAACTCGCCCAGGGTGCCGGCGCCCGCCTCGCGGCCTTCGCTGTCGAAGAGGATCTCCCGGTTGCCGTACGGCAGGGACTCGCCTGCGATGACGATTCGCGGCCGCCCGTCCACGCATTCGAACTGCAGGATCAGCCCGCTCGCCACGTCCTCGACGATCTGCTCGCGGATCTCGCACAGAATTCCGTTCGGTTTCAACGCCATCGCTGCCTCGCCTTCGCTCTCGTTGCCTGTGAGCAGAAGGCGCTGCAATGCGCGTGCCGTCCGCATGTAGCGGCGCTTCGACGTCGGGAAGGCGCTACTGCTCGAGCAGATCGAAGAGCTGCTGCGCGGCGACCGGCTTGATCAGGTGCAGCTCGCAGCGCGGCGCGCGCGGTCTGTTCTCGTCGGTCATCTACGAGGCGGCCTTGCCGCCGGGGGCGGCCTTGTGCAGGGGGAGGAAGCGCATGCCGGCGCCGGACCTCTCCGCCTCGGCGATCTGCCGCCGGGAGGCTTCGCCGATTCCGTAGAGCTCGCGCGGCACCAGCGGCACGCGCGCCACGGCGACGCGGGTGATCACGTGCCCCTTCGCGGCGACCTCGTCGCGCGCCCTCGCTTCCGCGGAGTCGGCCTCGGTACCCTTGACGATCACCGTGGCGAGGACGCTGTCGGTCCGCTTCTGCGCAGGCGACCCTTCCGGCTCGGCCTCGAAGATGAAGAAGTACAGTGTCACCGGCAGAAGTCGTGGAGCGGGAAGCGAGTATCGATCCTCGCACCTCGGCCGTGGACCGGCCGCACTCTCAATAAGCTATTCCCGCGTGGCCTCCAGCGTAGCAAGGCGCGGGCGGATGGAAATCCCCCGGACGGCGCCTCCCGCATGGGCCGCTTGGAAAGGCTTGCCCGGATACGAATGGCAGAGGGATAATGACGCTTACACCAAGTCTCAAAAATCGCTTCCTGCTTTCCTTCGGGACCAGGGACCTCTCATCCGGTACATCCTGTACCGCCCTGTAGTCGATCCATTCAAGCGAACTATTGGGCGACCCTCATGGACACATCGACCGGCTTCAGGATCATCTCCAACGACGCCTTCCAGGCGTTCTCCCGATCGGAGAAGCTCGACTATCTCCGCAGCGCGATCGAGGCGCATCGCAGGTTTGCCGCGCAGCAGGCCACGGACACGTTGCCTGGCGACTACCTGGCAACTGCTCGACGCGGAGCGAGCGCCAGCGTCGATTCCCGATAGGTTCTGAGGGTTGGTGGGTCGTACTGGGATCGAACCAGTGGCCCCTGCTGTGTGAGAGCAGTGCTCTACCGCTGAGCTAACGACCCGTCCCCGCCTTCGCGGGGATGACGTCATTCCCGCGAGGGTGGTCATTCCCGCGAAAGCGGGAATCCAAGGCCGGGGATTCTACAATACGGCCCGCAGATGATCTTCCGCCAGCTCTTCGACCAGCAATCCTCCACGTATACCTACCTCCTTGCCGACGGGCAGGAGGCTGTGCTGCTCGACCCGGTCTTCGAGCAGGCGCGCCGCGACGCGGCGCTCGTGGAGGAGCTGGGCCTGAAGCTCCTCTGGACGATCGAGACCCACGTGCACGCCGACCACGTGACCGCTGCCTGGCTCCTGAAGGAGAAGCTCGGCAGCCGCATCGCCGTGCCGAAGGCCGGCGGCGCCGAAGGCGCCGATCGCTATCTCTCCGACCGGGAAACGATCGCATTCGGCAAGAGATCCCTGGAAACACTGGCGACGCCAGGACATACCGCCGGCTGCACCAGCTACGTCCTGGACGACCGGACGATGGCCTTCACCGGCGATGCGCTGCTGATCCGCGGTTGCGGGCGCACGGATTTCCAGCAGGGCGACCCGCGCACGCTGTTCCGCTCGGTGCGCGAGCGCCTCTTCGCCCTTCCCGACGAGTGCCTGGTCTACCCGGGCCACGACTACCGCGGCCTCGCGGCGACCAGCATCGGCGAGGAGAAGCGCCACAACCCGCGCCTCGGCGAGGGCGTCGGCGAGGAGGACTTCGCCGGCTACATGCAGAACCTGGGCCTCGCGCACCCGAAGCAGATGGACGCCGCGGTGCCCGCCAACCTGCACTGCGGGAAGCCCGCGTTCGACCCGAAGCTCGAGGACAATCCCTCCTGGGCGCCGCTCACCTATACCTTCGCCGGCATCTGGGAAGTCCAGCCGAACTGGCTGGAGGAGCACCTCAACGACGTGCAGGTCGTGGACGTGCGCGAGCCGGAGGAATTCAACGGCGCACTGGGGCACATCGGAAACGCAAAGCTGTTGCCTTTGGGAAAACTTTCTTCACACGTGGATTCCCTGTCCAAGGACAAGCCCATCGTTGCCGTCTGCCGTTCGGGCGCGCGCTCGGCACAGGCGACCGTCATCCTCGGCAAGGCCGGCTTCGCGAAGGTGGCGAACCTCTCGGGCGGCATGCTGCGCTGGCGCGCGCAGCGCTTCCCGGCCGAAGGTGGCATCGAGTGGCTGTCCGCACGCGCTTCGCCCCCAGCCCCACGGGCTTCCTGCACATCGGCGGCGCGCGCACGGCGCTCTACTCGTGGGCCTACGCGCGGTGCCACGGCGGCAAGTTCGTGCTGAGGATCGAGGACACGGACACGGAGCGCTCGACCGCGCAGTCGGTCGAGGCGATCCTCGAGGGCATGATGTGGCTCGGCATCGTCTGGGGCGAGGGTCCGTTCTTCCAGATGCAGCGCCCCGCGCGCTACAAGGAAGTCGCCGACCAGCTCATCGCCTCGGGCGACGCGTACTACGACTACATGCCCAAGGCGGAGCTCGACGCGCTGCGCGCGCAGCAGTCCGCGCGCGGCGAGAAGCCGCGCTACGACCGCGCGATCGGCCAGAAGTACGCGGGCAGCGGCCCGGCGCCGGTGCGCTTCCGGACGCCGCTCACCGGCGAGGTCGGCTGGAACGACCTCGTCAAGGGGCCCATCACCTTCCCGAACGCGGAGCTCGACGACCTCGTCCTGCTGCGCGCCGACGGCGTGCCCACGTACAACTTCGGCGTGGTGGTCGACGACCTCGACATGGGCATCACGCACGTCATCCGCGGCGACGACCACGTCAACAACACGCCGCGGCAGATCCACATCTTCAACGCCTTGAAGAAGCCCCTGCCGCACTTCGCGCACGTGCCGATGATCCTCGGCGCCGACGGCGAGCGCCTGTCGAAGCGCCACGGCGCGGTGAGCGTCACGCAGTACCGCGACGACGGCTTCCTGCCGGAGGCCCTAGTGAACTACCTCGCGCGCCTGGGCTGGTCGCACGGCAACGAAGAGATCTTCTCCGTGCAGCAGCTCGTGGCGTGGTTCGACCTGGGCCACGTTTCCCGCTCGCCGGCGCAGTTCAACCCGGAAAAGCTCTCATGGCTCAACCAGCAGTACATCAAGGCCGCTCCGGACGCGCGGCTCGCCGCGCTCGCCGCCCCGATCCTCGGCATCGGAGCCGATGAACGCCTGGAGAAGATCATCGGCCTCCTGAAGGACCGCGCCAGCTCCATCCCGCAGCTCGCCGACGAGGCGCGGCTTTTCTACCAGGTGGAAGTCCCGCGCGCGCCGCCGGCCGACCTGGAAGTCGCCAAGGCGCTGCGCATCCTGAAGGCCCGCCTGACGAGCGCCGAGTGGACGCGCCAGGGCATCAGCGAGGCGATCAAGGACGCGGTGAAATCGAGCGGCCTCAAGATGCCGCAGGTCGCCATGCCGCTGCGCCAGATCGTCACCGGCCGTACCCAGACGCCCTCGATCGACGCCGTGCTCGAGCTCCTCGGCCGCGAGCTCGTCCTGCACCGCCTGACCCGTTCCCTCGACTCCGACTGAAGGGTATAATTCGCGCCCTCGGTCGGGGGTATAGCTCAGCTGGGAGAGCGCTTGCATGGCATGCAAGAGGTCAGCGGTTCGATCCCGCTTACCTCCACCAACCGATTCGCAGCAGAAGAACCGCAAGAGCAGCACCGCCTCGCTGTCCCCATCGTCTAGAGGCCTAGGACATCGCCCTTTCACGGCGGTAACCGGGGTTCGAATCCCCGTGGGGACGCCAACGCAAAGATTTCTTCTCGACGTTTCAGTGACATACGAACTCGCCGTACCGGGGAGAATTCTTCGAGACAGATCGTATACAGAAGAATCCAGAACTTGGATGCCGGGGATGGCGTCGGTCCCTGACGCGAAGTAACACCCGGCTAACATGTGCGGTGTGGCCGAGCACGAGAGAAACTATCTGGCGCAGTGCCTTCGCGAGGGCACCTGCCCGACTTGCCACAAACCTACGGTGACTAAGTTTGGGACTGGGCGTCTCGAGGATGGAGTGTTCTGTTCGTTCGACTGCAGCGCGAAGTGGCGCGAAGCCGAGTTAATTCGCAAGCACCGGGAATCACAAATCGGGACCAAAAAATGAGTGAGGTTATTTCCAAAGCTGCGCCAGCCAGCGCGGTTACGCGCGCCGATGAATTCACCGGCATTCTTCCCGGCCAAGTGATCTGGGACATGGTTCAAGCTGGCGACATAGTAGGTTCGCCACTGAGGCCGATCGAGCCTGACCAAATTCAGCCAGCGAGCATCGATCTGCGGCTTGGAGACTTCGCGTATCCAGTCGACACGAGCTTCCTTCCAGGCAAGGATCTAACGGTACTGGAAAAGTTGAAGCGTCTGGACCCCGATGTCGAAAGCGTCAAGTTGGATCTCAGCAAGGGGAATGTGCTGGAGAAGGGGAGAATCTACGTAATCCCCCTTCTCGAAACAGTTAATCTGCCTACGAGCGAGTTGATGGCGTTCTCGAACCCCAAAAGTTCGACAGGGCGTCTCGACATCCTTACTCGTCTCCTTGCGGATAAAGCAACGCACTTTGATCAGTTGGAGGAGCGATACAGAGGAGGTCTATATCTGGAGGTCGCTCCGCGGAGCTTTAGCGTTGTTGTGAGGACTGGCACGCGGCTCAACCAGTTGCGATTCAGTCGAACGCGCGGGGAGGGCGCAAAGGCGATCTCCGCGGCAGACTGGAACCAGCTGCTGGACGAGGGTCAGATCGTCGACCCAGTTCCATCCGACCGGAAGCGCGGCATCTTGCCTTTTACGATCGACTTAGAAGGTTCGCGCACGGAAGGCGAGATACTCGGCTACCGCGCAAAGAAGTACGCAAAGCGAATCGACCTCGATAGACGGGACTACGACCCGTTGGAGTTCTGGGAACCGATCATGTTTCACAAGTCGTCGCCTCTCATTCTCGTCCCGGATGAGTTTTATATCCTGATGACGAGAGAGGCGCTCGCTGTGCCCCCCGACTACGCCGCTGAAATGATGCCCTACGATACGAGGGCGGGTGAGTTTCGGGTGCACTACGCAGGTTTCTTTGACCCTGGGTTTGGTTGGGATGTAAAGACCAGGCGCGCCGGTAGCAGCCGCGGAGTACTGGAAGTCCGATCGCACGAAGTGCCATTCCTTCTGGAACACGGGCAGACGGTTGGATGGCTGCGCTACGAGCGGATGGCCGCCCGCCCAGAGAAGCTATACGGTGGTGCTGGGTCCAACTACCAAGGGCAAGGTCTACAGTTGTCAAAGCACTTCGCGCAACTTCTGTCGAAGCAGTTCGGCAAGGTTCGATCAACGGGCTTCGCGTGAGACGGCATCGCCTTCGAGCTCACAGACCGTTCCGCCACAGTCACCCATATCCACATCTCCCGGCCCTCAGAGGACGCGCACTCGCCGTGCAAAGAAGAAGTAGGTGCAACCGACGGCTACGCCGGTAGCCCTATAGTCCGGCGCCGAAGGCCTTTTAAGTGGATTTTTCTTACGAATCTAATGGCGGGGTTTGCGGCGGTTCGCCGTGGGGACGCCAATAGCCCGGTAGGGATGCGCCAGCTAGCCAGGAAGCCGAACGGCTTAGGCTACTTTGACCTTCCTTGCGATCTCAATCGTGTCCTTGAGATCTTGCTTCAGCAAGTTTCGCTCGGATGGTGTCAGCATCCTCGACACGAATGAGATATCTTGCTTCGCTTTCGGTGAGGGCCGGGAACCCGTATCCACAGGTTTCACGCCACCACTCTTCGATTTCTTGTCCATGTTTCCTTTTCAGTGCTTCCAGGGTCTCACCGTCCAAGGCGAGTTTGCGTGAGTCGTCCCGGCCGGTCAAGCAAACCGCTCCAGCCACAGTGCCGCCGCTTCGCATGATGTGACCACGCAGGTTGGCCAAAGTGCCGCCCTGACCGACGAAGTCGTCCACCAGCAGGTAGCTTTTCCGCGCAGCACCGGCCCTTCGAACAGCGGCGGGCTCGCGAGCCTCATCCAGCCGCTGGCACCGGTATGGTTAACCACGTTGACTTGGATGATGCTGGTTTCCACCTCGAGGTGAAGCTTCTCACCCAGCAGCTCGGCGAAAGCCGCGGGAATTCGATTGAACCCCTGCCCTTCGAGCGCGTGGACCGGGACCAGTCTGGCGCCCTGTACGCGTAACGCGCGGAGCTCGTCCAAGGCGCTGCCAGTGAGCAGGTCGCCGGACAGGCGCTTCGCGGCGGGCGCGGCGTCGGTTACGTTTCCTTGCTTGGCCTGCGGATAGTCTGGATGTTGCTTAACTGCGCTTTGAGACGCGACGATCACTAACTAGAACGAAGACTAAGCGGCGCGCTTCAGGCGGCGGCGGGACCCGGAAAGCAAGGAAAGGCGACGGTTAGCCTTCAGAATCGGGGGATTCCCATTACCGGGGATAAGCTCGTATCGCCGTGGGGACGCCAACAAAATCAACGTGTTGCTTAGGCCATCCGGCTAGCGCACATTCGCGTCTTTTGTGTCGCCGAACATCTTGTAAAGAATTTGGGGGTCCATCGGCTTGACGTGAAACTCGTCGAACCCAACCTGCTTCGCGCGCTCTTTGTAACCCGCATCGTCGTACGCGGTCAGCGCGATCATCCGCACCGCCTGAAACTCCGGGTCTTTGCGTATCTGAGTGCACACCTCATAGCCGGTCATGCCGGGAAGGCCGAGGTCGCAGATTATGTAATCAGGCTTGAAACGCCGCGCGACGTCGTACGCGACGTAACCGTTGATCGCGAAGTCAACGATGTGCCCCATCTCCTTCAGAAGTAAAGCGAGGCCTACGGATGCTCCAGGGGATTGACGCGACGCAGGTCCTGGACCAGCAAAGCCATCATCACGGTGGTCCGCGTGATGGCCTCCAGCGCTTTCTCGCCCTCGGCGCCGAGCCGCTGGCCCTTCAACGCCTCCGTGGATCGGTCGATCGTGGACAGCATGTCCTGGAATTCCGCGGCGAGCATGCCGAGAAACCGCCGGGTGAGCTCGTCCGAGGCGAGGTGGCGCTTGCGCTCGGTAAGGTCGGTCAGGACGAACATGCGCTGGCCGTGGTGACGGATCATGGCGGCCTGGACGGCCATGGCCTGCCCCGGGCCGGCGCGCAAGCGAAGCTCGGCCTGCTCGCTGACCGGTGAATTGCACAGCCTTGAGAGCAGCGGGCGGTCCGTGTCGACGACGAGATCCTCTACAAGGATGCCGGTCAGCGTGCCGTGCGCCGCGCCAACCATGGACCGGAAGCGAGCGTTGGCGTAGGTGACCCGGCACTCGTCCGAGATCGTGAGGACGCCGTGGCGCATGCGTTCCACGAGCTCGCGGTAGGGGCTGGAAGCGGTTTCGAGCAGCACGACGCCGGACTCGTCGATCATCAGCGCGTCCACTTCGCCGCGCCGGATCGCCGCCAGCGTCGCCAGCGCTTCCTCCTGGAGCACGTCGGTGAACATGATGGTGGCGAAGTCCGCGCTCGCGCTCACGATCGAGGCACGAACCGGCGTCCTCGCGCCCCGAGCCCCCACCAGCGCGAGCTCGATGTCGCGCTGCCCGTTGGACGGGCGCGCAAGCAGCCCCGCGGATGCGTGGTCCTCCGCGGCGATCCAGGTCTCGAGCGGCGTGTGAAGGAGATGGTTCGGCTCTTCTCCGAGGAGGGCAGCGAACGCATGGTTGGCGAACAGGATCTCTCCGGATGCCGAGACGGTCGCCGCGCCCTGCCGCATGTCTTCCACGATCTGCCGGTAGCGCTCGTAGGCGTCCGACATCAGCAGCACGCGCCGGCTCGCGTCCGTCACGCCGACGACCAGCGCGTCGACGCTGCCCGCCTGGATGGCGCGGCAGAGCTGCTCGGTTTCGCTTAGTGAGATCGCAGCGCTCATCGGGCGACCAGGTCGAGGCCGACCAGCGTGCGCTCGGTATCGGACAGGTCGCCGATGATCTTGCGGATCGGATTGGGCAGGTCGCGCACCAGCGTCGGGATCGCGACGATCTGGTGGTCCTTTGCGAGCCGCGGGTTCTGGAGGAGGTCGATGACTTCGAGCTCGTAGCGCCCGCTCAGGTGCTGCTCGCAGACCTGCCTGAGGTTGCGGATGGCGGTCAGGGATTTCGGCGTCTGCCCTGCCGTGTAGAGGCGCAGGCGCCAGTTTTCCGGCTCGAGCTGGACCTCGATGGGCTGCTTGCTCAAGTGCGACTCCTTCTTGTGTTGTCCGCAGGGGCCGGGGCACCACCGCGACGCAGCGCGGCGGCAGCGCGGGCGTTCTGTTCGATGCGCTCGCCGGCTTGCTCCGCCCGGCTCGCCTGCGCGGCCTCGTGCTCGACGGCGTCCATCTCGCTGCGCAAGGCCAACATCTGCGCTTCCAGCTTCGCGCGCTCGACATCGAACCTGCGTTGCCTGCGGGCCGCCTCCTGCTCGCGCAGCTGTGCGGCAGCCGCCTCCATGGCCTCCTGCGCCGCGCGCATGGATCCGGTCAGCACGCCCTCCGGGCCCACGTAGACCGGCTGCAGCTGGATCCCCTGCGGCGTGATCAGGAACTCGCGGATCTGGTTGGAATGGTGCATGCCACGCGACTTGAGCACGTACAGCCCGCGATTGCGCTCGCCGCCAAGCTCGATATCCCGCACCAGCAGCCAGGTATCGATGATGGAGGAGACCCCGTTGTTGGTCGCCTCCAGAGAGGCGCCGCCCGAGGTGAGGTCCGTAAGCAGGGCGGTGATGCCGCATGCCTTCAGGAAATCGATGAGGCGCACGAGCATCGCTTCCGCGTCCGCGCGGGTGCCTGCGCTGATGAAGTTGCTGATCGGATCGATGATGACCACCTGCGGCTTGAACTGGTCGATCAGCTTGTGGATGGCGGCAAGATGCATCTCCAGGCCGTGGATCTGCGGCCGCGAAGCGTGGAACCTCAGCAATCCCTTCTTGTGCCAGCGCTCGAGATCGATGCCGATCGTCTTCATGTTGCGGCTGTGCTGGGCGCGCGATTCCTCGAAGGCGAGATAGACGCAACGCTCGCCCCGCTCGCAGGTCGCGTTGGCGAAGGACGCCGCGAGCGTCGTCTTCCCGCTCCCGGCGGTGCCGGAAACGAGGATCGAGGTGCCGCGGTAATAGCCTTTCCCGCCCAGCATGGCATCGAGCCCGGGAACGCCCGACGCCAGGCGCTCGTCGCTGGTGGCGTGGTCCAGGCCCATGGCCGTCACCGGAAGGACCGAGATCCCGCTCTCGTCGATCAGGAACGGATACTCGTTGGTGCCGTGCGTCGTCCCGCGGTACTTGACGATGCGAAGGCGCCGGGTGGAGACGTGCTCGGCGACCCGGTGGTCGAGGAGGATGACGCAGTCGGACACATATTCCTCGAGGCCCTGGCGGGTCAGGGCGCCGTCGCCCCGCTCGCCGGTAATGACCGCCGTCACGCCGCGGTCCTTGAGCCATCGGAAAAGGCGCCTCAGCTCCGCGCGCAACACGGCCTGGTTGTTGAAGCCGCCGAACAGCGCCTCGATGGTATCGAGCACGACCCGCTTGGCGCCGACCGAATCGATGGCCAGGCCGAGCCGGAGGAACAACCCCTCAAGGTCGTAGTCGCCTGTCTCGTGGATCTCCTGGGGCTCGATATGGATGTAGTCCACGGCGATGCGGTTCTCCGCCACCAGCCGGTCGAGGTCGAAGCCCAGCGAGCGTACGTTCTGGCTGAGGTCCTCCGGCATCTCCTCGAACGCGATGAACGCGCCGTTCTCTCCGAACTCCTGCGCGCCGCGCAGGAGGAATTCCATGCCGAAGAGCGTCTTGCCGCAGCCCGCGGTACCGCAGACGAGGGTCGGACGGCCGCGAGGCAGTCCGCCCAGGGTGATCTCGTCGAGCCCGGCGATGCCGGAAGGCGCCTTTGCGAGCGCCGTCGGCCTGGAAGGTGCTTCTGCTCTGCCCATGCGGAACTCGCCTCATGTGATTCCTTGGCGGCGAAATCCAGAAGAGGAGATCAGGGCACAGCCGAATCCGAAAGGAGTCGACTCCGAAAGAGGCGCGCAGGGATGCGGTCAGTGTACGCGGTGGGCGAACCGCAAAGCACCGCGTTTGCACGATATGGTCGTCGCCCGTTCAACGACACGCAGCGCAACGGAGACCATCCTGCCCGCAGCTTTGTAGCGCCCCCGCCTATTTTCGCCATGCCGACACGCCGCGGCGCCCGAATGGCTAGCATGCTGCGCGTGTCCTCCCGCAATCTGGTTCTGAGAATTTCACGGCGGCACTTTGTCGCTGTCACGAGGGCGATCGAGGCGAGCCGTGAAGCGCGAAAGGCGGCGAGGCTGGCGGTCCTGCTCTCGCGGGCCATCCGGGCATCGATCGCGACTGACCGGGAGCTGGCGAAGCTCCGGTTGCCTTCCCCGAGGGCGGCAACCGTTCCCTGACTCAGCGGGGCGGCCGGATCGGCTTCGCGTTGAAGTCGTGCCGGATGCGCCGCACGTCCCCGGCTTCGACGGTCATGTAGGTGAGGAACGGCTTGCGCGAGCCGCTGCGAACTTCGACGCGATACATGCCCGGCTCGAGCTCGACCGTCGTGGTCGGCGGCGTCTTGCCGTGGTGCGCGCCGTCGATGTAGAGCTCGCCGCCGGGCGATACCGCGAGGATGAGTTTCGCCGTGCCGGCAGGTGCGCGCTTCTCTGCCGCCATGGCGACCGGGCGCCGGGTGAGTGGCAAGGGGGCGGGCTTCTCCGAGAGCGGCGGCACGGGGGCGACCTTCTCCGCGACGGCGATCGGTGGAGGAGGGCTCGGCTCCGCCGCGATCGGCTTCGGTGGCGGCGGTGCGGGCAGCGCCGGCGGTGCGACCCGAGGCTCGACCGATTCCTTCGGAGTTGCTTCGGCGAGCGGCGGGGGCGCGGCTGGAACGGGCACTCTCGAAGCCGTCGCCGGCGCGTCCTGCACGGGATTCCCGCGGAAGCCGGCGACGCCTCGTTCGATCCGTCCCGACCAGTCATCCAGGAAGGGGCGATAGTCCACGACGTTGCTCACTCCGATGCCGAGCACGGTGAGCAGCAGGGCGAGCGCGGCGAAGGTGACGGGTCCCGACCGGGACGAGCGTTCCGGCCATTCGCGCTGCGCCATCGCCGGCCGGTGATCGTCGAACATGCGGTCGGTCAGCCCGTGCGGCGGGAAGCGGGGGCCCTCGTGCATCGGCGCGTGGTCGCGGATCCGCTCCGCGTCGATCCTCTGTGGCTCGGGCTTCGGCGGCGGCTCGGGCGTTCGCTGCTCGACTTTCGGTGGCACGGCCTTCCGTGGCGGCTCGGAAGCGAACCCGAGGCCTTCCTCGAGACGCTCCAGCTCGCGAAGCAGGATCGGGACGCCGGGCATCCGCGCGGCCGGTTCCGCGGCGAGCATGCTCGAAACAACGGCGTCGAGCGCACGCGGAACGAGCGGGTTCAGCTCGCTCGGCGGCGGGGTCGCCGCGCCGCCTTCGAAGGGTCGCCGGTGCGCGAGCATTTCGTAGAACAGGGCGCCGAGCGAGAAGATGTCGGCGCGGTGGTCGACCGGGTCGCCGCGCTTCTGCTCGGGCGACATGTACCCCGGGTCGCCGGTCGCGATGCCGAAATCGGTGATCTTCGCCCCGCCCGTGCGCAGGACGATGACGTTCGACGGCTTGAGCCCGCCGTGCACCACGCCTTCGAGGTGGGCATGGGCGAGGCCGGAGGCGACCTCATGGGCGATCCGGATCGCACGCGCGACTGGCAGCGGCCCGCGGTCGAGGACGGCACGCAGGTTCTCCCCCTCGGCCATTTCCGTCGCGACGTAGGCGGTGCCGGCCGCTTCGCCGGCCTCCTGCACCGCGGCGATGTTCGGGTGCCGCAGGTGCCGCGCCGAGCGCGCCTGCGCCACGAACCGGCCGGCAAGGGCCGGGTCGGACTTCAGGAGGTCGGGATCGAGACGCTTCAGCGCGATGGCCGCGCCGGTCGTGCGATCGTGTGCGGAATAGACCGCACCCATCGCGCCGCGTCCCAGCTCATGGGCGATCTTGTAGCGTTCGAGCATGGACCCGGATAGCTTACGCGCCCGCCCTCAACCGGCACGCGCGGCGGATAGTCCTATCGGCTTACCGAGCGCGAGAATCCTGCGTGTCCCCGAACAGCTCGTGCAGCACCTTGGGGTCCATCGGCTTCACGTAGTAGGCGTCGAACCCGACCTGCTTTGCGCGCTCGCGGTATTTCTCGTCGTCATATGCGGTCAGGGCAATCATCCTGACGTGCGCGAGCTCCGGATCCTTGCGAATCTGCGAACAAACCTCGTAGCCGGTCATGCCGGGAAGCCCGAGGTCGCAGATCACGCTGTCGGGCTTGAACCTGCGCGCGACGTCGTAGGCGACATATCCGTTGATCGCGAAGTCGACCGTGTGCCCCATTGCCCTCAGGAGCATGGCGAGGCTGTGCACCTGGTCGAGGTTGTCCTCGACGAGGAGCACGCGGTAGATGCGGGCGGGGGAGCCGGATGAATGTCGCACGGAGGGGTTGCAGGACCGCTGCGTTCAGCAGGCCGCGGTCCGGCTTGTCCACTCCGGGCTTTCCCAGTTCTTCGGAAAGCCGGGCGGCGTGGCCCTGGAGGTCTCGGCGTCGGCAACGAACTCGGCTGCCTGCAGGAAAATCGACTGCGGGGTGTCCTGGTTGCCATGGATCATCGCGTCGAGCGCGTTGACGCCGATGCCGAGCTTCCTGCCGAGGAAGCTGACGCCGCCCGCGAGATCGCGGGCCCGACGCAGGGTTGCCTGGCGGACGGTCTCCCGGTCAGGCGGGGGAGGCGGCGCGGAAGGGGCATGGCCGGGCGGTGCGCCTTGCGATGCCAGCGCGTCCGCTACCGCCTGCAGCAGCGCCTCTTTCAGGATCGGCTTCTGGAGAAAGACGCTCCCCATTGCTTCCGCGCGCTCGCGATACTGCTCGTGCGCGCTGATCAGCACGACGGGTATGTTCGGCAGCGTGGCATCCGCGACCAGGACCGAGGCGAACTCGAGGCCATCGAGGAAAGGCAGCTGGATGTCGGCGACGACGAGGTCGGGCGGCGCTGCCAGCAGGGCGCGCCCGGCAACCGCGGCGTCCTCCGCCGCCGTCACGCGATAGCCGGCGTTCGACAGGTGCAGGCGCAATAGTTCGCGCATCGACGCATCGTCCTCGACGACCAGGACATGCCGGTGCTGTGCTTTCTCCGTGGCCATATGAACCCGCTTGTTTGTCCAAGCAGCTTTATATAGGCGCATGCCGTCGGGGGTAAGCGACGGTTACGGGTTTCTTCTGTGGTTATTTGGACTACCCCGCCCTTGAAAAGGCGCGCATTTTTTTACCGCTTGTCACAAAACGCACTACAAGAAAGGCTTGTTTTGCAGACTCACTGTGCTGTAATCCGGCGGCAATTCCGACAACTAGAAATCAAGCATGGTCATAGACAGAGAGAAGCCGGCGGGCATCATTCCCGCTCTCAGCTCGCTTGCCGTGAGGCCCGCCCGGACCGCCCATCCGCGGAAGGTGCTGATCGTCGAGGACAACCTGGATTCGGTTCGCGCGCTGGCCGGTCTGGTCGCCGACATGGGCCACATCGTTTCCTATGCGATCAACGGCTGGGCCGCGCTGTCGATCGGCCAGAAGCAACCGCCCGACTTCGTCCTCCTCGACATCGGCCTGCCCGGGATGGACGGCTATGAGGTTTGCCGCCAGATGAGGCGGGATGCCGCGTTCGCGCGGAGCCGCGTGATCGCGCTGACGGCGTATGGCGACGAGATCCACCGCCAGCGCTCGCGCGAGGCGGGCTGCGAGCTTCACCTGATCAAGCCGGTTCCGGCGCAGACGATCTTCGATCTGCTCGAATCGAGGCTTCCCGGCTGAGCCGTGGGCGCCCTCGACGGAAGGCCGGATGCGGTCAGGGTGCAGGTCGCGAACGTGCTTCGCGCCGCCGCCAGGATCGTCGGCGGGAGGGTGGAGCTCGCGAAGCGGCTGGATGTTCCGCCGCACCTGATCGGCGAATGGATGGAAAAGCTAGCCGACGCGCCCGACGAGGTCGTGCACGCGGCCATCGAGATCATCCTCGCCAGCCGGGCGCCGGGCGGCCGGTAGATTTCCTGCCAGCGCGTGGCGCGCGGCGGCGTGCGCGAAGGCGACTTCGGGGCTGAGCTGGACGCGCGCGGCGCAGCGCGCGGCGAATTCGCCCGGTCCTGCCAGCAGGACGCGGGCCTCTTCGGCGTCCGCGAGCTCGTCGAGGCGCGCGACGAGCGAGGTGAGCGGCGCGAGCCAGGCGAAGGCCGGATCGCGCAAGAGCACCTCGAGGAACTGCGCGCCGGTGGCGCGGCCGTGCGCCCTCTCGTAGGCGCGCCGCTCGAATTCGAGCAGGGCGCGGTGCAGGGAGAGGAGGGCGCGAACGGCGGGGTCGTCCATGCGGTGGTAGATGGCGGCGGAAACGGCGAAAACAAGCGAGCGTCTACAATCGCCGCCGTGAGGATCCTGCTCGCCGAGGACGACCGCCTGCTGGCCGACGCAGTGGCGCGCGCGCTGCGCCAGTCGGCGCACACGGTGGACGTGGCGGCGAGCGGAACCGACGCCGACGGCGCGCTCGCCTCCGGCGCGTTCGACCTGGTGATCCTCGACGTGAACCTGCCGCAGCTCGACGGCTTCGAGGTGCTGCGCCGGCTGCGCAAGCGCAAGTCCGCGGTGCCGGTGCTGATCCTGACCGTGCGCGACAGCATGGAAGACCTGGTGGCCGGCCTCGACCTGGGCGCCGACGACTACCTCACCAAGCCGTTCGAGCTCGCCGAGCTCGAGGCGCGCGTGCGCGCGCTGATCCGGCGCGGCCAGGGCGGCGGCGGGCCGCAGGTCGTGCACGGCACGCTGCGCCTCGACGTCGCCGGCCGGCGGCTCTACTGCCGCGAGCAGCCGCTCGAGGTGTCGGCGCGCGAGCTGGCGGTGCTCGAGCTGCTGCTGATGCGCGAGGGGCGCGTGGTCACCAAGCAGCAGATCGCCGAGCAGCTCTACGGCTGGGAGGAGGAGGCGAGCAGCAACGCGGTGGAGGTGTTCGTCTACCGCCTGCGCAAGAAGCTCGAGGGCTCGGGCGTCGAGCTGCGCACCATCCGCGGCATGGGCTACCTCATTGAGAAGTCCTGAAGCAGTCCAGCTGCGCACGCAGCTGCTGCGCTGGCTGCTCATGCCGCTGTCCCTGCTGCTGGTCGCCGACACCTTCATCGGCTACTGGGTCGCGACCAGCTCCGCGGAGCGCGCCCACGACCGCGCGCTGGTGGAGATCGCGCGCGACGTCGCGCTGCACGTGCGCAGCGAGAACGGGCGCGTCGTCCTCGACCTGCCGCAGGACGCGCGCCGGGTGCTTTTTTCCTCGGCGCAGGGCCGCATCTTCTTCGAGGTGCTGGCCGCGGGCGGCGTGCGCGTCGCCGGCGAGGCGCTCCCGGCCGGGCCTCCCGGGCGCGGCGAGAAGCTCTACGACGCGGCCCACGACGGCGCCACGGTGCGCGTGGCGGAGCTTCCGGTCAACGGCCTGGCGGAGACGATCGTGCGCGTGGCCGAGACCAAGGAGCAGCGCGTGGCGCTCGCGCGCGAGTTCCTGCTCAGCGTCCTGCTGCCGCAGGTGCTGCTCATCCTGATCGCCGGCGTGGTGGTGTGGAACGGCGTGGTGCGCGGCCTCGCGCCGCTCGAGCGCCTGCAGCGGGCGCTCGCCCGGCGCTCGCACCTCGACCGCGGCCCGGTCTCCGCCGAAGGCGTGCCGGGCGAGGTGCGCCCGCTCGTGGACTCGATCAACGAGCTGCTCTCGCGCCTCGACGCCGCGCTCACGCTGCAGGAGCGCTTCGTCGCCGACGCGGCGCACCAGCTCAAGACGCCGATCGCCGGGCTGCGCGCCCAGCTCGACGTCGCGCTGCGCGAGCGCGACCCGCAGCGCATGCGCGAGGCGGTGGAGGCGTCGTATCCGGGCCTCGAGCGCCTGTCGCGCCTTGCCTCGCAGCTCCTGTCCCTCGCGCGCAACGAGCCGGAGGCGGCGGGCAAGGTGCGCCTCGAGCCGCTCGACCTGAACGCGCTCGGCCTGGAGGTGGCGACGCAGTGGGTGCCCGAGGCGCTGAAGCGCGGCATCGACCTGGGCTTCGAGGCGAACGCCGCGCCGGTGCCGGTGCGCGGCGACGCCGCCCGGCTGCGCGAGCTGCTCGACAACCTGCTCGACAACGCGGTGCGCTACACCCGCGACGGCGGCCGCATCACGGTGCGCGTGCTCGCCGCGCCGGCGCCGGCGCTCGAGGTGAGCGACGACGGGCCCTCGATCCCGCACGAGGAGCGCGAGCGCGTCTTCGAGCGCTTCCACCGCCTGCTCGGCACCTCGCGCGACGGCAGCGGCCTCGGCCTGGCCATCGCGCGCGAGATCGCCCGGCTGCACGGCGCCGAGATCGCGCTGCGCGACGACGCGGACGGGGTCGGCAACACCTTCGGCGTGACCTTCCCCGCCCCGTAAGGTTGCGTTCATCCGGCCGTGGGCCGGGCGTCATCTCCGGGACGGGGGGCGGTAAGGGGCGGTCCGTAACCTCGTGCCCCATGGAACTGGTCACCTCGGCGTTCTTCTGGGTCACGCTGGCCCAGATCATGATGATCAACATCGTCCTCTCGGGCGACAACGCGGTGGTCATCGCGCTCGCCAGCCGCTCGCTGCCGGCGAAGCAGCAGAAGCAGGCGATCCTCTTCGGCAGCCTCGGCGCGATCGTCCTGCGCGTGGTGCTCACCTTCTTCGCCGTGCTGCTGCTCGGCCTGCCGTTCCTGAAGATCATCGGCTCGATCCTGCTCGGCTGGATCGGCATCCAGATGCTGATGCCGGAGGCCGAGGAGGCGCACATCGAGGACAACGGCCAGATGTGGGCGGCAATCAAGACGATCATCGTCGCCGACTTCGTGATGAGCCTGGACAACGTCCTGGGCGTCGCCGCCGCGGCGAAGGGCAACGTGCCGCTGCTGGTCATCGGCCTCGCGATCAGCATCCCGCTCATCGTCTACGGCAGCACGCTCATCCTCAAGCTCATGACTCGCTTCCCGGTCATCGTCACGGTCGGCGGCGGGCTGCTCGGCTGGGTGGCCGGCGAGATGGCGGTCACCGACCCGGCGCTCGGGCCGTGGGTGGACGCGAACGCGCACTGGCTGCACGAGAGCGCGCCGGGGCTCGCCGCGCTGTTCGTCGTGATCGCCGGCAAGGCTGCGGCGAACGACAAGGTGAACGCCGCCTGGAAGGCGCTGCTCGGCACGCCGTTCCCGGAGCCGCCCGAGCCGCCGGCCGGCTACCGCTGGGCGACGCGGCGCTGGAAGACCGGCCCGGACGGCCGGCGCCACTACGCCGCGTACGACGGCGAGACCGAGTACCGCATCCTCCTGCCGATGTCGCGCGTTCGCTCGCCGCGCCGCAAGCGGGAGTAGGTTTCTTGTAGTCGCACGGCTACACCTCCTCAGGGGGCAGCACTACAGGCGCTTCCCGCGCCACTCCCTAAAATCGGTCTCCATTCTTTCCTCGCGGGGAACCCATGGCAGACCTGCGCGATGCGACCGGCATCGCAGGCCTCGACGACGTGCTGCACGGCGGCCTCACGCCGCACCGGCTGTACCTGATTGAAGGCATGCCGGGCTCCGGCAAGACGACGCTCGCGTTCCAGTTCCTGATCGAAGGCGTGCGCCGCGGCGAGCCGGTGCTCTACGTGACGCTCTCCGAGACCGCCGAGGAGATCGGCGCGGTCGCCGAGTCGCACGGCTGGTCGATGGAGGGGATCACGGTGCGCGAGCTGATCCCGAGCGAGGAGGCGCTGCATCCGGAGGGGCAGGCGACGATGTTCCATCCCTCCGAGGTGGAGCTGGCCGACACCACCCGGCAGATCCTCGCCGACGTCGAGCGGATCAAGCCGGCGCGCGTGGTGTTCGACTCGCTCTCCGAGCTGCGCCTGCTCGCCGGCAGCCCGCTGCGGTACCGGCGGCAGATCCTCGCGCTCAAGCAGTTCTTCAGCGGGCGCAAGTGCACCGTGCTCATGCTGGACGACCTGACCGCGGCCGGGCACGACCTGCAGGTGCAGAGCATCGCGCATGGCGCGGTGCTGCTGCAGACCACCACGCCCAAGTACGGCCTGCAGCGCCGCCAGCTCAGCATCACCAAGTTCCGCGGCAGCGATTTCCGCGGCGGCTACCACGACTACCTGGTGAAGCGCGGCGGGCTGCAGGTCTTCCCGCGCCTGGTGGCGGCCGAGCACCGCAAGCCTTCCTCGCGCGAGCCCCTGCCGTGCGGCATCGCCGGGCTCGACGCGCTGCTCGGCGGCGGCCTCGAGCGCGGCACCAGCACGCTCCTCGCCGGCGCGCCCGGGACCGGGAAATCGACGCTGGCCGCGCTCTTCGCCGCCAGCGCCGGGGCGCGCGGCGAGCACGCGGCGCTCTTCATCTTCGACGAGAGCCTGAACACGCTCATCAGCCGGATGGCCGGCCTGGGCGTCGACCTGGCCGCGCACATCGCCTCGGGGCGGATCAGCGTTACCCAGGTCGACCCGGCGGAGCTCTCGCCAGGCGAGTTCGTCCACCGCGTGCGCGAGTCGATCGCCGTGCGCGGCGCGTCGATCGTGGTCATCGACAGCCTGAACGGCTACCTGAACTCCATGCCCGACGAGCAGTTCCTCATCATCCAGCTGCACGAGATGCTGAGCTTCCTCGGCCAGTGCGGCGTCGCCTCGATCCTGGTCGGCGCGCACAAGGGGCTGATCGGCACGCAGATGAGCTCGCCGGTGGACGCGAGCTACCTCGCCGATTCCATCGTGCTCATGCGCTACTTCGAGCACGCCGGCGAGGTGCGCCAGGCGGTCTCGGTGATGAAGAAGCGCGGCGGCGAGCACGAGCGCTCGATCCGCGAGTTCCGCATGCAGGGCGGGCGCATCAGCGTCGGCGAGCCGCTGCGCGACTACCGCGGCGTGCTCACCGGGGTACCGGAAAAGCAGGGGAAGTGAGCGGCCCCGCCGCCGGCAGCGAGTACCGGGTGCTGGTCCTGGCCGCCTCCGCGAAGGACGCGGCGATCGCCCGCAGCGTGCTGGGCGGCGCGGGCATCGAGTCCTTCGGCTGCGCCGACGTCGAGGCGCTCGCCGCCGAGATGGGCCGCGGCGCGGGCGCGCTCCTGATCCCGGAGGAGGCGCTCGCCGCCGCCGGGCCCCTGCTCGCCGACCTCGTGGACCGCCAGCCGACCTGGTCGGACCTGCCGGTCCTGCTGCTCGCGCAGCACGGCGCGGACTCCCCGGCGGCGGTGCGCGCCCTGGACCTGCTCGGCAACGTCACGCTGCTCGAGCGGCCGGTGCGCATGGCCACGCTGGTGAGCGCGGCGCGGACCGCCCTGCGCGCGCGGGCGCGCCAGTACCAGGCGCGCGCGCACCTGCTCGCGCTGGAGGAGGGCGACCGGCGCAAGGACGAGTTCCTCGCCACGCTCGCGCACGAGCTGCGCAACCCGCTCGCGCCGATCCTCAACTCGGTGGAGATCCTGCGCCTCTCCCCGGGCAGCGACCCGGTGGTGCGCCCGCTCGCCGACATGATGCGCCGCCAGGTCTCGCACATGGTGCGCCTGGTCGACGATCTCCTGGAGATTTCGCGCATCACGCGCGGCAAGATCGAGCTGCGCAAGGCGCGCGTCGAGCTCTCTTCGGTCCTGGACGCCGCGATCGAGACGACCCGGCCGGCGATCGAGGCGGCCGGCCTCGCGCTGCAGGTCGCGCTCCCCGCGGCGCCGCTGCCGATCGACGCCGACCCGACCCGCATGGCGCAGGTGTTCGCCAACCTGCTCAACAACGCGGCCAAGTACACCGACCGGGGCGGGCGCATCGACGTGCGCGCCGCGCGCGAAGGCGCCGAGGTCGTGGTGTACGTGGCCGACACCGGGATCGGCATGGCGCCGGACATGGTCGGGCGCATCTTCGACATGTTCGTGCAGGCCGACGCGAAGGGGGCGCGCGCGCAGGGCGGGCTCGGCATCGGCCTGACGCTCGCGCGCAGCGTCGTGGAGATGCACGGCGGCT
>CBDDRX010000119.1:0-5661 GCA_965233165.1 uncultured bacterium | reverse complement strand
CACGACCGCCTTCACTTCCGGGTGCTCGAAGCGGATGCGGTTCAGCGCGTCGTGCAGCTCGATGTCGACGCCGAGGTCGTAGCTGTTCAGCTTGAGCTTGTAGCCCGGCACCAGGCCCTTGTCCTCGGAGACATCGAGCGTGAGCGTGGCGAGCGGGCCGTCGAAGGCGAGCTTCCAGTGGTGGTAGCGGGAGGGGTCGGTTTCGTACGAGACGTTCATGCCATCACTCTCTTGATCTGTTCGAGGCTCTTCGCCACGGATTTCCCGGAGGTCTCGACCGCGGCATCGGCGCGCGCGTAGAGCTCTTCCCGGTCCTTCAGCAGCTTGCGGATCTCCAGCAGCGCGGCCGAGCGCCCCTTGAACGGGCGCATGTCGCCTTGCGCGATGACGCGCGACATGTGCTCCTCCGGGGAAGCCTTCAGCCAGATGCACACGCAGCTCTGGAGCAGCATTCCATACGTTTCGGCGTCGGTCACCAGGCTGCCGCCGGCGGCGATCACGGCGCGCGGGTTCGCGGCGAGCACGCGCTCGAGGGCGCGCCGCTCGAAGCGGCGGTACGCATCCTGGCCGTACATGGCGAACACCTCGCCGAGCTTCGCGCCGGCTTCCTTCTCGACTTCCTTGTCCAGCTCGACGAAAGGCACTTCCAGGGCGCGCGCGAGCTTCTCGCCGAGCGTGGACTTGCCGGCGCCGCGCAGGCCGACCAGCGCCACGCGCTCGGAGCGGGGCGCGCGCACCTCGTCGGCCACCAGGCGCTCGAGCGGAACGCCCATCGCGCGCGCCACCTTGCGCAGCAGGAGCACCGACATGTTTCCCTGCCCCGACTCGAGCTGCGCGAGGTAGCGCTCGGACACGCCGGAGGCTTCGGAGAGCGTCCTGCGGGTCATCGCCTGGTCGGTGCGCCAGGCGCGCACGCGCTCGCCGAGCCGGGCGAGGTAGGCGGCGTCCTGCTGTGCGGAAGTGAGCGGCGCGTTCATGAAATATATTGCTTGACGCGTATTCTAAAGCTGCAATATAGTTGCGTCAATGGCCCCGCGCATCACCATCCTCGTCGGCACGATGACCGGCACGGCGCAGCTCTGCGCGCAGGAGATGGAGCTCGCGCTCGACGACGGGGACACCGCGGTCGAGACGCTCCTCATGGACAAGCTCGACGCCAGCGTCTTCTCGCGCCCCGGCGTGTTCCTCGTCTGCACCTCCACCTACGGGCAGGGCGACGTGCCGGACAACGCGCGCGCGTTCTTCGAGGACCTGAAGGCGAAGCGCCCGGACCTCTCGCAGGTGCGCTACGGGGTCTTCGGCCTGGGCGTCCGCACCTACGCGGAGACCTTCAATTTCGGCGGCAAGCGCTTCGACGAG
The DNA here is from genome assembly GCA_965233165.1 of uncultured bacterium. Taxonomy (GTDB): domain Bacteria; phylum Pseudomonadota; class Gammaproteobacteria; order Burkholderiales; family SG8-39; genus SCGC-AG-212-J23. The sequence goes on along the minus strand of CBDDRX010000119.1, from coordinate 4,302 downwards.
CTCCTCGCCGGGCTCGGCGCGCAGCGCGTCGGCGAGCGCCACATGCACGACGCCTCGAGCGGGATCCTGCCGGAAGAGACGGCGCTCGAGTGGTGCCAGGACTGGGTCGCGAAGGTGCGCGAGCTGAGCCAGCCGGCCTAGTCCCGGACATTCGGCACGCCCTTTGCTCGGCGAAGGGCGTGCGCATCCTGAAGTGGACCGGCGGTGTCGTCGCGGTGATCCTTCTTGCCGCAGTCCTCTTCGTCGCCTTCGGCCTGAATGCGCTGAAAGGTCCCATTGCCCGGAAGGTGAGTGAAGCGACCGGCCGCGAGCTGGTGATCCAGGGCGACCTGCGCGCGGTCTGGAGCTGGGTGCACCCGCGCTTTCGCGCCGAGGGGGTCAGCTTCGCCAACGCCGACTGGGGCCGCGCGGAGCACCTGTTCAAGGCCGATGCGATCGAGGCGAGCGTCCGCTTCCTGCCCCTCTTCGCCGGGCGGGTCGTCGTCCCCGACCTGCACCTCGAGCGCCCGGAGGTGAGCCTCGAGCAGAACGCGGAAGGGAAGAAGAACTGGATCCTCAAGGAGGAGGTCGAGCCGCGCGAGGAATCGCGCTTCCACATCCAGCGGCTGACGCTGGACCACGGGGTGCTCGACTACGTTGACGCGGCGCGCAGGATCGACGTCACGGCCGACCTCTCGACCGATGCGACCGGCGTCGCCTTCACCGGCGTCGGCAGCTACGACGGGCGGGAATTCCAGGCCGAGGGACACGCCGGCCACGTCCTGTCGCTGCGCGACGAGACCACGCCCTTCCCCCTGAAGGGGCGGGCGAGGATCGGCGAGACGACCCTCGGCGTGGACGGGACGGTCACCGGTCTGGTGGGCCTGAAACGGATCGACACCGCGGTCGAGCTGAGCGGGCGCAGCATGGACGACCTTTACGGCATCATCAACGTCGCGCTGCCGAGCACCAAGCCCTACGTCACGAAGGGCCGGCTGGTGCGCAACGACGGCATCATCCGCTACGAGAATTTCACCGGCAAGGTCGGCGGGAGCGACATCGCGGGCACGCTCGAGGTGGACGTCTCGGGACAGCGCCCCTTCATGCAGGGCCAGCTCCAGTCGAAGGTGCTCAACCTGGCCGACCTCGGCGCGCTCGTCGGCACCGAGGCGCCGCGCAAGGACGGGGTGCTGCCCGACGCGCCGTTCAACCCGGAACGCTGGGACAGCGTCGACGCGGACGTGTCCATCAAGGCCGGCACCATCAAGCGCCCGGAGCAGCTGCCGATCGAGAACCTCAGCGCGCGGATCCAGATGCGCGACCGCGTGCTCACGCTGAATCCCCTCGAGTTCGGCATCGCCGGGGGCAAGCTCGTCGGCCCGGTGCGGCTCGACGGCACGGGCCAGACCATCCGCGCCGGCGTGACGATGCGCATCCAGGGCCTGCAGCTCGCGAAGCTCTTCCCGACGATCAAGCAGAACCAGGCGTCGGTCGGCAGCCTGAACGGCGTCGTCGAGCTGAAGGGCACGGGAAACTCCGTCGGCCGGATGCTCGGGTCCGCCAACGGGGCGATCGGCGCCTACATGGACGGCGGGCGGATCAGCCGCTTCATGATGGAGCTGGTCGCCCTCGACCTGTGGGACGCGGCGCGGGTGAAGCTCAGGGGCGACGAGCCGGTCGACATCCGCTGCGCGATCGCGGATTTCGGCGTGAAGAACGGCCTGATGGCGACCAACGCCTTCGTCTTCGACACGAGCGTGGTGCTGGTGGAAGGGGCGGGCACCGTGAACCTGAAGAACGAGGCGCTCGACCTGAAGCTCAACCCGAAGCCGAAGGACAGCAGCATCGCCTCGCTGAACAGCCCGCTCTTCGTCACCGGCACCTTCAGCGACCCGAAGGTCGCGCCGGACATGGGCAAGCTCGCCATGAAGGGCGTCGGCGCGATCGTCATGGGCATTATAAATCCGCTGCTCGCCATCCTGCCGCTCTTCAAGGAAGGCAAGGGCGAGGACAGCAACTGCGCCGCGCTCATCGCGAGCTCCACGGCGGGAGGAAGCAAGCCGGCGGCGCGTTGAGCTAGTATTCGCGCGGGAAGGAGGCAGCATGGACATTCCGCGCAACTTCAACGCCGCAGCAGATCTGATCGAGCGCAACCTCGCGGCGGGACGCGGCGGCAAGGTCGCGTTCATCGACGACCAGGGACAGTGCACCTACGCCGAGCTCGCCGATCGCGCGAGCCGCTTCGGCAGCGGCCTGCTCTCCCTCGGCCTCGAGATGGAGAACCGCGTCCTCATCGCGATGGTCGACACCATCGACTGGCCGGTCGCCTTCCTCGGCGCGATCCGGGCCGGAATCATCCCGATCGCGGTCAACACGCTCCTGACGCCGAAGGACTACGAGTACATGCTCTCCGACAGCCGGGCGAAGGTCCTGCTGGTCTCGGAGCAGCTCCTGCCGCAGCTCGCGCCGATCCTCGGGAAGCTGCCGTTCCTCAAGCACGTGATCGTTTCGGGCAAGAATTCCCAGAATTTTCTTTCTTTTGACGGAGTGCTGAAGAAAGGAAAGCCGGACCTTCCCGCCGCCCCCACCACGCGGGACGACGCGTGCTTCTGGCTCTACTCGTCCGGCTCCACCGGCATGCCGAAAGGCACGGTGCACGTGCACTCGAGCATGGCGGTCACCGCCGAGCTGTACGCGAAGGGCGTGCTCGGCATGAAGGAGACCGACACCGTGTTCTCCGCGGCGAAGCTCTTCTTCGCCTACGGCCTGGGCAACTCGCTCAGCTTCGTCCTGCACACCGGCGCCACCGCCGTGCTGATGGCCGAGCGCCCGACCCCGGACGCGGTGTTCAAGAGGCTCACGGAAAGAAAGCCCACGGTCTTCTTCGGCGTCCCGACACTCTATGCGGGCATGCTGGCTTCGCCGAACTTTCCGAAGAAGGAGCAGCTCGCGCTGAAGACCTGCATCTCTGCCGGCGAGGCGCTGCCGCCGCAGATCGCGAAGAGCTTCAAGGAAAAGACCGGCGGCCTCGACATCCTGGACGGCATCGGCTCCACCGAGATGCTGCACATCTTCCTCTCCAACCGGCCCGGCGACCTGCGCTACGGCACGACCGGCAAGGCGGTGCCCGGCTACGAGCTGCGCCTGGTCGACGAGCAGGGCAACCCGGTGAAGCAGGGCGAGCTGGGTGAGCTGCAGATCAAGGGCCCGACCCACGCCATGTGCTACTGGAACAACCGCGAGAAGAGCTTCGGCACCTTCGTCGGCGGCTGGACCAAGAGCGGCGACAAGTACAGCGTGGACGCCGACGGCTTCTACGCCTACGGCGGCCGCTCGGACGACATGCTCAAGGTCTCCGGCATCTGGGTCTCGCCGGCCGAGGTGGAAGCCGCCCTCGTCTCGCACGACGCGGTGCTCGAGGCGGCGGTGGTGGGCGAGGAGGACGAGCAGAAGCTGGTGAAGCCGAAGGCCTACGTCGTCCTCAAGCCCGGGCAGTCCGCCTCCGACGCCCTGAAGACCGCGCTCCAGCAGCACGTGAAGGAAAAGCTGGCCCCCTACAAGTACCCGCGCTGGATCGAGTTCCTGAGCGAGCTTCCCAAGACCGCCACCGGCAAGATCCAGCGCTTCAAGCTACGGGTGTAAAACTTGCTATCCTCTTCCCATGGCGACGCGACCTGACCCGAATACCGAGCTCAAGATCGACCCGGGCTCCCTGTACCTCGAAGAGATCTTCACCGACCGGCGCGTGGGGACGATCCGCCGCATGACGCCGGTGAAGAAGGACGGCGAGCGCGACGAGGCGCGCGCGGTGCTGTACGTCGGCGAGACGCAGGTGCTGACGCCGGCGGGCGCGCTGCCGATCGGCTTCGAGATCGGCGCCGGGTCGCTCGAGGAGGCGGCGGAGAAGTTCGGCGGCCTCGCCAAGGAAGCGATCGAGCGCACGGTGAAGGAGCTGCAGGAGCTGCGCCGCCAGGCGGCGTCCTCGATCGTAGTCCCGCAGGGACCCGTCCCCGGCGTCACGGGCGGCGGCGGCAAGATCCAGATGCCTTGATCGAAGAAGTCCGTGAATGGATCGGCGGCGCCTCGCGCGTCGTGGTCCTCACCGGCGCAGGGATCTCCACCGACTCGGGCATCCCGGATTTCCGCGGGCCGCAGGGGCTGTGGACGAAGAATCCGCTCGCCGAGAAGCTCTCCAACATCCACTACTACCTCGCGGATCCGGAAGTGCGGAAGGCCGCATGGCAGAACCGCCTCGCCAGTCCCGCCTGGACGGCGAAGCCCAATGCCGGTCACCTCGCCCTGGTGGAGCTGGAAAAGGCAAAC
>CBDDRX010000118.1:0-35471 GCA_965233165.1 uncultured bacterium | reverse complement strand
TATGGAGGACCTGAAAATTCCAAAAGCAAAGGCGCGCACTCCATTCGAAACCGTGTGGCCGATGTGCGAGATGAAGGCGTCGTCGAACTCGCGCGACGCTTCGGCGCCGGCGAGGTCCTTCGCGGCGCGCATCTCGCGCAGCACGTACGGATGGCAGCGGATCGCGCCCTGGCCGAAGATGACCAGCGTGCGCGTGAGGATGTTGGCGCCCTCGACCGTGATCCCGACCGGGATCACCTGGTAGCCGCGCCCGACCCAGTTGTTGGGGCCGAGGCAGATGCCCTTGCCGCCATGGATGTCCATCGCGTCGTTCACGCACTGGCGCGCGCGCTCGGTCATGTGGTACTTGGCGATTGCCGAGATCACCGAGGGCTTCTCGCCCGCGTCCACCGCGCCAGCGGTCATGACCCGGGTCGCTTCCATGAGGTAGGCGTTCGCGGCGATGCGCCCGAGCGCTTCCTCGACGCCTTCCAGCTTGCCGATCGGCGTGCGGAACTGGCTGCGCACGCGCGCGTAGGCGCCGGTGACGCGCGCGAGGGCCTGCGCGCCGCCGACCGAGGAGGCGGGCAGCGAGATCGAGCGTCCCGCGGCGAGGCAGTTCATCAGCATCATCCAGCCCTTGCCCGCGTACTCCGGCCCGCCGATGATCCAGTCGAGCGGCATGAAGACATCCTTGCCGGAGTTCGGGCCGTTCTGGAACGCGCCGTTCAGCGGCAGGTGGCGGCGGCCGATGTTGACGCCCGGCGTGTTGGTGGGGACCAATGCGCAGGTGATCCCTAAATCAGTTTCTTTTGAAAGAAGATTCTCCGGATCGTAGAGCCGGAAGGCCAAACCCAGCAGCGTGGCCACGGGCCCGAGCGTGATGTAGCGCTTGTCCCAGGTGACGCGCATGCCGAGCACTTCCTTGCCCTGGAAGCTGCCCTTGCAGATGACGCCGTAGTCGGGGATGGAGGCGGCATCGGAGCCTGCTTCCGGGCTGGTGAGCGCGAAGCACGGGATCTCCTGGCCCTTCGCGAGGCGCGGCAGGTAGTAGTCCTTCTGCGCGTCGGTGCCGTAGTGCAGCAGCAGCTCGGCCGGCCCGAGCGAGTTCGGCACCATCACCGTCACCGCCGCGGCGTTCGAGCGCGTCGAGAGCTTCGTCACCACCGCCGAATGCGCGAACGCGGAGAAGCCCATGCCGCCGTACTTCTTCGGGATGATCACCCCGAGGAAGCCCTTGTCCTTGATGAACTGCCAGACCTGCGGCGGCAGGTCGTAGCGCTCGTGCGTGATCTCCCAGTCGTTGCACATCGCGCACAGCTCCTCGACCGGGCCGTCGACGAACGCCTGCTCCTCCGGGGTCAGCTTCGGCGCCGGGGTCGCGAGCAGCTTGTCCCAGTCCGGCCGGCCGGAGAAGAGGTCCGCGTCCCACCACACCGTCCCCGCGTCGATCGCCTCCTTCTCGGTCTGCGACATGTCGGGAAGGATTCGCCGATAAATCGCGAGGACGTGGTTTGAGATAAGGGTGCGACGAAGGGCGGGTACGTTGAAGGCAAGTGCAACGGCCGCGAACAGCGTGAACAGGACGGCGTTGGAAACAAAGCCAAGCTGCGCAATCGCGCTGAGGTAGACGAGCATCAGGGCGGCGGCGAGGGTCCACCAGGCGAGCGGCATGCGGAAGTAGGCGAAGACGAAGAAGATGGCGACGGCGCCGAGGATCCAGTAGATGATTTCCATGGCTGCTCCTGACTAGGCGGCTTTGCGGACGGTCTGCTTGAGCGGTGCGGCCAGCCCGGCGGCGAGGAAGGCCGTGAGGCGGTCTTCCAGGAGACGGGCGTCGTAGCGGTCTTCGGGCTTGCAGCCGGCGATGAGCTGCACGGTGTCGGTGGCGGCGAGCGTGTAGGCGAGCGTGCCGAACATGAAGTGCATGCGCCACACCAGCTCGTCGCGCGGCATCTGCGGCAGGGCGCGCTCGAGCGCGGCCTTGTAGCGCTCCATCGCCGGCGCGTAGAGCTGCCCGATCAGCACGCGGATCGGCTTGCTCGGCTCGCTGTAGGTTCGGCCGAGCAGGCGGATGAAGTTGCGCCCGCCGCCCTTCGCGTCCTCGAGGTGGCTGAGGCCGGGGCGCACGAAGGCGCGGATGATCGCCTCCGGGGCGAGCGGCTTGCCCTTCGCCGTGCCGTCCAGGAGGTCGAGCGCCCGGATACGCTCGGCGTTCATCGGGTCGAGGCGGCGGCGGAACAGCGCCTCGATCAGCGCGTCCTTGGAGCCGAAATGGTAGTTGACCGCGGCGAGGTTCACCCCGGCCTTCGCGGTCAGCACGCGCATCGAGGTGCCCTCGAAGCCGTGCAGCATGAACAGCTCCTCGGCGGCGTCGAGGATGCGGGTGCGGGTCTCGTGGGGGGGCTTGATGGCGCGAAGGGGCATGGCATCCAGGCTGTCAAACGAACGTTTGAATAGTAGCGAGCGCTTCCGGCGTGCGTCAAGCTTCGCGCATGACCGGCGGCGATCTTGTCGGGCTCATCCTGCTCTCGATGGGCTGGCTGTTCTTCCTCGGCGGGCTGGCCGCGAACTTCCACGTCCTGCGCCTCTCGCTGCGCGCAAAGGATGGCGAGCGCGTGCCCTCCGGGCTGGGCTTCGCTCCCGGGGTCGTGGGATCGCTGACCGTGTTCTTCACCCTGCCGGCCCTCGCGCGCTTCGGCGTCGAGGCGCCCTGGCCATGGCTGTGGATCCTGCTGCCGCTGGCCGTCGATCCCTACTGCCTGGGCGGGTTCCTGCTCATGGCTTTGCAGCGCCTCCGCGGGAGAGCGACGCCGCCTTCCGGATGAAGGCCTTCTTCTCGTCCTTGTCCTCGATCTCGTCGGCGAGGAGGAGGTAGAGCTCGGCCTCGTCGCGCGCCTTCATGGCCGCGCGCTTCACCACCACGCGGGCGATCGCGCCGATGTACTCCGCGAGGCGCTGCTCCGCCTTGTCGAGGACCTCGGCCGGAAAGCGGCTGGCGGCGAGCGCCGTCGCGACGTTGGTCATCGTGGCGCCGGGCCGCGAAGGCGGCTGCGAGGCCGGCCGGGAGACCTCGACGAACTTCTTCTCGAACGCGGCACGCGCCTTGTCGTCGGCGATCTCCGCGGCGAGCAGCGGGATCAGCTCGGCCTGCGTCTTCGCCTTCTTCGCCGCATTGCGCACCATCACCGGCGCGATCGGCCCGAGGTGCTGGGCGATCTCGGTCTCGAGCTTCTTCAGGAGCACCGGGTCGTGCGCGAGCGTGGTGGGCTGCGAGGGCTGCGGCACGGCCGGGGAAGCGACGCGCGTGACCGGCTGCACGACCGACTTCGGCTGCGCTTCGGCCCCGCCGAGGAGCGCGGCGCGCCATTCCGCGACCGATTGCGGCCGCTGGTCCTCGTGGGGCGCGAGCGCCCAGTCGACGGCGGCGAGGAACTCGGCGCCGAAGAGGTTGCGGTCGCCCGCCTGCAGCGCGGGCGGCATGGTGTCCGCCCGAACCCGCGCGGCCGCCTCGTGCGGGCGGTTGCCGGTAACGATCCAGTACAGGACCCCGCCGAACGCATAGAGGTCGCTCCACGGCCCCTGGTTGCCCTGCGTGTGGTACTGCTCGAACGGCGCGTAGCCCGGGGACACGACCGCAGTGAGCTCGGAGGCCGCCATGCGCGCGGAGCCGAAGTCGAGCAGCACCGGCGTGCCGTCCTCGCGGATGTAGACATTGCCGGGCTTGATGTCGCGATGCGTGTAGCCGGCCTTGTGCACCACCTCGAGCCCGTCGAGCAGAGGCCGCGCGAGCGCGCGCACGGCGGCCTCGGCGAGCGGCCGGCGCGGGCGGATCCAGTCGGCGAGCGGCGCGCCCTCGACGAACTCCATGACCATGTAGGCCGACCCGTTCGCCTCGAAGAAGCGCATCACGCGGACGATGTTGGGATGGCGGAACGAGGCGAGGGTGCGCGACTCGTCGAGGAAGCGTCGCTTGCCCCAGGCGAAGGTCTCGGCCGTGTCCGGCGAGCTCGGGACGATCGAGTGGTCCGCGCCGCGCAGCGCGACCTCGCCCGGCAGGTACTCCTTCAGCGCGACCTTGAGGTTGAGGTTCTCGTCGACTGCGAGGTAGGTCAGGCCGAACCCGCCCACGCCGAGCACGCGCTCGATGCGGTACTCCAGCAGGCCGTGGCCGGCGGGAAGGGCTTGCGCCGCCACCCTCGCGCTAGCCCTTGTCGATGAGCGCGATCGCCTTCTCGAGGCTGCGCCGCATGCGGTTGAACGCCTGGCCGAGCTGCGAGACCTCGTCCTTGCCCTTCGCGTCGAACTCGTCGGCGTCGAGCTTGCCCCGGGAGATCTGGTCGGCCGCGTCGGACAGGCGCGTGATCGGCTGCACGATGAGGAGCGTCAGCATCACGTTCAGGATCACGAACAGCACGGCGAAGACCACCGTGAGCAGGCTGATGAAGGTGACGAAGGCGCGGTTGGCGTTGCGGATCGGCAGGTCCATCGGCACCGAGACGATCTGCGCGCCGATCACCTCGTTCAGCTTCCAGCCGAAGCCGTTGTTCGGCCCGTAGACCTTGACCATCGCCGGCGGCGCCATCGCGGCGGTCGTATGGCAGGACAGGCACGCCGGGTCCTTGATCTGGAACGGCCGCGCGAGGTACAGCGAGCGCCCGGTGGGCGTCTCGCGGATGCCGGTGATCTCCGGGCGCGCCGGGTCGTTGCGGAAGGCGTGCACGATGTCCGACTCCCACTCGACGGCGCGGTTGCGCGGGTTGGTCGGGTTGAGGGCGGCCTCCTTGTACGCGTAGTCGGGGTACTTCTTGCGCAGCAGGGCCATGATCTCGGTGGCGCCGAACGCCGGCACGCTCTGCGGCAGGAACTTGTCGGCGTCGACGGCGAGGTTCGGCCGCACCTGGGACACCGTGTAGTGGCGCATCGAGAGCGACGCTTCCATCATCACGCCCGCGGCGCGCAGCACCTCGTCGCGCGCGTTCCTGTGCAGCAGCTCGTAGGAAATGTAGCCGGTGCTGCCCAGGCCGGCGACGAACACCACCAGCAGCACCAGGTTGAACTTCAGCCTCAGACCCATGGTTTTTCTCCCCTCGCGGAATGCCGGACGCACCCCTGATACGTGCGTCGGCGCCGACCGGATTCAGCTTACATCCGATGGGGGGATCTGTTGCAATAGAATGCGCGCCTTCCTCGATGGCGTTACAGAAACTGCAAGGCAGCGAATGGCGCGTCCTGCGCCTGCTGGCTCCCTACGTCTGGGAGTACCGGTGGCGCGTGGCGATGGCGCTCGCCTTCCTGGTGGCCGCCAAGCTCGCCAACGTCGCCGTGCCGCTGGTCATGAAGGAAGTCGTCGACGGCCTCGACCCGCGCCTGCAGGCGCTCGCCGTGCCGGTCGCCCTGCTCGCGCTGTACGGCGTGCTGCGCTTCTCGACCACCTTCTTCCAGGAGCTGCGCGACGTCGTCTTCGTCCGCGTGGCGCAGCGCGCGATGCGCCGCGTGGCGCTCGGCGTCTTCCGCCACCTGCACAGCCTCAGCCTGCGCTTCCACCTCGACCGGCAGACCGGCGGCATGACGCGCGACATCGAGCGCGGCACGAGCGGCATCTCGACGCTGCTCTCGTACATGCTGTTCTCGATCCTGCCGGTGATCCTCGAGTTCGCGCTGGTCGCCGCGGTGCTGCTCGCGCGCTTCGACTGGCGCTTCGCCGCGGTCACCTTCGGCGCCGTGGCGGCCTACCTCGCCTTCACCGTGCTGGTCACGGAATGGCGCATGGAGATCCGGCGCCGCGCCAACGAGCTCGATTCCACCGCGAACACGCGCGCGATCGACAGCCTGCTCAACTACGAGACGGTCAAGTACTTCGGCAACGAGGACTTCGAGGCGCGCCGCTACGACGAGAACCTGCGCAAGTACGAGGACGCGGCGACGCGCAGCGAGTCCTCGCTCGGCCTGCTCAACATCGGCCAGAGCCTGATCATCGCCGGCGCCGTGACCGCGCTCATGCTGCTCGCCGCCGAGGGCGTGGTGGCGGGCACCTTCACGCTGGGCGACCTCGTGCTGGTGAACGGCCTGCTCATCCAGCTCTACATCCCGCTCAACGTCCTCGGGATGGTGTACCGCAACGTCAAGCAGTCGCTGCTCGACATGGACCGCATGTTCCGCCTCCTCGGCGAGAACCGCGAGGTCCAGGATGCGCCCGGCGCCCCCGACCTGCCGCCGGGCCCGGCCTCGGTCGCGTTCGAGCGCGTGGACTTCTTCTACGAGAAGGCGCGGCAGATCCTGTTCGGCGTGAGCTTCGAGATTCCCGCCGGCAAGCGCGTCGCGGTGGTCGGCCACTCGGGGTCGGGCAAGTCGACGCTGTCGCGGCTGCTGTTCCGCTTCTATGACATCTCGGCCGGAAGCATCCGGATCAACGGCGTCGACATTCGCGAAGTGAAGCAGGCGAGCCTGCGCGCGGCGATCGGCATCGTCCCGCAGGACACGGTGCTCTTCAACGACACGATCCTCTACAACATCCGCTACGGCCGCCCCGGGGCGAGCGACGCCGAGGTGATCGAGGCGGCGCGCGCGGCGCACATCCACGACTTCATCGAGACGCTGCCGAAGAAGTACGAGACGATGGTCGGCGAGCGCGGCCTCAAGCTCTCGGGCGGCGAGAAGCAGCGCGTGGCCATCGCCCGGGCGCTGCTCAAGAACCCGCGCATGCTGGTCTTCGACGAGGCGACCTCGGCGCTCGACTCGCGCTCGGAGAAGGCGATCCAGGCCGAGCTCGAGCGCATCTCCGAGGGTCGTACCACGCTCGTCATCGCGCATCGCCTGTCCACGGTCATGGACGCGGACCAGATCCTGGTGCTCGGCAAGGGCCGTATCGTCGAGCGCGGAACTCATCAGCAACTGCTTGAGCTGAAAGGGGAATACGCCAGGATGTGGGCGCTGCAGCAGGAGGCCGCCCAGGCGCAGGCGGTCCTTGAAAAAGCACGTGTCGACTGATCGTCCGGTCGGCGCTAGCGACCGCTCACTTGTGGGGCTGGAACGACAGCCGGACTTTAAGCGGTGCTTAAGGAATCACGCGCTAGGCACTGATTCAGCTTGCCTTTTTTTTCGGGCGTAGTTTAGACTGCGACCCTCCCATGCGCCAGTCAGGGCATAGGGGAGCGCCAACGAAAAAAGGGTCGTCCCGGGATAGTGCCGCACATGTCGCAACCAAAACAAAGAACGCTTCACCCACTCGAAGGCATCGTCGCGGTGTGCGCGCTGTTCTTCGTGCTGGCCCTCACCGTCGGCTTCGCCCAGGCAGACGATTTCAAGAAGGTCAAGCTGCGCTCCGCCAGCGTCATGGTGATGGAGGCCGATACCGGCGAAGTGGTGTTCCAGAAGAACAGCGAGGCGGTGGTCCCGATCGCCTCGATCACCAAGCTCATGACCGCGATCGTGACGATGGACCGCGTGGAGCAGGGCGGCCTCGACATGGACCAGCGCGTCGTGCTCACGAAGGAGGACGTGGCGGCCATCCGGCGCACGCGCTCGCGCCTGCGCACCGGCGCCACCTACACGCGCGACGAGCTGATGCTGCTCTCGCTGATGGCCTCCGAGAACAAGGCGTCGGCGGCGCTCGCACGCAGCTACCCCGGCGGCATGGACGCGTTCGTCGACGCGATGAACCGCAAGGCCGAGGAGCTCGGCATGACCGAGAGCCGCTTCGTCGAGCCGACCGGGCTTTCCTCCGGCAACGTCTCGAGCGCGCGCGACCTCGTCAAGCTGGTCAGCGCCGCGCACGGCTACGAGAAGATCCGCGAGTACTCGACGCGCAGCCGCGCCAGCGTCAAGGACCGCAAGCGCACCTTGAACTTCGCCAACACCAACGGCCTGGTGCGCAATGCGCGCTGGGAGATCGGCCTGTCGAAGACCGGCTACATCAGCGAGGCCGGCCGCTGCCTCGTGATGCGGGTGCGCCTCGCGTCGCGCGACCTGATCGTCGTCCTGCTCGATTCGTGGGGCAAGCAATCGCGGATCGGCGACGCGAACCGCCTGAAGAAGTGGCTCGAGAGCAGCGCCAGCGCCGGGCCGCAGGGATAGCTTCCCGGCGCGCCGCGCCGGCCTCCCCCCGGCGCTTCGCGCCGGCCTCCCGCTTCCGCGACGACGTCATCGCGGGTCTGTCGCTCCCCCAGAAGTCGCTTCCCCCGAAGTATTTCTACGACCGCGCCGGCAGCCGGCTGTTCGAGCGCATTTGCCGGCTGCGCGAGTACTACCCGACGCGCGTCGAGCTCGCCCTTACGCGTGCCCACGTGGCGGCGATCGGGAAGTTCGCCGGCCGCGGCGTCGCGCTGGTCGAGTACGGCAGCGGCGAGAGCCTGAAGACGCGGCTCCTGCTGCGGGCGCTGCGCCCGGCAGCCTACATTCCGGTCGATATCTCCGAGGACGCGCTGCGTGCCGCGGAGCGGCGCCTGCGCCGCGAGTTCCCATGGCTCGCCATCCGCCCCGTGCAGGGGGATTTCGGCCATCCGCTTTCGCTGCGCCTCGACGCGGGCCGCGACGGGCGCACCCTCGTCTATTTTCCCGGCTCGACCATCGGCAACCTCCTGCCCGAGGAAGCGCAGGCCTTCCTCGGCATGACGCGCGGCCAGGTCGGCAAGCGCGGCGCGATGCTGGTGGGGGTGGACCTCAAGAAGGACCCGGTCGTGCTCCACGCGGCGTACAACGACGCCCGGGGCGTCACTGCCGCGTTCAACCTCAACCTGCTGGCGCGGATCAACCGGGAGCTGGGCGGCGATTTCGCGCTGCCGCGCTGGCGCCACTACGCGTTCTACAACGCCTCCCTCGGGCGCATCGAGATGCACCTGGTCTCCCTCGCGCGCCAGCACGTGCGCATCGGCCGGCACCGCTTCGCGTTCGACCGCGGCGAGACCATCCACACCGAGAACTCCTACAAGTACAGCGTCGAGGAGTTCCAGGCCCTCGCGCGCCGCGCCGGCTTCCGGTCGGCGAAGCTGTGGACCGACCAGCGCGGCCTCTTCTCGCTCCACGGCCTGCGCGCCGACTGAGATCCGGAGATCGGTGTCAGGCACCGAACTCCGGGAATCGAACTCCAACGGGAGTTCGGTGCCTGACACCGATCTCCTGGTGCCAGACCCCGATCGCTAGGCGGCGCCGATGCGCTTGCCGGGACGGTGGCCGATCGCGTGCGAGATGCGGTCGGCGGTCTCCTTGACGAGCGGCCCCCAGTTCGCCTTCATGCGGTCGGCCGGCGTCGAGAGCGAGAGCGCGGCGACCAGCGAGGCGCCGTCGTCGCGGATGCCGGCGGCGACGCAGCGCACGCCGATCTCCGCCTCCTCGTTGTCGGTCGCCCAGCCCTGGCTCTGGATGCGCTCGAGGTCGCGCTCGAGAACCGGGACGGCGGACAGGGTGTTCCGCGTCTGCGGCGACAGGCCGGTGCGCCGCGCATAGTCGCGCAGGCGCGCGAAGCCTTCCTCGAGGAGGAAGAGCTTGCCCGCGGCGGTGACGTGCAGCGGCGCGCGCGTGCCCACCACGTGCACGACGCGCATCGCCGAGCGGCCCGACGAGGTGCGCTCGACGTAGACGATCTCGTCGTCGTGGCGCACGGAGAGGTTCACCGTCTCGCCGGTCTGCGCGTGCAGCTCGCGCATCACCGGCAGCGCGAGCTCGCGCACGCTGATCCGCGACTTCACGAGGTTGCCGAGCTCGAGCAGGCGCATGCCGAGGCGGTAGCTGCCCGGCTCGACGCGGTCGACCATGCGGTCGGCCGACAGCGCCGAGAGGATCCGGTGCGCCGTGGACGGGTGCAGCTTCGTGTACTGGGCGATCTGCTTCAGCCCGAGCGGCTCGGGGTGCTGGGCGAGCACCTCGAGCAGGCGGGTCATCCGCTCGATGACCTGGATGGGATTTTTCTGCGCGTCCTTGGCCGGCATGCGAGCGGCGATTCTATCTCACCATGTGAAATGCCAGTAGAATGCGCGTCCATGCCCGTGGTGACCTGCATCGAGGACCTCCGCCAGCTTTCCAGGAAGCGCATCGCGAAGGCCATCTTCGACTACGTGGACCGTGGCTCGTACGCCGAGGCCACGCTGCGCGCGAACCGCTCCGACCTCGAGGCGCTGACGCTGCGCCAGCGCGTCGCGATCGACGTCGACCGGCGCTCCACCCGCAGCACGATGCTCGGCCAGGACGTCTCGATGCCCGTGGCGCTCGCGCCCGTGGGACTCACCGGCCTCAACTGGGCGAACGGCGAGATGCTCGCCGCCCGCGCCGCCGAGAAATTCGGCGTGCCGTACACGCTCTCCACCATGTCGATCTGCTCCATCGAGGACGTCGCGGGCGCCCTGACGCGGCCGTTCTGGTTCCAGCTCTACGTCATGCGCGACCGCGGCTTCTCCGCCTCGCTCGTCGAGCGCGCCAAGGCCGCCGGCTGCTCGGCGCTCGTGCTCACGCTCGACCTGCAGGTGCAGGGCCAGCGCCACCAGGACCTGAAGAACGGCCTCGCCGTCCCGCCGCGCCTCACCCCGGCGACGTTCTTCGACATGCTGCTGAAGCCCGCCTGGGTGATGAACGTCATGACCAGCAAGCGCCGCTCGTTCGGCAACCTCGAGGGGCGCATCCCCAACGCCGACAGCCTGACCACGCTCTCGCAGTGGATCGCCGGCCAGTTCGACCCGACGCTCAGCTGGAAGGACGTCGAGTGGATCAAGTCGCTCTGGGGCGGCAAGGTCGTCCTGAAGGGCATCCTGGACGCCGAGGACGCGAAGATCGCCGCCGGCATGGGGGTCGAGGCGCTCGTCGTCTCCAACCACGGCGGGCGCCAGCTCGACGGCGCGTCCTCCTCGATCCGCGCGCTGCCCGAGATCGTCGAGGCCGTGGGCGACCGCCTCGAGGTCCTGTTCGACGGCGGCATCCGCTCCGGCCAGGACCTCCTCAAGGCGCTCGCGCTCGGCGCGAAAGGCGCCATGATCGGCCGCGCCTACGCCTACGGCCTGGGCGCGCTCGGCGAGAAGGGCGTGACGCGCGCGCTGGAGATCATCCGCAACGAGCTCGACGTCACCATGGCGCTTTGCGGCATCCGCGACGTGAAGGAAGCCTCGCCCGCGATCCTGCGCTAGGCCTGCCGGTAGCCGGCGCGGCGCGCAAAGCGCAGCGGATCCAGGGCATCGGCGAGCTGCCCTTCGACCGGCAGGGGCTCGCCTTCCAGCCGGGCGGCGAGGAGCTCCGCCCCGAGCGGCGCCCAGAGCAGGCCGCGCGAGCCCAGCGCGAGCAGCGCGTGCGTCTGCCCGTCCACCGGCCCCGCGAGCGGCAACCGGTCGCGCGCGACGGTGCGGAACGCCACGCGCCCGTCCAGCCGCGTGGCGTCGAGGGACGGAAGCGGAAGGATGTGCGCGAGACGCTCCAGGTTGCCTTCGTGGCTCGACACCCGCGGCGCGGGATCGTCGTCGTCGATGTCGAAGCTCGCTCCGGCGACGCACACGCCCTCGACCGGCGGCAGGATCATCCCGCCGCGCAGGACCACGACGCGCGGCGGATCGAGCGCGTCGGCCGGCAGGTAGGAGAGCTGCCCGCGCACCCGGCGCAGCCTGGCATGCGGGATCTCTCCGGAGGCCGTGGCCAGGATCGTGATGCCCTCCGGCTTCGCCTTCATCTCTGAAGAAAACCTCCGGTCTAGCCGCGGGCCGCAGGCGGCCAGCAGGGCGTCCACCAGGGAGCGCGGCTGGATCCAGCCGCCGTGGGGAAACCACAGCCCGCCCGCGAGGACCGGTACGCCGGCGTGGCGCGCAGCTTCGTCCGCGGACACGAGCTGCGCGTACTCGGGCGGAAGCGAGAGCGCCGCGACCGAGGCCGCCTGCGACTGCGCCTCCCGGTCGTTGCGCGCGAGCTGCAGGACGCCGCACGGATCCCAGCGCAGGTCGTTCAGCGCGGAGAACCGCCGCGACGCGGCGAGAAAGCCCGCGCGGGTCAGCCGCGCGAACAGGCTGTCGTCGGGCGTCACGATCGGGTGGAAGGTGCCCGCGTGGTTGCCGGAGGCTTCCTGTGCCGGCGCGGCGTGGCGCTCGACCAGCGTCACCTCCCAGCCGCGCGCGCACAGCCGCTCGCACACGGAGGCGCCGGCAATCCCGGCACCGATCACCGTGGCTTTTCGCTCTTTCATCGGAAAAACTTCTTTCGTCTTGCCGCGATAGGCGGCGGTGAGCATTTCCCGCTTGGCGCCGAAGCCGGGAAGCTTCTTGGCGGAAAAGCCGGTTTCCTCGAGCGCGGAACGCACGCTCGCCGCGACGCTCCAGGTCGCCGCCGTGGCCCCGGGCGCGGCGAGGCGGGAGACCGCGCGCAGGAGCTGGTGCGACCACATGTCCGGGTTGCGGTCGGGCGCGAAGCCGTCGAGGTAGATGGCGTCGGCCGACAGGCGAAGATCGCGCACGACCTTGACATCGGCGAAGAAGAGCGTGAGCACGACATTCGGTTCCAGCTCCGCACGGTGCCCTCCCGGGACGAGCATCGGCCAGATCGAATGAAGCTCGGCCGCCTCGCTCCTCAATTCAGGATAGCGCTCATGGAGCGTCCGGAGGTCTTGCAGGGAAAATGGATGCTTCTCTACGGCGACGTAATGCAACCGCCGCCCCGGACTGCGCCGCCAGGCCTGCAGCGTGGCGAGGAAGTTCAGCCCGAGCCCGAACCCCGTCTCGAAGATGACGAAGCGCTCGCGCCCGGCCCAGCGCTCCGGCAGGCCGTTGCCGGCGAGGAAGACGTGGCGCGCCTGGGCGAGGCCGCCGTCTACGGAGTGGTAGACGTCCGCGAACTGCGTCGAGTACGGCGTTCCATCCGAGAAATGGATCGTCGCAGGAACGAGCGGCTGGGCCATCCGCCATTGTGATGGGTAGAATTCCCGCATGAACAAGCCCGCTGAGCTGAAACTCGACATCGTCCCCGCCTGGATCGACGGCAAGCCGGTCCGCCCCGAGGGGCCGCCGCTCGGAAAGCTCGGGGACGTCTTCAACCCCGCGACCGGCCAGGTCACGAAAAGGGTTGTTTTTTCAGATCAGAAACTTGTTGATTCTGCGGTGAAGGCCGCGACCGCCGCGTTCCCGGCGTGGCGCGACGCGTCCATCCTGAAGCGCGCGCGCGTCATGCAGGACTTCCTGGCATTGATGAAGAAGAACCAGAAGCAGCTGGCCGCCATCGTCACGGAGGAGCACGGCAAGACCCTGCCCGATGCGATGGGGTCGGTGCAGCGCGGCATCGAGGTGGTCGAGTTCGCCTGCGGCATCCCGCACCTGCTGAAGGGCGAGTACTCGGAGAACGTCGGCACGCAGGTCGACACGCACACGCTGCGCCAGCCGGTGGGCGTCTGCGCCGGCATCACCCCCTTCAATTTCCCGGTGATGGTGCCGTTGTGGATGTTCCCGATGGCGATCGCCTGCGGCAACACGTTCATCCTCAAGCCCTCCGAGAAAGTGCCTTCGGCGTCGGTGCGCATGGCCGAGCTCTTCAAGGAAGCCGGGCTGCCCGACGGCGTGTTGAACGTGGTCCACGGCGACAAGACCGCGGTGGACGCCATCCTGAACCATGCGGGGATCCATGCCGTGTCCTTCGTGGGCTCCACGCCGATCGCGAAGTACATCTACGAGACCTGCGCGAAGACCGGCAAGCGCGTGCAGGCGCTCGGCGGGGCGAAGAACCATGCCGTGGTCCTGCCGGATGCGGACCTGGAATTCACCGCCGACGCGCTGATCGGCGCCGCCTATGGCTCCGCCGGCGAGCGCTGCATGGCGATCAGCGCGGTGGTCGCCGTGGGTGCCGCGGGCGACCCGCTCGTTTCACTGCTGAAGAAGAAAGCCGAGGCCATCAAGGTCGGGCCGGGCACCGGAGACGGCATCGACATGGGACCGCTCGTCACCGCCGAGCATCGCGACAAGGTCGCCTCCTTCATCGAAAAGGGAAAGAAGGAGGGCGCGAAAGTGGTCCTCGACGGCAGCCAGGCGCCGGTCAAGGAGGGCTTCTTCCTCGGCGCGACGCTCTTCGACCACGTGACCGCGCAGATGGAGGTCTACAAGAACGAGATCTTCGGACCCGTTTTGATTGTTTTAAGAAAAGATTCTCTTGAAGAGGCGATCGCGCTGGTCAACGCCAATCCGTACGCGAACGGGACGGCGATCTTCACCGAGTCCGGCGGCGCGGCGCGCCGCTTCGAGAACGAGATCCAGGTCGGCATGGTCGGGGTCAACGTGCCGATCCCGGTGCCGGTCGCCTTCTACTCCTTCGGCGGCTGGAAGAACTCGCTCTTCGGCGACCTGCACGTGCACGGCGTCGAGAGCATCAAGTTCTACACCCGCACCAAGGTCGTCACCACCCGCTGGCCCCACCAGGACACCCCGAAGGGCGGCGGCTTCACCATGCCCACCCTCGGCTGAAAGTCGGGGTCAGAGCCCGGTTCGGAGATCGGTGTCAGGCACCGCGGAGATCGGTGTGAGGCACCGAATTCCAGAATTCGGTGCCTGACACCGATTTCCCGTAGCGGTCCCGGAGCTCGCGCTTGAGCACCTTGCCGATGGCGCTGCGCGGCAGCGCGTCGACGATCTCCACGGCGGCGAGGCGCTGGGTCTTTCCCAGGCGCTGGTTCGCCCAGGCGAGAATTTCATCGGTCTTCTTCCTGAGCACCACGAACGCCACGGGCGTCTCGCCCCATTCCTTCGACGGCACGCCGACGACCGAGACCTCCGCCACGTCCGGATGCTCGCGCACCACGGCTTCGAGGTCGCTCGGATAGATGTTGAAGCCGCCGGAGATGATCAGGTCCTTCTTGCGGTCCACGAGCACGAGGAAGCCCTCGGCGTCGAAGCGGCCGACGTCGCCGGTGCGGATGAAGCGCTTGCCGGACGGATCGAGCCACTCCGCCTCGCGCGTCTTCTCCGGCTGGTTGTGGTAGCCGGTCATGATGCCCGGCGAATGGCCGACGACCTCGCCGGTCCCGCCGGCCGGCACCTCGCGGCCTTCCTCGTCGATGAGGCGGATGTCGTGGCCGGGCGCGGGGACCCCGACCGTGTGCAGCTTGTCCGGGCGCGCGGTGCAATCGAGCATGCAGGTTCCGCCGCCTTCGGTGAGCCCGTACGAATCGAGCAGCCTGCCGGGCCAGCGGCGGACCACCTCGGCCTTGAGCGCCGCGGCGAACGGCGCGCTGGTGCAGCGCTTCATGCGGAAGGACGAGAGGTCGTAGCGGTCGAACTCGGGAAACGCCATCAGGCGCTGGTACTGCACCGGCACCAGCATCGTGTGCGTGACGCGGTACTTCTGCGCGAGCTCGAGGTAGGCGCGCGCCTCGAACTTCGCCATCAGGATTGCCGTGCCGCCCAGGCCGGCGGTGGGAAGGAAGCTCACCAGCGTGGTGTTGGAGTAGAGCGGCGTCGAGAGGAGCGTCACCGCGTCCGGCCCGTAGCCGAGGCTCGCGGCGCGCTGCACGTGCGCCCAGCGCATGGCGTGCGAATGCACGATGCCCTTCGGCGTCCCGGTCGTCCCGGACGAGTAGATGATGTTGAACGGCCAGTCCGGCTGCACGTCCACGACGCGCGGCTTCGCGCCGGGCGCGGCGATCCAGTCCTCGAGCCGCGCGAGCTCGGCATCGGTGAAGTAGAGCTGCGCGCCCGAGTCCCCGCGCATCTGCGCGATGCTCTCGGCGGTGGCAGAAGGCGGCAGCGGCGCCACGCAGCCGCCGGCGCGCAGCACCGCGATGAAGAAGGCCGCGTACTCGATCGAGTTGGCCGCGCACACGGCCACCGCATCGCGCGGCTTCACGCCATCGCGCTGCAGCGCTGCGGCGATCCGATCGACCAGCGCGTCGAACGCGGCGTAGTCGAGCATGCGCGCGCCGCGCGCGTCGTCCTGCACGGCCGCGGGATGGGCGGGCCGCTCACGCGCGGCCTTGCGCATCAGGTCGGATACGGTGCCGAAATCCATGGGAGCGACTAGGATAGCGGAGGAAGAAGACCGGAACGTGATCGCCGACATCGCCGTTGCGCGCATCTGGTACGAGGATTCCGGCGGCGCCGGTCCGGTCGTCGTGCTGCTGCATGCCGGCACCGGATCGAGCCGCGCGTGGCGCCACCAGGTCCCGGCTTTCGCCGGCGCCGGCATGAGGGTCCTCTCGTACGATCGATGCGGCCATGGGCGCAGCGAAGGCACCGGGTCCGGCACCGCCGCGCAGGACCTCCTCGCGCTGGTCGATGTCCTCTCCATCCCGAGGTTCTTCCTCGTCGGCACCGCCGCCGGCGCGATCGTTGCCCTGGACTTCGTGCTTTCCCATCCCGAGCGCGTTGCAAAGCTGGTCCTCGCGAACACCCATGCGGGTGTGCAGGACGAGGAGTACGTCGCGCTGCAGAAGCGCCTGCGCCCGGCGCCGCAGTTCGATGCGCTTCCGCCGGACGTGAAGGAGCTCGGCCCTTCGTACCGCGCCGTGAATGCCGAGGGCGTCAAGCAGTGGACCGCGCTCGAGCATGAGGCGCGCCACAAAGGCACGGTCACGCTGCCGAAGACGCTGAATCGCATCACCCTCGAGGCACTCGGCAGGATCTCCGCCCCGACGCTCCTCCTCACCGGCGATGCCGACCCCTACATGCCGCCCCCCGTTCTTCGCGTCCTCGCCTCGAAGATCCCCGGCGCGACTACCGCAGTAGTCCCCGAATGCGGCCACTCCGCCTACTGGGAACAACCTGACATCTTCAACCGCACAGTCCTGAGCTTCCTTACGAATCAATAGATCGGTGTCAGGCACCGATTCTCCTCCGTGTCCGATTTTCTCCATCACTTCGGTGTCAGGTACCGAATTCGTCAACCGTGAATGGGCCGGACCGTTGATGTGGCATGGCGCGGCAACTGCGGTTCATTCTTCCTGACCTTCCCGTCCACATCGTCCAGCGAGGCAACGATCGCATGCCTTGCTTCCGATCTGATGAAGATTGTCTCGTGTATCTCTCCGTTGTTCGCGATTTGCTGAAGTCGACTGGTTGTGCATTGCACGCTTACTGCCTCATGACGAATCACATCCATCTGATGCTCACTCCACCGGACGCCGAAGCATGTTCAAACCTCATGAAGGTGCTCAGTCACCGGTACGCCCTTTACTTCAACAAGAAATATGAGCGCACGGGCGCACTATGGGAAGGACGGTATCGCTCTTGTCTTGTGGAGTCGGAGGAATACGTTCTTGCGTGCCACCGCTACATCGAACTCAATCCTGTTCGCGCAGGAATGATCGACGCGGCAGCGTCATATCGATGGTCAAGCCATGGGATCAATACAGGGGTTCGCGTCGACCCTCTCGTCACGACGCATCCCGCGATCGTCGCTTTCGGAAAGGGTGCGTACGGAGCACTCGTTGCCGATGGGCTGGACGAAGACTTGCTGCGCCGGATCCGGGAATCGACCAATGGTGGCTATCCCTTGGCTACAGACGCTTTCAAGTCGAAATGGGAACGGTTTGCAAGAAGGCGGATGGAGCGCGGTCAGCCGGGACAGAAACCCAGGCCGCCCGGAGAGAATTCAGTGCCTGACACCGATTTGTTTGGCGAGATCGGTGCCTGACACCGATTCAGTGGAGATGGGGCTTCTTGAGGAAGTCGTTGCGGTCGGCGGAGTGGAGGACGAAGGGGCGGGCGCTCTTGTTGCGGACGATGCGCAAGGGGACGTCGACGCCGGCGTTGCCGAGCGCCCAGACGCGGCGCCACAGGTCGGCGAGGCCGGCGGGCTTTTCGCCAGCGACTTCGACGATCAGGTCGCCGACCTTGAGGCCGGCGCGCTCGGCGGGGCCGCCGGGAGCGAGGCCGGCGATGACGAGGCGGCCCTGCGCATCGGTCATGTAGACGCCGAGCCACGGGCGCGGCGGGCGGTTCGGCTTGCCGAGCTTGAGGAGATCTTCGAGCACCGGCTCGAGGAGGTCGATCGGCACGAGCATGTTTCCCTGCAGCACGCCCGCGTCGAGCTTCTCCTGCACGAGGAGCGAGCCCAGGGCGAGGAGGTCGCCCGTCGCGCCGATCAGCGCCGAGCCGCCCCACTGCGGATGCGCCGGCGCGGTGTAGATCGCCTCGTCCAGCACGTACTCCCAGTAGCCGGCGAACTCGCGCTTCGCGAAGATCGTCGCCTTGAGCGCGTGCTCGCGCCCGCCGTGGCTCGCCACCACGACGTTCTCGCCGACGCGGCAGGTCGACGCGCTTCCCCGCGCGATCGCATCGACGCCGAGCCGGCCGAGCGGCTGCACGAGTCCGAAGCCGCTTGCCGGGTCGTAGGCGACCGGGAAGCCGCCCACGACCGTGCCGCGGTTCGTCGTGAGCCAGATCGTGCTCGCCTCGGTGATCAGGTAGCCGATCGTCAGCACGAGGCCGTCGTCGCGGATCACGATGCCGTTGCCGATGCGCTCGGTGCCGAGGATCGGCGCAGTGAACGCGTCCTCCGGGATCTCCGCGCGCACCTGCACCACCGCGTCGAGCGCGGCGTCCAGGTCGAAGCGCCAGTCTTCCGGCTTCGGCCGCATCTCCACCGGGAACGCCCACTGCTGCTCAGCCATGAACCGAGGATACACTCGCTTGATGGTCGAAATCGAATCTGCAAACGGCGTCGCGCGCCTCTTCCTCAATCGCCCGGAAAAAAGCAACGCCCTCGATACGCCTTTCCTCGAGCGGATCCTCGCCGCGCTGGAAAGCCTGGACGCGCCCGCCCTGCGGGTCGTCGTGCTGGCCGGACGGGGCCGGGCGTTCTGCGGCGGCGCCGACGTGGCGGAGCTCGCATCGCTGCAGGCGGACAACGCCGGCGCGTTCGTCGAGCGCATCCATCGCGTCTGCGCGAAGATCCGCAGCCTGCCGGTCCCGGTCGTGGCGCAGCTGCACGGCGCGGTGATCGGCGCGGGCCTCGAGATCGCCGCCGCCTGCGACCTGCGCGTCGCGGCCGAGGGCACGAAATTCGCAATGCCGGAGGTGCGCCTGGGCATCCCGTCGGTCGTCGAGGCGGCGCTCCTGCCGCGCCTGATGGGCGCGGGGCGCGCGCGCTGGCTCGTGCTCACGGGCGAATCCATCGACGCGCGCCGGGCTTTCGAGTGGGGCCTCGTCGAGGCGCTGGGCGGCGATGAAGCCGTTGAAAAGCTTGTGGAAAGCCTCCTCGCCGGCGAGCGCGAGGCGCTGCGCGAGCAGAAAGCGCTCTGCCGGCTCTGGGAAGAGGCGCCGCTCGACGCGTCCGTCACGCGCAGCATCGCGGCGTTTGGACGCGCGTTCTCCGAGGGGAATACAATATCTAGTAGGTTGAAAAGGACTACGAACTAGATACATGGCAAAGCAAGCCGTCTACGACGCATCCGCGATCCAGGCCCTGAAGGGCCTCGAGCCGGTCCGGCGCATGCCGGGGATGTACACGCACACGATCCACCCGCTGCACATCGTCCAGGAAGCGATCGACAACGCAGTCGACGAGGCGCTCGCCGGCTTCGGCAAGAAGATCTCGATCACCGTGCGCAAGGACGGCTCGGTCGAGGTGGAGGACGAGGGGCGCGGCATTCCCGTCGACATGCACCCGGTGGAGAAGAAGCCGGCGGTCGAGGTCGCCTTCACCATGCTGCACGCCGGCGGCAAGTTCTCGCGCTCCGGCGACGGCGTGTACCACATCTCCGGCGGCCTGCACGGCGTCGGGGTCGCCGTCTCGAACGCGCTGTCGAAGCGCTGCGAGGTGACGGTCTTCAGGGACGGTCAGCGCCATACGATCGCGTTCGAGGGCGGCGAGCTCAAGCAGAAGTTGAAGAGCGAGAAATCGAAAGACAAGAAGAGCGGCACGATCGTGCGGCTCTGGCCCGACCCCAAGTACTTCGACTCGCCGAACATCCCGCTCGGCGAGCTCGAGCACCTCGCGCGCTCGAAGGCCTACCTGCTGCCCGGCCTGACGATGGTCCTCGACATCGAAGGCAAGGAGAGGAAGACCTGGAAGTACGAGCGCGGCATGGTGCAGTTCTTCGAGTTCATGCTCCAGGGGCGCGAGCTGGTCGCGCCGCTGTTCACCGGCGAGCGCTTCTTCAGGGAGACGAACATCCCGGACATCGAGCCGGGGGAGGGCGCGGCCTGGGCGATCGGCTGGGTGGCCGACGGCGACGTCTTCGCCGACAGCCACGTCAACCTGATCCCGACGCGCTCCGGCGGCACGCACGAGGCCGGGTTCCGCGCCGGCATCTTCGAGGCGCTCGCGGCGTTCATGGACCGGCGCCAGCTCACGCCGAAGGGCGTGAAGGTGATCGCCGACGACCTGTGGCAGCGCGCCTGCTTCACGCTCTCCGCGCGCATCGTGCGCACGCAGTTCCACGGCCAGACGAAGGAGAAGCTCACCACGCGCCACGCGGCGAAGCTCCTCGAGCTGTGCGTGCGCGACGCCTTCGAGCTGTGGCTGAACGAGCATCCCGACGAGGGCAAGAAGATCGTCGAGCTCGCGGTCGAGCAGGCGCTCGCGCGCCTCTCGAAGGGAAAGAAGGTCGAGCGGAAGAAGTCGAGCGGGATCGCCACGCTGCCCGGCAAGCTCGTCGACTGCGCCTCGGGCGACATCCAGCGAAACGAGCTGTTCCTCGTCGAGGGCGATTCCGCCGGCGGCTCGGCGAAGGAGGCGCGCGACAAGGAGACGCAGGCGCTCCTGCCGCTGCGCGGCAAGGTGCTGAACACGATGTCGAAGGACAGCCGCACGGTGCTCGCCAACAAGGAGCTGCAGGCGATCGCCACGGCGATCGGCGTCGACCCGCACGCTTCCGGGGAAACCGCCGACCTGAGCGGCCTGCGCTACGGCAAGGTCATCCTCATGACCGACGCCGACGTCGACGGCGGCCACATCCAGGCGCTGCTCCTCACGTTCTTCTTCATGCACGCGCCGAAGCTCGTCGAGACCGGCCACGTCTACGTCGCGCAGCCGCCGCTCTTCAAGGTCGAGGTGCCCTCGCAGGGCAAGGGCAAGCCCGCCCGCCGGGTCTATTGCCTCGATGACGATGAGCTGGATGAGGTTTTGAATCAATTGAGAAAGGAAAAATTCAAGGACGGCGCGTGGGAGATCTCGCGCTTCAAGGGCCTGGGCGAGATGAGCCCCGAGCAGCTCTGGGAGACGACGATGAACCCGGACACGCGGCGCCTGATCCGCATGCAGTTCAACCCGAAGGACCTCGCGAGCGTGAAGACCGTTTTCGAGAAGCTCATGGACGCGGGGGAAGCCGAAGAGCGGCGCAACTGGATGCGCGAGCACTGGAAAACCGTGGAGGCCGACGTCTAATCAGGGACGCACCACGTTTTCATGGCCACCAAGACCAAGAAGAAGCCGAAGGCGACCTGGGAGCGCGCGTACAAGGGCCATGTTCTCTGGTCCGGAAAGCAGAAGCTCGGCAAGGTCACGCTGATCGACAAGGGCCGGTATGCGTGGGAGGCCGGCGGAAGGGCGGGCGTTTCGGAGGACCTGGATGCCGCCCGCAAGGCAGTCGAGCTGGCCGTCGCCATGGCGGACAAGCAGCTCGACCTCTTCGCATGAAAAACGTGGTCCGTCCCTGTTTTAGGAACTCATGATGGATAACCCGACACTCGACCTTTTCTCCCCCGACAACGGCGACGAAGCGGCGCCGATCGAGCAGCACGCCTCGCACGCCTACCTCGGCTACGCGGTCTCGACCGTCAAGTCGCGGGCGCTGCCGGAGATCGCCGACGGCCTCAAGCCCGTGCAGCGGCGGATCCTGTACGCGATGGCAGACACGCCGGGCGGCGCGCAGTCGTTCTCCAAGTGCGCGCGCTACGTCGGCGAGGTGCTCGGCAAGTACCACCCGCACGGCGACAGCTCGACCTACGAGGCGCTGGTGCACCTCGCGCAGCCGTTCTCGATGCGCTATCCGCTGATCGAAGGCCAGGGAAACTTCGGCTCCCGCGACGGCGATTCGGCCGCCGCTTACCGGTACACGGAAGCACGCCTTTCCCGCTTTGCAGAATTATTGCTGGGCGAAATAAGAGAGGGCACCGTCGATTTCCAGAAGAACTACGATGGAAAGTTCGATGAGCCCGTGCTGCTCCCGGCGCGCCTGCCGTTCGGCCTGCTGAACGGAAGCTTCGGCATCCCGGTCGGCTTCTCCACCCGCATCCCGTCGCACAACCTGAAGGAAGTAGCGGCGGCGGCCGCGCACGTCATCAAGCACCCGAAGGCGACAGTGGAGGACGTGCTCGCGCTCATGCCGGGGCCCGACTTCCCGGGCGGCGGACAGATCATCTCGCCCAAGGAGGAGATCCGCGCCGCCTACGAGACCGGGCGCGGATCGCTGGTGCTGAAAGCCCGCTACGAAAAGGAGACGCTCGCGCGCGGCCAGTGGCGCATCGCCGTCACCGAGCTGCCGCACGGCGTGTCGGTGCGCCAGGTGATGGAGGAGATCGAGGCGCTCGCCAACCCGAAGGCGGGGCAGGGGAAGAAGGAAGTCTCGCAGGAGCAGAAGCGCCTGAAGCAGTTCATCCTCGACCAGGTCGAGACGGTGCGCGACGAGTCCGACCGCAAGTCCAAGCTCAGGCTGGTCATCGAGCCGCGCACCTCGAAGATCGACCCGGACGAGATGATGGCCGCGCTGATGGTGCACACCTCGCTCGAGACGCGCTACGCGCTCAACCTGACCTGGCTCGGCCGCGACGGCCTGCCGGAGACGAAGGGCATCGTCGAGGCGCTGCGCGAGTGGGGCGAGTTCCGCGTCGACACGGTGCGCCGGCGCACGAAGTTCCGCCTCGAGCGCGTCACCGACCGCCTCGAGATCGTCATGGGGCGGCTCCTCGCGTACGTGAAGATCGACGAGATCATCAAGCTGATCCGCGCGAGCGAAGACCAGGCCGAGGCGAAGGAGAACCTGCAGAAGAAGTACAAGTTCACCGAGCGCCAGTCGCAGGACATCGTCGACCTGCGCCTCGGGCAGCTGACGAAGCTGGATGGAATCAAGCTCAACGACGAGCGGAAAACGCTGGAGGCCGAGCGGAAAAGCCTGAAGGAGGTCCTCGGGGACGAGAAGGAACTGAAGAAGCTCGTCGTCGGCGAGCTGCAGCAGGACGCGAAGACTTACGGCGACAACCGCCGCACGCTCATCAAGGCGGAGGAGCGCGCGCAGGTCGAGCGCACCGTCGTCGAGGAGCCGATCACGGTGATCCTGTCGCAGAAGGGCTGGATCCGGGCGCGGACCGGCCACGGGCTGGACCTCTCGCAGCTTTCCTTCAAGGACGGCGACGCGCTGCTCCAGGCGATCGAATGCAAGACGACCGACCCGGTCATCGTGCTGTCCGACGCGGGCAAGAGCTTCACGCTCGACGCGGCGGGAATCCCGAGCGGGCGCGGCGACGGCTCGCCGGTCAACACGCTGGTCAACTCCTCCTCCTCGGACATCGTCTGGATGGCGACCGGCGACATGGGCCGGCAGATCCTCATGAACAGCTCCGCGGGCCTGGGGTTCCTCTGCAAGCTCGGCGACCTGCAGGCGAAGACGCGCCAGGGGAAGGACTTCATGAGCGCAGGCGAAGGCGCGCGAGTCCAGAAGCCGTTCGAATTCGACAAGGATGGAACCTACAAATTTGTTGCCGCCCTGTCGTCCGACGCCCGGCTGCTGCTCTTCCCAATGGACGAGGTGCCCGTGCGGCCGAACGGCGGCGTGGGCGTGCAGCTCATCGCCGTTCCCGAGGGCGAGCGGCTCGCGGCGGTGGCGGCCAGCGACGGCAAGTCGCTCGTCGTCTCGGGCGTGAAGCGCAAGAACCGGGCGGTGGAAACCCTCGACGCGAAGCAGCTCGCGGAGCACGTCGGCAAGCGCGCGCAGCGCGGCAGGCTGTGCGACGTCGGGTTCAGGCCGGACCGGCTCGGGGATTAAGGGCCTTGTGAAGGAGGCGCTGCGCCCGCTCTGGCCGGTTACGCTGATCCTGGCCGGGGCGATCGTCGCCGCGTGGTTCGGCGCGCCGCTGCCCGACGAGCTCGCGGGGCTGCGCACCGCCGGGCCCTACGCGGTGCTCGTCGCCGCGGCGGGCGTCTCGACGTGGGTCAACCGCGCGCGCGCCTTCGTCCTCGCGGCGGCGCTGCTCGCCGCGTTCCCCGCGTTCCACCGCTTCCCCGGCGCGCTCACGTACACCGCCTGCGCGGTCGTCGTGCCGCTCAACGCGCTGCTCGCGCTGGCGGTGCGCGAGCGCGGCGCGCGCTTCGGGCTCGCCTGGCGCTGGGTGGCGCTCCTCGCCGGCGAGGCGGTCCTCCTCTACCTCCTGCAAAGGACGGTCGACCTCGAGGGCGTGTTCGACCACTGGCTCCTGCATGCGGGCCCGACGCCGCTCCTCGGGCGGCTCGTGTTCGCCGCCGCCTTCGCCGCCGCGGTCGCGCGCGCGTGGCCGCACCACACGCCGCTCGAGCTCGGGATCGCCGGCGCGCTGGTGGCCTTCTTCATCGCCTCGACCTGGGCCGGGGACCTGCGCATCTACTCGCTGTTCATGCTGACCGCGGGCGCGCTGCTCGTCGTCGCCGTCCTGCAGGAATCGCACCGCATGGCGTTCCGCGACGCCCTCACGGGGCTGCCGAACCGCCGCGCGCTGGAAGAGCAGCTGCGCGCGCTCGCCCCGCCGTACGCGATCGCCATGGTCGACGTCGACCACTTCAAGAAATTCAACGACACCTACGGCCACGACATCGGCGACCAGGTGCTGCGGCTGGTGGCGGCGCGGCTCGCCGAGGCGAGCGGCGGCGGGCGCGCCTACCGCTACGGCGGCGAGGAGTTCACCATGCTCTTCCGCGGCCAGCGGCTCGCGCAGATCCTGCCGCACCTCGAGGCCGCGCGCGCCTCGGTGCAGGCGTACAAGATGACCATCCGCGGCCGGGACCGGCCGAAGAACCCGAAGGACGGCGCAAAGCGCCGTGCGGACGGAAGGCCGCGCGTGGCAGAGGAGGATTTCTCCCGCACCGACATGATCCTTTCTGTCACCGTCAGCATCGGCGCCGCCGAGCCGGGCAAGCGCCTGAAGATGCCCGCCGAAGTGGTGAAAGGCGCGGACGAGGCGCTCTACCGCGCCAAGGAGCGCGGCCGCAACCAGGTCAGCCGCTAGAAAAATCGGGCTCCGTCCCCGATTTTTTGCGGGCATGGCGCTTGCGACAGGGGCTCTCGTATCCACTGTCCCAGGAGACTGACCCATGAAAAAACTTTGGCCGGTAGCAATCTGCAGTGCAGCTGTCCTGACGCTCGCGGCATGCGCGCCGAACAACGCCTCGACGGGCGCGAGCAACCCGAACGATCCCTACGCGACCCGCGACCGCTCGGCGAATCCCGCCAGCGCGAACCAGGGCGGGCAGGCGGGGACGCAGGCACCCGCCACCTCCGCAGCCGGCTCGCCGGGCACGCAGGGCACCCAGGGCAACCCGGGGCCGGGCGCGAACCCGCACGGCGGCAGCGGGGCGCAGTAGTCCGGAAGGCGCATGCCCGCCAAGCGGGCATGCCCTTTGCAATGTCCCGGTACCTTTCAAAGGAGACATTCGATGCGTAAAGTTCTTCCCCTGATCTTCAGCGGCGTCGCCGCGATCTCGTTCGGCGCGATCGCGCAGACGACCACGACCACCCCGTCGGACACGAAGCCCGCGGAAGTGGATCGCACCACGAAGGGCAGCCCTGCTTCGGGCTCGACCACGATCCGCCGCAGCGACGCCGCGGGCCCGAACGCCGGCGCGTCGCGCAGCAGCGACGCGACCACGGGCGCGAGCAGCGACAACAAGGCCACGGACAAGCCGCGCAAGGCGCGCAAGGCGAAGAAGGACCGCAATGCGTCCCAGGGCAGCTCCTCGAGCACGGCCGGGTCGAGCCCGGCCAGCGCGAACCAGGGCGGCCAGGCCGGCACGCAGGCGCCGGCGACCTCCGCGGCCGGCGCGCCCGGCACGGTCGGCACGCAGGGCAACCCGGGCCCGGGCGCAGCTCCGCACAGCGGCAGCGGCGCGTCGAAGTAGCGTCCGGTGACCATGCGCAGGCGCGTTTGCGCGATCAGCCTGCTCGGCATGGTCGCGGTCTGCTCGGCTTCCGCGCAGACGCCGCTGGCTGAAAAGCCCGCCAAGGCGAGCGCCGGCAAGTCGTTGAAGCCGGCGAGCGCCAGCGTGGGCAGCTCCGCGTCGCGGGCGACCAGCCCGGAGGACGCGAGCGCGGCCCACGAGCGCGAGGCGGACGAGCGCCGCGCGACGCAGAGCAAGCAGAAGATGAAGAAGCGCCCGGGGTACAAGGAAGAAGTCCCTTCGCCCAGGGCGTAGCGCAGCAGGCGTTGCAGGCACGAAGAAGGCGGGCATCCCCCGCCTTTTTCCTTTTCTACGTATGCTTCGGGCGTGGAGATCCCCGAGAACGAGATCGAGCTGACCGCGGTGCGCGCCCAGGGCGCGGGCGGGCAGAACGTCAACAAGGTCTCGAACGCGGTCCACCTGCGCTTCGATGTTCGCGCCTCCTCGCTTCCGGAGGCGGTGAAGGAGCGGCTGCTGCGGCGCGGTGACCACCGCGTCACCCGCACCGGCATGGTCGTGATCAAGGCGCAGCAGCACCGCAGCCTGGAGATGAACCGGGCCGAGGCGCTGAAGCGGCTGCACGAGCTGGTCGCGGCAGCGGCGTTCGTGCCGAAAAGGCGCCGGCCGACCCGGCCGACGCGCTCCTCGCGCGAGAAGCGCATCGAGGGAAAGAAGCACCGCGGCAGGATCAAGTCGCTGCGCGGCCGGGTGGTGGATTGAACAACGTCCTGCGCGGGGCGATCGCCGCCGCCGAGGAGGAGGGCGCGCAGCTCGCGGCCGAGTTCTATCGCCCGGACGGCCCGCGCGGCCAGGGCGGCTCCGCGCCGATCGACACCGAGATGGAGGAGCGGCTGCGCGAGAAGCTGCAGGCGCTCTTCCCGTGCGCGTTCGGGGGCGAGGAGACGGGCCTCACTCCTGCAACCGGAACCGGCCACGACGGCTGGATGTGGCTGGTCGACCCGCACGACGGCACCTCCGACTTCCTCCTGGGCCGGCGCGGCTCGGCAGTGTCGATCGGGCTCATGAAGGACGGCCGGCCGGTGCTCGGCGTGGTCCACGCGCCGCTCGCGCCCGATCGCGGCCCCGACACCATCGCCTGGGCGGAAGGCGCCGCGCTGACGCGCAACGGGAAGAAGATCGAGGTGGATCTTTCGCAGCGGGCGCTCGTGCCCGGCGCGCTCGTCTGGGCGAACGCCTCCTCGGCGCTGCGCCCCGGCACCTATGCGCGCGCGGTGCGCCCGGCGCGCTACGTCGCCATGCCGAGCATCGCCTATCGCCTGGCGCGGGTGGCCGCCGGCGACGGCGCGGCGGCGATGACCTCGCACGGCGTGAACGAGTACGACATCGCCGCCGGCGCTGCGCTCATCCGCGGCGCCGGCGGGGTGCTCCTCGACGCGGCCGGCGCGGAGCTCGTCCTCGCCGGCGACCCGACGCGGCGCGTCTCCGGCTGCTTTGCCGGCGGGCCCGCCGCGGCGCTGCAGCTCAGCCGCTTCGACTGGAAGGCGCTCGATGCCGAGCCGCGCCGCGAGAAGCGCGTGAGCCTCGGCTTTCCCCGCCCGCGGGACGAGGCGCGCCTTTCCCGCGCCGCCGGCTGCCTGCTCGGCCAGGTGATCGGCGACAGCCTGGGCGCCCAGGTCGAGTTCAAGGATGCCGCCGAGATCGCGCGCGCCTTCCCCGGCGGCGTGCGCGACCTGGGCGACGGCGGCGTCTTCAAGACGATGGCCGGCCAGCCGACCGACGACAGCGAGATGGCGCTGGCGCTTGCGCGCTCGCTGCTGAAGGAAAAGGGGTATGTAAAAGAAAGCGTGCTGGACGCGTACCGGGAGTGGCTGCAGACGCGCCCGGTCGACGTCGGCGCCACGACCGAGCGCGGCCTGCTCGGCCTGCACACCACCGAGAGCGAGTCGAACGGCTCGCTGATGCGCATCTCGCCGGTCGGCATCTGGGCGGCCGGCGGTCCGGCGCGCGCGGCGAAGGCGGCCCGCGAGGATTCGCTCCTGACGCATCCCAACCCGGCCTGCGTCGAGGCCTGCACCGGCTTCGCCGCAGCGGTCGCGGCCGGCGTCGGCGGCGCCGGGCGCGAGGCGATGCTCGACGCGGCGCTCGGCCACGCCGGCGGCAAGGCGCGGGCGGCGATCGAGCAGGGCGCGCGCGGCGCGCGGCCGGCTTCCTACGAAACCAACATCGGCTGGGTGCTGACCGCGCTACAGAACGCGTTTTTCCATCTCGCGCACAGCAGCTTCGAGGCGGCCCTGGTCGACACCGTCGGCCGCGGCGGCGACACGGATACCAATGCGGCGATCGCCGGCGCGCTCCTCGGCGCCTGCCATGGCCGCGAGGCGATCCCCGCGCGCTGGATCCTGCCGGTGCTCGCCTGCCGCCCGCACGACGAGGCCGGCGCCCTTCGCCCGCGGCCGATGGCCTACTGGCCCGACGACGTGCTCGATCTCGCCGAAGCGCTGCTCCTCGTAAATTCGGGGACGGAGCCCGATTTACCATAGCGATAGTCGACTATCGGAAATCGGGCTCCGTCCCCGAATTTCCAGGGGAGCAACAAGGCAATGGGAATCGAGATCCTGGCGGGGATCGTCATCCTCGGGATCGTGCTGCCGGCGGCGTGGCTGTACAACCGGCTCGTCGCCGCGCGCAACCAGGCGCGGCAGGGCTACGCCGACATCGACGTGCAGCTCAAGCGCCGCGCCGACCTGGTGCCGCGGCTCGTCGAGACGGTGAAGGGCTATGCCGGCTACGAGAAGGCGCTGCTCACCGCGGTCACCGAGCTGCGCAGCCAGGCGCTGCAGGCGTCCCTGAAGGAGCGCTTCCCGATCGAGAAGCAGCTCGGCGACAAGCTGCACCAGGTCGTCGTCCTGCAGGAGGCGTATCCGCAGCTCAAGGCCGACGCGGCGTTCCGCGACCTCGCCGCGCAGCTCGTCGCCGTCGAGGACCACCTGCAGTATGCGCGGCGCTTCTACAACGGCGCGGTGCAGCAGTACGTGACGCGCCTCGAGTCCTTCCCCGATCTCGTGGTCGCGAAGCTGCTCGGCTTCCGGCCGCTGCCCTTCTTCGAGCTGTGAGGCTCCTGCTCCTTTTTGTCCTCGGCGTTTCCACGGCGTTCGCCGCGGAGCGGGTCACCGATTTCCACAGCGACATCCGCATCGCCCGCTCCGGCGAGCTCGCGGTGACCGAGCGCTTCACCGTGCAGGTGGAGGGCGTCCAGGTGAAGCGCGGCATCCTGCGCGACTTCCCGACCGACTACCGCGACAGCGCCGGCAACAAGGTGAACGTGCCGTTCTCGGTGCAGCGCGTGACGCGCAACGGCCAGCCCGAGCCCTACGCGCTCGAGCGCCTGCAGAACGGCTTCCGCGTGCGCATCGGCGACGCGAACGTGATGCTGCCGCACGGCCCGCATACCTACGAGATCGCCTACCGCACCGCGCGCCAGCTCGGCTTCTTCGACGAGCACGACGAGCTCTACTGGAACGTGAACGGCAACGGCTGGACGCTGCCCTTCGACCGCATCACCGCGGAGGTGCACCTGCCGCAGGCGATCGCCGCCTCGCTGCTGCGCGCGGAAGCCTTCACGGGGCTGCAGGGCGCGCGCGGGCGCAGCTACGCTTCGTTCGTGCGCGACGGCGGCGCGGCGTTCCGCTCCACGCGCGCCTTCCGGCCGCGCGAGGGCATGACCATCGTCGTCGCGTTCCCGAAGGGGCTGGTCGAGCAGCCGACGCGGGCGCAGCGCCTCAAGTGGCTCCTGAACGACAACCGCGCGGTGGGCGTCGGCATGGCCGGGGCGCTGCTCGTCTTCGCGTTCCTCTACTGGCGCTGGAGCCTCGTCGGCCGCGACCCGCGCGCCGGCCCGCGCTTCCCCCGCTACGAGCCGCCGCCCGGCATCGGCCCGGCGGGCACGCGCTACCTGCACCGGATGGGCTTCGACGCCGGCTGCTTCGGCGCGGCGCTCCTCGGCCTGGGCGAGCGCGGCGCGCTGAAGATCCGCCAGAGCGGCGAGAGCTACGGCCTCGAGCGCACCGCGACGCCGGCCGCCTGGCTGCCGGGCGAGAAGGCGGTGCTCGACGCATTGCTGCCTTCGCCCGGGACGCGCCACGTCATCGGCAAGGCGCACGACCCGGCGGTGCAGGCGGCAAACACCGGCCTTGCCGCGGCGCTGCAGGCGCACTTCGGCGAGCGCCTGTTCTCGCGCAACCACGGCTCGATCGCCGCCGGCGCGGCGCTCGCGGGCGCGACCGCGCTGGCGATGCACCTCCTCGAGGCTCCCGCGGCCGCCCTGTTTGCGATCGGTGGCGCGATGGCGCTCACCGTGCTCCTCTTCCGGCGCTGGATGCCCGCGTACTCGGTCGAGGGACGCAAGCTCCAGGACCATGTCGAGGGCCTGCGCCAGTACATGAGCGTCGCGGAAGCCGAAGACCTGAAGCGCATGAAGGCGCCGCCGCAGACCAAGGACGAATTCGCGCGCCTGCTCCCCTATGCAGTCGCGCTCGACATCGAGAAGACCTGGGCGCACCGCTTCACCCTCATCCTCGGCGCCTCCGCCGTCGCCGCCGCCGCGAGCCACTACTACAGCGCCGAGAGCGGCTGGGGCGATGCGAATCCCGTCGCCGGCCTGTCCGAGTCCCTCTCCAGCCTCGGCGAGACCATCAGCGCCGCCGCGACGCCGCCCGGCTCGAGCTCGGGCAGCTCGGACAGTGGCGGTGGAGGAGGCGGGAGCTCGGGCGGTGGCGTCGGGGGAGGCGGCGGCAGCGGCTGGTGAAAAATCGGAAATCGGGGACAGCTACCGATTTCCCGAATTCGGTGTCAGGCACCGAAAAGCGAGAACAAGGAAAATTCGGTGCCTGACACCGAATTCAGCGCCGGGAAATCGGTAGCTGTCCCCGATTTTCAGTGGCCGGAGAGGGTGTTCCTGGCCCAGTCGAGGACCGGGGCGAGGCGGGGAGGCAGGAGATCCTCGGCTTCGTCGAAGCTCACCCAGCGGTACTCATGGTGCTCGGGCCGCCCGAGCGCCGTGTTGATGGGCAGCTCGATCGCGTGCTGGTCGGTTTCCGCGATGTAGTAGCGCGCGATCTTGTTGTTCGCGTACGGAAGCGTCTCCTTGAACTCCTCGCCGAACGGGTAGTCGACGTCGGTGAGGCCGGTCTCTTCCTTCACCTCGCGCTTCGCCGCGGCGAGCATCTCCTCCGCGTTCTCCACCACGCCCTTCGGGAAGTCCCAGTTGTTGTAGGCGCGCAGCACGAGCAGGCGGATGCCGCGGTCGGTCCTGCGGAAGACCACCGCGCCCGAGGACCGGACGACCTTCTTCTTGTCCAACTGCCCCTTCAACCGACCTTGAGCAGCTCGACTTCGAAGATCAGGGTGGCGTTGGGCGGGATGACGCCGCCGGCGCCGCGCGCGCCGTAGCCCATCTCGGGCGGGATGGTCAGCTCGCGCGTGCCGCCGACCTTCATGCCCTGCACGCCCTGGTCCCAGCCCTTGATCACGTGGCCCTGGCCGAGCGGGAAGACGAACGGATCGCCGCGGTCCTTGCTCGAGTCGAACTTCTTGCCGCGCTGGCCGCCTTCGGAGAGCCAGCCGGTGTAGTGGACGGTGACGTTCTGGCCGGCGGTGGCCTCGGCGCCGCTGCCGACGCTCTTGTCTTCGATCTTCATGCTCGGACTCCGGAAAGGGTAGGGGGAACGGGATCGGCGATTCTACTTAGTCGATGAAGAACTCCACCACCTCTTTGGTACCGACGCGCGACTGGCCGCAGGCGATCCAGCCGTGCCTGCGCAGCACCAGCTCCTCGCGGCGCAGCGTGAGCTCGCCGTCGCCCTCGAGGGTCACGTAGGTGCCGTTGGTACTGTGGTCCTTCAGCACCCACTTCTCCTTGCGCCGCTCGATCGTGCAGTGCCGGCGCGAGGCCATCTCGTCGGCGATCTGCACGCCGCATTCCGGATCGCGGCCGATCACCTCGGCGTCGCTGTCGCGCCGGCGCGCGATCTCGGCGTCTCGGTAGCGCAGGCGCAGCACCGAGGCGGCGGCCTTGGCCGCGGGCACGCGCAGCGAGGCGAGCACGGTGGCGTCCTCGTCGTGCTTCCAGACGAGCTCCGAGAGCGCGATCTCCTCGCTCTTGCCCTTCACCTGCACCCCGTAGAGGTCGCGCGCCATGACGCGCATCTCCGGCCCGAGCGCCCCGGCGGTGGCGCGCGAGAGGATGATCTGCCCGCCCTGCGCCTGCCCCGAGAGACGCGCGGCGAGGTTCACCGTGTCGCCGAAGACGTCGTTCTCCTTCTGCAGCACCGGGCCGCCGTGGAAGCCGATGCGCAGCAGCAGCCGCTGCCCGTTCACCTCGGGGAGATGCTCCGAGCCCATCTGCATCGCGATCGCCGCGCGGGCCGCCGCGTCGGCGGCGGAGAACACCGCCATCACCTCGTCGCCGATCGTCTTCACCACCCGGCCGCCCTGGGCTGCGGTGGCGCGCTTCATCATCTCGACGTAGCCGCGGATCGTGCTGTGGCCGAGCGTGTCGCCGACCGACTCGTAGAGCTTCGTGCTGCCGCTCACGTCGGCGAACAGGATCGCCGCGAAGCGCGAGCGCAGGGTCTGCAGGTTCGGCGGGACGTCGTCCACGGCACCGATTGTATGATGGGCGCTTTCACGGGGAGGGACGCATGGTCCACGTCATCGCCGTCATCACCGCCCGGCCGGGCAAGCGCGACGCGATCCTGAAGGAGTTCCGCGCCAACGTGCCGAACGTGCTCGCCGAGAAGGGCTGCATCGAGTACGGGCCGGCAGTCGACGCGGAGCCCGCGCCGTCCTTCCAGGCGCGCCTGGGCGCCGACGCCTTCATGGTGGTCGAGAAGTGGGCCAGCATGGACGATCTGAAGGCGCACGCCGCCGCACCGCACATGGCCGCCTACGGCGCGAAAGTAAAGGACTTCGTCGCGAGCCGGGTGATCCACATCCTCACCCCCGCGTAGGAGATCGGGGTCAGGCACCGAACTCCCGCGGAATCGGTGTCAGGCACCGATTTCCGCGCAGCCTGCGCGTTGGTGACGGCGGTCCCGGAAATCGGTGCCTGACACCGATTCCGGGCTCTGCCCGGGTTTTTTTACCGGGCCCAGGCCTTCTTGCAGCGCGCGATCTCGTCGTCGGTCATGACCGGCTTCACGTCGCAGTTGGGCTTGGTGCTGCGGGTGATCTCGATGACCTGCCGCGGCGGGGCCTCCTTGTCCGCGGCCTTTTCGGCGCCCTTGGGCGACTCGGGGGCCGCGCGGTCCTTGTCCTGGGCGAAGGAGGAGGCGGCGAAGGCGAGGCTCGCCGCGAGTACCAGAAGCCGGAAGAGGGTCATGTCCCTTGGAGCCGTCATCGCACCGGGGGTTTCGCGCCGGCCGGACTACGCCGCTGCGATCTAGCGGAACACGGCGCCCTGGGTTCGCCCGTGCTGGGTGCGATGCAGTTTACGTGCGGCGGGCAGGCCGGTGAAGTCGAAGTCCACCTCCGGCTGCCGGCCGGCGACCAGGTCGGCGAGCGCCGCGCCGGAGCCGCAGGCGTGCGTCCAGCCGAGCGTGCCGTGGCCGGTATTCAGGTAGAGATTCCTTATCGAGGATAGACCCAGGTACGGCACGTTGGACGGCGTCGCCGGGCGCAGCCCGGCCCAGAACTGCGCCTGGCTTGCGTCGCCGGCGCCGGGAAAGAGCGCCTCGACCCGGTCGAGGATCGCCTGGCAGCGCACGCGGTTCAGGCTGCGGTCATAGCCGTTCAGCTCCGCGGTGCCGGCGATGCGCAGCCGGTCGCCGAGGCGCGAGAAGACGAGCTTGTACTCGTCGTCGGTCAGCGAAACCGAATAGGCCTTCCGCGCATCCTTCACCGGCAGCGTGACCGAGTAGCCCTTCGCCGGGTAGACGTTCAGCCGCACGCCGAGCGGGGCCGCCAGCATCGGGCTGAAGCTGCCGAGCGCAAGCACGTACGCGTCCGCTTTCAGGCGCACGAACCTGCCTTCCGCGTCCGTGGCCTCGACGTGCTCGACCAGGGAAGAACTCTTCCGGATCGCTTTTACATCGTGGTTCATGAGGAAGCGGACGCCGTTTGCTTCCGCAATGCGCGCCAGGGCGACGGTGAACTGGCGCGCATCGCCGGACTCGTCCGCCGAGGTGTACGTCGCCCCGGCGAGGCGCTCGCGCACCTGCGCAAGCGCCGGCTCGATGCGCACCGCCTCGTCCGCCGAGATGACGCGCCGCTCGCAGCCGAGCTCGCACATCTGCCGCGCCGGCTCGATCGCCGCGTCGAATTCGCGCGCATCGGTATAGAAGTGCAGGATGCCGCGCTCGAGGTGCTCATAGTGCAGCTCGGTCTCTCGCCTCAGCGCCTGCAGCTTCGCGCGGCTGTAGGTGCCCAGGCGCACGATCTGCCCGATGTTGTGCCGCGTGCGCGCGGGCGTGCACTCGCGCAGGAACGCGAGGCCCCACAGCCACTGGCGCATGTCCGCGCGCACGCGGAAAAGGAGCGGCGCGTCTTCCTTCGCCAGCCACTTCAGCACCTTGAGCGGCGCGCCCGGGTTCGCCCACGGCTCGGCATGGCTCACCGAGACCTGCCCGCCGTTGGCGAAGCTCGTCTCCGCGGCGGGCCAGGCCTGGCGGTCGACGACGGTGACGTCGAAGCCGAGGCGGTTCAGGTAATAGGCGCTCGTCGTCCCGATGACGCCGGCGCCCAGCACGATCACTTTCATTGAAAGGCCCTCGACGGGAGTGAGACGGCGCGAGGAAGGGAGAAAGGCAAGCCCTTTTGCGCGCCGCTCCCTCTGTCACGGGGCCTGAGAGATTCTGCGAGCCGGCGGCTCGCATTGCTCCTTCGGCGGACCCGCCCCCGAATCGGCGGATCGCTCTCCAGACGGCTGACTACTCGTGTTGCAGTACAGGGACCTGAGCGTTCATGGGAGATTGCGCCTTCGGTGGCCCCCACATGTCACCCCCGGATGTTTCCGCCGGGGGGCGGGGACGCTCTCCTGCAACCCGGCCATTGTCCCACCGAATTATTTCTTTTTGTAGTGCGATCCGCGATTGACGTGTCCTGCACGCGGAGTAAGGTGGAGGGGAGTCTGAAGAAGCCGCAAGCACCAGCGGAACACGTGGAATTCCCGCCTAACGGACGGGATACCTGGCTCCTCCAGCCTCACGCATCGCGGCGCCCATCTCGGCGCCGGACGTGATGCCCTCGCAAGGGCTCAAGGCCCCGCCACCGTGCGGGGCCTTTCACTTTGAGGGGCGTCAGGAGTCCAGCCACTGCTGGCACGCTTCCTTCGCGTTCTGGCGCAGGCACACCTGCTCCCCGTCCACGCGATCCACCCAGTCCGCCGGGATGTAGTGGTGCTTGCCGTTCGCCTGCGGGTCGTTCTTCGTCAGCTTGATGCGGTTGCCCTCGACGTGGTCCACCGTGCCCACCGGCTGGCGGTCGGCGCCGACGACTTTCATGTGCTCGCGGATTTCCTGTTGTTGCATGGG
>CBDDRX010000117.1:0-9796 GCA_965233165.1 uncultured bacterium | reverse complement strand
GAACCGCGTCGCGCTCGAGGCGATGATCCTCGCGCGCAACGAGGGCCGCGACCTCTGGAACGAGGGCCCGGAGATCCTGAAGGCGGCCGCGCGCTGGTGCGCGCCGCTCAAGGCCGCGCTCGACACCTGGAAGGACGTGACCTTCGACTACCAGTCGACCGATACCGCCGACTTCGTTCCCACCGCCGCGGTGAGCGCATGAGCAGGATCACGCAGGGCCAGTTCTCGTTCCTCCCGCCGCTCACCGACGCGCAGGTCGCCGCCCAGGTCGCCTACGCGCTGAAGCAGGGCTGGGCGCTCAACGTCGAGCACACCGGCGACCCGCACCCGCGCAACACCTACTGGGAGATGTCCGGCACGCCGATGTTCGGCCTGAAGGACCCCGCCGGGATCCTGATGGAGATCGAGGAGTGCCGCAGGACCTTGCCGGACCGGTACGTGCGCGTCACCGCGTTCGACAGCTCGCGCGGCTGGGAGACGCCGCGCATGTCCTTCATCGTGCAGCGCCCGAAGGACGAGCCCGGCTTCCGGCTGGAGCGCGAAGAGGGCGAAGGGCGCAGCCAGCGCTACCGCATCCGGCATGGGCGCGATTGAGCTGACCGTCGCCCCCGCCGGGCTGGACGAGCTCGTCGGGCTCGCGCCGGTGAAGGCGCGGGTGCGCGGCATCGCCGCGCTGCTGGAAGTCGCGCGCGCGCGCCGCAGCATCGGCCTCGAGTCGGCGCCGCCCAGCCTGCACATGAGCTTCACCGGCAACCCCGGCACCGGCAAGACCACGGTGGCGCTGCGCATGGCGGAGATCCTGAAGCGCCTCGGCTACTCGCGGCAGGGGCACCTCGTCACCGTGACGCGCGACGATCTCGTCGGCCAGTACATCGGCCACACCGCGCCGAAGACGCGCGAGGTGCTCAAGCGCGCGATGGGCGGCGTGCTCTTCATCGACGAGGCGTACTACCTCTACCGCCCGGAGAACGAGCGCGACTACGGCCAGGAGGCGATCGAGATCCTCCTGCAGGTGATGGAGAACCAGCGCGACGACCTGGTGGTGATCCTCGCCGGCTACCAGGACAGAATGAAGAA
The DNA here is from genome assembly GCA_965233165.1 of uncultured bacterium. Classification (GTDB taxonomy): domain Bacteria; phylum Pseudomonadota; class Gammaproteobacteria; order Burkholderiales; family SG8-39; genus SCGC-AG-212-J23. The sequence goes on along the minus strand of CBDDRX010000117.1, from coordinate 8,719 downwards.
GTTCTTCGCCTCCAACCCGGGGTTCGCCTCGCGCATCGCGCACCACATCGACTTCCCGGACTACGCGCCCGCGGAGCTCTTCGCCATCGCGCAGGCGATGGCCGCCCAGGCGAGCTACCGCTTCTCGCCCGGGGCGCTCGAGGCGCTGCGCGAGTACATCGCGCGCCGCGTCGCGCAGCCCAATTTCGCCAACGCGCGCTCGATCCGCAACGCGCTCGACCGCCTCCGCCTGCGCCACGCGCAGCGCCTCTGCGACGCGGGCGGCACGGCGGACCGCGACGCCCTCATGACGATCGAGGCGGCCGACGTGCGCGCGAGCCGTGTTTTCTCCGACGCAGGCGCGCCGTGACCCTGCAAGCCCTGATCTTCGACCTCGACGGGACGATCGCGGACACCGAGGAGGCGCACCGCCAGGCGTTCAACGCCGCGTTCATCCGCCTCGGGCTGTGGTGGGACTGGAGCCCGGCGCGCTATGCCGGGCTGCTCTCGGTCTCGACCGGCGTGGAGCGGCTGCACGCCTACATCGACACGCTGCGCGACGCGCCCGCGGAGAAGGCGCGGCTGCACGCCACGGTGCCCTCGATCCACGCGGTGAAGTCGGAGCTCTACGCCGAGGTGCTGCGCAACGGCGGCCCGCCGCTGCGGCCGGGCGTGCGCCTGCTGGTCGCCGAGGCGCGCGCGGCCGGGCTCGCCGTGGCGGTGGTCACCACGACCTCGACCGCGAACGCGCACGCGGTGCTCAGGCGGCACTTCCACGGCGAGATCGACCTGGTGGTGTGCGTGGACGAGGTCGCCCGGCGCAAGCCTGCGCCCGATGTCTACCTGCGCGCGCTTTCCCTGCTGCGGCGGCCGGCCGAGGCCTGTGTCGCCTTCGAGGATTCGGCGAACGGCCTGCGCGCGGCGAAGGCCGCCGGCCTCGCGACCGTCGTCACGCCGACCCGCTGGACCATCGGCCAGGACTTCCGGGGCGCCGATCTCCTGCTGCACGACCTGGGCGAGCTCCACCTCGAGCAGCTGCAGCGGGCGCACGCCTGAGCATGGAACCGTCCCTGGCCGTGCTGATGAGCGACGTGCGCCTCGCCTGCAAGCGCATCTCGTACCTCGTCGGCCGGGGCGCGCTGGCGGCCGGCGCGCGGGGCTACGCCGGCACGCAGAACGTGCAGGGCGAAGCGCAGACGAAGCTCGATGTGGCTTCCGACGAGATCCTTCGCGGCACCTGCGAAGGCGGCGGCACGCTGGCCGGAATGCTTTCCGAGGAGCTCGAGGCGCCCTACGCCATCCCGCAGGAGCATCCGCGCGGGCGCTACCTCCTCGCCTACGACCCGCTCGACGGCTCGTCGAACGCCGACGTGAACGCGCCGGTCGGGTCGATCTTCTCCGTCCTGCGCGCCCCCGAAGGCGACGCGCCGGCGCGCGCCGAGGACTTCCTCCAGCCGGGCACGCGGCAGGTCTGCGCCGGCTACGCGATCTACGGCCCGGTCACGATGCTGGTGCTGACCCTCGGCCAGGGCACGCACGGCTTCACGCTCGACCGCGAGGTCGGCGAGTTCGTCCTCACCCACCCGTCGCTCGCGATCCCGGCGGACACGCGCGAGTTCGCGATCAACGCGTCGAACGCGCGCTTCTGGGAGCCGGCCGTGAAGCGCTACGTGGACGAATGCCTCGCCGGCAGGAGCGGGCCGCGCGGCGCCGACTTCAACATGCGCTGGATCGCCTCGCTGGTGGCCGACGTGCACCGGATCCTGATGCGCGGCGGGGTGTATCTCTACCCGCGCGACGAGCGCGACGCGACGCGCCACGGGCGCCTGCGCCTGCTCTACGAGGCGAACCCGGTCGCCATGCTGGTCGAGCAGGCGGGCGGCCTGGCGAGCACCGGGACCGGCCGCGTCCTCGAGATCGCGCCGCGCGCGCTCCACGAGCGCTGCGGGCTGGTCTTCGGCGCGCGCAACGAGGTCGAGCGCATCGAGCGCTACCACGCGCAGCACAACCAGCGCGACTACGACGCGCCGCTCTTCGGCGCGCGCGGGCTGTTCCGCGCGGGCGCGCAGGCCTGAGCGTGTCCGCCCGCCATCCCGTCATCGCGATCACCGGCTCCTCGGGCGCCGGCACCACCTCGGTGTCGAGGACCTTCGAGCAGATCTTCCGCCGCGAGGGCGTGAACGCCGCCTTCGTCGAGGGCGACGCGTTCCACCGCTACGACCGCGCGGAGATGCGCGAGAAGATGGCCGAGGAGACCGCGCGCGGCAACCACCACTTCAGCCACTTCGGGCCGGAGAACAACCTGTTCCGGGAGCTCGAAGCGCTCTTCTGCAGCTACGCGGCGAAGGGCTCCGGGCGCACGCGCCGGTACCTGCACAGCGAGGAGGAGGCGAAGCCGTACGGGCAGGAGCCCGGCACCTTCACCGCCTGGGAGGACCTGCCGCGCGGCACCGACCTGCTCTTCTACGAGGGGCTGCACGGCGCGGTGGTGGCCGGCGACGTGAACGTGGCACAGCACGTCGACCTCCTGATCGGCGTGGTGCCGGTGATCAACCTGGAGTGGATCCAGAAGCTGCACCGCGACAAGGCGGCGCGCGGCTACACCACCGAGGCGGTGACCGGCACCATCCTGCGCCGCATGCCCGACTACGTGAACTACATCGTGCCGCAGTTCGCGCGCACGCATATCAACTTCCAGCGGGTGCCGACCGTGGACACCTCCAACCCGTTCATCGCGCGCTTCGTGCCGACCCCCGACGAGTCGATGCTGGTGATCCGCTTCGCCGACCCGCGCGGCATCGATTTCCCGTACCTGCTTTCCATGCTGGGGGACTCGTTCATGTCGCGCTCGAACACCATCGTCGCCCCCGGCGGCAAGATGGACCTCGCGATGCAGCTCATCTTCACGCCGATGATCTGGCGCCTCATGGAGCGGCGCCGGCTCGCGCAGGAGAAGGGATAAAGGAGAATCCATGGCCCTCGTCGCCCTCAGGCAGCTTCTCGACCACGCCGCCGAGCACCGCTACGGCGTGCCGGCGTTCAACATCAACAACCTGGAGCAGGTGCAGGCGATCATGCAGGCGGCCGACGAGACGGCGAGCCCGGTGATCCTGCAGGCCTCCGCCGGCGCGCGCCAGTACGCCGGCGAGGCATTCCTGCGCCGCCTGGTCGGCGCGGCGGTGGAGGCCTACCCGCATCTGCCGGTGTGCCTGCACCAGGACCACGGCGCGAGCCCCGCGGTGTGCCAGGCCTCGATCCGCTCCGGCTTCACGAGCGTGATGATGGACGGCTCGCTGCGGGAGGACATGAAGACGCCGGCCTCCTACGCGTACAACGTCGAGGTGACCCGGCGCGTGGCCGAGATGGCGCACGCGGTCGGCGTCTCGGTCGAGGGCGAGCTCGGCTGCCTCGGCTCGCTCGAGACCGGCACGGCGGGCAAGGAGGACGGCGTCGGCGCCGAGGGGCGGCTCGGCCACGAGCAGCTTCTCACCGACCCCGAGGAGGCGGCGCGCTTCGTGCGCGACACCGGCGTGGACGCGCTCGCGGTCGCCATCGGCACCTCGCACGGCGCCTACAAGTTCTCGCGCAAGCCGACCGGCGAGGTGCTCGCGATCGAGCGCATCCGCGCCATCCACGAGCGCATCCCGCACACCCACCTCGTCATGCACGGCTCCTCCAGCGTGCCGCAGGAGTGGCTCGAGGTGATCCGCGCCCACGGCGGCCGGGTGAAGGAGACCTGGGGCGTGCCGGTCGGCGCGATCCTGCAGGGCATCCGCCATGGCGTGCGCAAGGTCAACATCGATACCGACATCCGCCTCGCCATGACCGGCGCGATGCGCCGGGCGATGGCCGAGCAGCCCGGCGAGCTCGATCCGCGCAAGTTCTTCAAGGCGGCGATGCTCGCCGCCCGGGCGCTCTGCAAGGAGCGCTTCGAGCAGTTCGGCAGCGCCGGCCACGCCGAGCGCATCCGCCCGGTGCCCCTGGAGATGATGGCGCAGCGCTACCCGCGCGCCGTCGCGCGCGCCGCCTAGCGCAGGCCGAGCGCCTCGCGCGCGATCCCGTCCAGCAGCTTCTCGATCTCGGGAAGAGAGCGCCGGTACGCCACGCGCACGGTGCCGGGCTGCTTCAGCGTCTCGTAGACCACCAGCACGTACGGGCAGAAGGCGATGTTCGCCGGGTCGGCCTCCATCGTCTTCCGCGACAGCACGGCGCTGCAGAAGCTGAAGGCCTGCGCGCCGAGGTAGAGGCGGCGCGCCGAGCCGACGTCCTTGCCGGTGCGCTCGAGCATCGCGCCGATGTGCGACACGTGGTCGACCACCAGGCCGCGCTGCTCGATCGCGAGCTTCAGCTCGTCGACCACGTCCGGGTACTTGCCTTTTGCCGACAGCGCGACGATTTCGCTCATGCGATGGCCTGGTAGTAGAGGTTCTGGGGATGCCGGGCTTCGGCGAAGAAATACCAGCGCTCGGCAAGCATCCCCGCGAACTGCGCGAGGAACGCCGCCAGCAGCATTCCGGGAGAAGCGGAAAAGATGAGGAGAACGGCGGGAACCGGGAACACGAGCGCGAGCAGTGCCCAGCGGACCGCGCGCACCACTTCCCGGGGCCGGCCGTGGAAGAACTCGCGCGTGTTGAACGAGCCGCCCATCGCCCCCTGCGCGATCTGCACGATGCGCGGATGCTTCACGCCGATCGCGCTCGCGAGCGTGGACTTCGGCCGCAGGCGGACGTTGCGCGACAGGGAAGCGAGCCGCAGGACGTAGGCGAGCGCGCCCGCGACGAGGGCCGCGAGCGCGAAGGGCCGGGACAGGGCGGGCTGCAGCCAGGCGGAGAGCGCGGCGGCGGCGGTGAGCCCGGAGGCGGTCCCGAGCATGGTGTAGTTGACCACCGTGAGCGGCGTGTGCCACTCCTGCAGGAACTTCAGGCAGGCATAGATCATCCCCGTGCAGAGGAAGAGCGCCAGGCAGGCCGCCGTGGCGAAGCTTCCGGCGATGACCGCTCTCTCGTGGAACCCGGCTGCGTGGAGGGCACCGTAGAGCAGAACCAGGAACATGAATACCGGCAGCACGATGACCTCGCGCGAAAGCCACGAGGTGCGCCACATCGCCGCGCTGCGCCACGCGCGCTCGGGATGCCCGAGGTGGAAGAACGAGGCGAGCAGGCCGGCGGCAAGCAGGGCAAGAGAGATCGCCGCTCCCCAGAGGATGAATTCCAATCGAGGATCGAAAAGCAGGTCGGACGCGAACAGGGCGAGAAACAGGCCCTGCCCCGCCCCGAGGAGCGTCGTGAGCAGCAGCACCGACCAGGCCGGGCGCATCGCCTACCAGCTCGTGACGTCGTCGAGCGCCGGATCGCTGGCCGCCGGGCGCGGCAGCCGGCCGTCGACCTTGAGCGGGTTGTCCTGGCGCTGCAGCTCTTCCGGGTCCACGCGCAGCGCGGTCTTGCGCCGCGGCAGGTAGTGGTTCGCCGGCTGCGTGGCCCACTCGGGCATCAGCGCATAGCCGCCCTGCTCGCGGATCGCGCGCGAGGCCTCCGACTCCGGGTCGTGGATGTCGCCGAAGAGGCGCGCGCTCGTCGGGCAGGCGAGCACGCAGGCGGGCTTCCTCTCGCGCTCCGGCAGCTTCTCGTCGTAGATCCGGTCGACGCACAGCGTGCACTTCTTCATCACCTTCTGCGACTCGTCGATCTCGCGCGCGCCGTAGGGGCAGGCCCACGCGCAGTACTTGCAGCCGATGCACTTGTCGTAGTCGACGAGGACGATGCCGTCCTCGGCACGCTTGTAGCTCGCGCCGGTCGGGCACACCGGCACGCACGGCGGATCCTCGCAGTGCAGGCACGACTTCGGGAAGTGCACCGTCTCCGTCTTCGGGTACTCGCCGACCTCGAAGGTCTGCACGCGGTTGAAGAACGTGCCGCTCGGGTCGGCGCCGTACGGGTTCTGGTCGCTGAGCGGCCCGGCCTCGCCCTGCGTGTTCCACTCCTTGCAGCTCGTGACGCAGGCGTGGCAGCCGACGCAGACGTTGAGGTCGATGACGAGCGCCAGCTGCTTTTTGGTTTCCATCAATGCATTTTCCCATCGGGATAGATGCGCACCCTCACGTCATACCACCCGGCCTGGCCGGTGACCGGGTCGGAGTTGGAGCCGCCGCCGGGCAGCTCGTCGGCGATGAGGTGGTTCAGGATGAAGCCGCGCGTGAACTCGTTGGCGTCCGGCGCGAGCGCCCAGGCGCCCGGCGACTTGCCGATCGCGTTCCACGTCCACACGGTGCCCGGCTCGACCGCCTCGCTGTAGCGGCCCATGCAGCGCACGCGGCCCCAGGGCGACTCCACCCAGAGCCATGCGCCATCGCCGATACCCTGGGCAAGCGCGGTGCCCGGATTCACGAACAGGTAATTGTGCGCGTGGATCTGGCGCAGCCACGCGTTCTGCGAGTCCCACGAGTGGTACATCGCCATCGGCCGCTGGGTGATCGCGGCGAGCGGGTACTTCTCCAGGTCGGTGGCCTCGTGCTCCAGCGGCGGGTAGAAGAAGGGCAGCGGATCGAAGAATTTCTCGATCCTTGCGCGATCCTTCTCCGGCGGGCGCCGGCCGGGCCACTTGCCCTGCGCGGCCAGGCGAAAGCGCTGCAGCACCTCGGAGTACAGGTGCACGAGGATCGGCTCGCCCCAGCGGCGCAGGCGGTTCCTCTGCGCCCACTCCATGTAGCCGCGGTTCCAGTTGCGCATGTAGCGGTAGGAAGGCGGCATCGGGTAGTGGAACACGCAGTTGTTCTCGGCGTACTTCTCCCACTGCTTCGGATTGGGCTCGCCGCGCAGCGCCTTGTCGCCGTTCGCGCCGCGCCAGCCGCCCAGGAAGCCGATTCCAGAACCAGGCTCCGTTTCGTGACGGATGATGAAATCGGGGTAGTTGCGATACTTGGGTTTTCCATCCCCATCCACGAAAGCAGGAAGCTTCAAACGGCCCGCGAGTTCGATCAGCACTTCCTGGAAAGGCTTGCACTCGCCCTTCGGCGGCAGCACCGGGACGCGCACCGAGTCGGCCGGCCCGTCGAACTCGGAGATCGGCCGGTCGAGGATCGACATCACGTCGTGGCGCTCGAGGTAGGTGGTGTCGGGCAGCACGAGGTCCGCGAACGCGGTCATCTCCGACTGGAATGCGTCGCACACGACGAGGAACGGGATCTTGTAGTCGCCGCCGGCGTCGCGGTCGTTCAGCATGCGGCGCACCTCGGTCGTGTTCATGGTCGAGTTCCACGCCATGTTCGCCATGAAGATGAGCAGCGTGTCGAGGCGGTACGGGTCGCCGCGCCAGGCGTTCGTGATCACGCTGTGCATCACGCCGTGCACCGAGAGCGGATGCTCCCAGGAGAAGCCCTTGTCGATGCGCACCGGGCCGCCGTCGGCGTCGACGAACAGGTCCTCCGGGGATCCGGGCCAGCCGAGCGCCAGCCCCTTCAGCGGCTGGTTCGGCTGCACGCCCTCCGGGCCGGTCGGCGTCTTCGCCGAGGGCGGGATGGCGCGCGGGAACGGCGCCTTGTGCAGGAACCCGCCCGGGCGGTCGATGGTGCCGAGCAGGCTCATGAGGATGGCCAGCGTGCGCACGGTGTGAAAGCCGTTGGAGTGCGCGGCGAGGCCGCGCATCGCATGGAACGCGACCGGGTTGCCGGTCACGCTCTGGTGCTCCCCGCCCCAGCAGTCCGTCCAGGCGATCGGCAGCTCGATCTTCTCGTCGCGCGCGGTGATGCCCATCTCGTGGGCGAGCCGGCGGATCGTCGCCGCCGGGATGCCGGTGATCTCCTCCGCCCACTCGGGCGTGTGCGGCGCGAGCCGGTCGGCGAGGAGCTGGAACGCGGGCTGCACGCGCGTGCCGTCCGGGAGCGTGAACTGGCCGAAGAGCGTCGGGTCGGCCTCCGGCGTGTGGCTCATCACGGCGCGGCCGGAATGCCGGTCCCACCAGAGCTTGTTCTGCGGGTAGAGCGGGTTCAGCGGGTCGCTGTCCTCGTCCTCGGCGAGCAGCCCGTGGCGCGGCGAGTCGCGGTCGACGACCACGAGCTGCCCGCCGTTCGTGTAGCGCGCGACGAAGGGCCGGTCGTACAGGCCCTGGGCGACGATCTCGTTCGCCAGGGCGAGCAGCAGCGCCCCGTCGGTGCCGGGGCGGATCGGCACCCATTCGTCGGCGATCGCGGAATAGCCGGTGCGCACCGGATTGATGGAGACGAAGCGCCCGCCGCGGCGCTTGAACTTCGCGAGCGCGATCTTGAGCGGGTTGGAGTGGTGGTCCTCGGCGGTGCCGAGCATGACGAAGAGCTTCGCGCGCTCGAGGTCGGGCCCGCCGAATTCCCAGAACGAGCCGCCGATGGTGTAGATCATGCCCGCGGCCATGTTCACCGAGCAGAACCCGCCGTGCGCGGCATAGTTCGGCGTGCCGAACTGGCGCGCGAACAGGCCCGTGAGCGCCTGCATCTGGTCGCGGCCGGTGAACAGGGCGAACTTCTTCGGATCGCTTTCCCTGATTTTCCTCAATCTCGTTTCGAGCAGGGAAAAGGCTTCGTCCCAGCCGATCGGCTCGAACTCGCCCGCCCCGCGCTCGCTCCCCGCCCTGCGCTTCAGCGGCCGGGTGAGGCGCGCGGGGGAGTTCTGCTTCATGATCCCGCTCGCGCCCTTGGCGCAGATCACGCCCTTGTTGAGCGGGTGGTCCGGGTTGCCCTCGATATAGCGCACGACGGGGCGCCCGTCCTTCG
>CBDDRX010000116.1:0-9838 GCA_965233165.1 uncultured bacterium | reverse complement strand
CGCCGATCGCGCTGCCGCCGGGGAACGAGTCGCACCAGCTCAACCTGTCCGGCGGCTACGGCCTCACGCCGAGTACCCGGATGACCTTCCGGGTCGCGCAGACCGTGCAGACGCAGAGCGAAGCGTTCATCGACACGGCCGCGCTCGCGACCGGGCGGGCCAACCTCGGCCTCGGCGGGCGCATCGAGAGCAGCTTCGGGCAGGTCGGCATCAGCTCGCGGCCGCTGCCGGCGCTCTCGCTGCTCGCGAACCTGCGCTATGACAACCGCATCGACAAGACGCCGGTCGTGGACTATTTCCCGACGCTCGCGGGGAGCACGGCCACCGGGGAAAACGAGCCACGCTCGTTCCGCACCCGCAACGCGAAGGCGGAGGCCACCTATCGCCTGCCCGCCGGCTTCTCGGTCATGGGGGGCGTCGAGAGCGACGTGCGCTGGCGCAACACCTCGAGCGTGCGCGTCGTGAGCTTCCGCGACCAGACCGACGAGACTTCGTACCGGGTCGACCTGCGGCGCGCCATGTCGGAGACGCTGAACGGCAGCGTCGGCTACGTGAGCAGCCGCCGGGGCGGCTCGCCCTGGCAGACGACGGTGCTCGCCAACGCCGCGGGGACCGGGCCGGGCACCACGCTCGGCAGCAACCTGCTGCACCCCCTGCACCTCGCCGACCGCGACCGCGACAAGGTGCGTGCGACGCTCGGCTGGCAGGCCACCGAGGCGCTCGACCTGAACCTGCTCACGGATTACTCGCGCGACGACTACTCCGGGCGCACGCTCGGCCTGCGCACGGGCCACGCGCGCCACCACAGCCTGGACGCCGGCCTGCGTATTTCCGAAACCTGGACGGCGACCGCCTGGACGTCCTACGACGATGCCTTTGCGAGCATGCAGTCCTGCGCCGGCGCGGCCGGGACGAATACCGGCGATCTGAGCGCCTGCCCGGCCGCCACACGCTGGGAAGCGGGCCTGCGCAACATCGGCCGGGCCTTCGGCATGGGCGTGCGCGGAAAGCCGAGCGGCGTGCTCGAGCTTGGCGCGGATCTCCACTGGTCGCAGGACAAGGGCGAGTTCCGCCAGGCGCCGCTCTCCACCGGGGTCGGTCCCATCCCGGATTCCCACTACCGGCGCACGACGCTCAAGCTTTACGGGCAGTACGCGCTGACCAAGACCTCCGGCGTGCGCCTGCAGTACGTCGGCGACCAGTTCAAGACCGACGACTGGACCTGGACGAACTGGACGTACTCCGACGGCACGCGCGTGCTGAGCAACCCGACCCAATCCGTCCACTTCGTCGGCCTCTCCGGATACCTAAACTTCTAGCCGCATTCGAAGGTGCTTGACGCAGGTCAAGACACCTTTCCCTCCAAGGCGCCGAATGGCGCAAGGAGGCACCACCCATGAAGCGCACGCCGTCCCGCCCGTCCCCGGCCCTGATCGTCCTCGTCCTTGCCGCGGGAGCGTTGCCCGCCCTCGCCGCCGACCCGGCGACGATCGAGTGGTCCCGGGTCCCCGAGACGAAGGTGGACCTTTTCCATCCGGGCCAGTCTTCCTATGAGTGGCTGCGGCGCGACCATGCCAAGGGCAAGGGCGCCAAGGCGGTCGAGAGCGGTCAGGCCTGCGTGCGATGCCACGACGGCGACGAGAAGACCATGGGCGACAGCATCGCCGGCAGCGCCCTCGAGCCCACGCGGATCAAGGGCAAGAGCGGCTACAAGCAGCTCAGCGTCAGGGCCGCCTACGACGCGAGCAACGCCTACCTGCGCTTCCAATGGCAGACCGACGGCAAGCGCGCCGGCTCCTGGTATCCGTACTACCGCTTCGACGGCAAGGAATGGAAGATCTACGGCTACCCGCGCCTCGACAAGGTGGTGCAGGAAGGCAAGCAGCCCGGCCTGTACGAGGACCGGCTCTCGCTCATGATCGACGACGGCAAGGTTCCCGGCTTCGACAAGCAGGGATGCTGGATCTCCTGCCACGACGGGCAACGCGACATGCCGGGCGAGGCGTCGAAGGACCAGGCGCAGGCCGCGATGAAGAAGAACGACATCCGCAAGTACCTGCCGCTCTCGCGCACCGATCCGATGGACTGGCGCACGGTGAAGCCCGCCGACGCCCTGGCGGCGCTGAAGGCCTCCGGCGGCTTTCTCGACCTGATCCAGTGGCGCGCCCATCGCAGCAACCCGGTCGGCGCGGCGGACGACGGCTTCGTGCTCGAGTACCGCAACTTCGACGCGGGCAAGAACGTGTTCGCCTCGAACCTGGACGACAAGAAGGTGCCGAAGTTCATGTTCGACGCCAAGGTGTTCGGCGCGAAGGCCGTGAAGGCCGAGGACATCGGCAAGAAGGACCACTTCCTGATCAAGGGCAACAACGCGGTCGCGTTCGATCCCAACGCGGGATGGAAGGCGGGCGACCTGCTGCCGCGCTACGTCCTGCAGCCGGGCGACGCCAGCGGCTCCGCGGCCGACAACAAGGCGACGGGCAAGTGGGAGAACGGCGTCTGGACCGTCGTGATCGTGCGCCCCCTCGGACTTGGCAACGACGACGACAAGGCGTTCCGCGATGGCGGCGCGTACAGCGTCGGCTTCGCGGTGCACGACGACAACGTCACCACGCGCGGCCACCAGGTCTCGTTCCCGAAGAAGCTCGGCTTCGGGGTCGACGCCGACATCAAGGCGGTCAAGCTTCCCTGACCGCCTTCGGCAGGACCGCGCCCGAGTTGACCGGCGTCAACCCGGGAGCGTCGTTTCTGCAAGAATGGCGAGATGCTGGAAGGGAGCGATCTCGAATGCGAGCGGGGCGGGCGGGTATTGTTCCGCGGGCTGTCGCTCGCGCTGAAGCCCGGCGAGCTGGTCCGCATCGCAGGCGAGAACGGGCGCGGCAAGACGAGCCTGCTGCGCATCCTGTGCGGGCTGCTCACGCCCGATGCGGGCACGGTGCGCTGGAACGGCGAGCCGATCGCCCGCCTGCGCGAGGAGTTCTCGCGCAACGTCGTGTACCTCGGCCATGCGCCGGCGGTGAAGGACGAGCTCACCGCGGCCGAGAACCTCGCCGTTGCGACGCGCCTTGCCGGCGTGACTGCCCGGGAGGGCGGGATCGCCGCGGCGCTGGAGCGCTTCGGCGTCCCTGCGGCCCGGCTGGTCGGAAAATTGTCGCAGGGGCAGCGGCGCCGCGCGGCGCTCGCCCGGCTTGCGGTCAGCGAGACGGTGCCGCTCTGGCTGCTCGACGAGCCGCTCGCGGCGCTCGACGCGGCGGCCGCCGCGCTCGTAGAGTCGCTCGTCGCGGCGCATGCGGCGCGCGGCGGGATGGCGGTCTTCACCACCCACCAGGACACGCGCCTCGCGGCCACGCGCACGGTGAGCCTGGATGCCTGAAGCGCTGCGCGGCGTGGTGCGGCGGGACCTGCTGCTCGCGTTCCGGCGAAAAAGCGACATCGCCACGGCGCTGCTCTTCTTCCTGGTCGTCTCGAGCCTGTTTCCGCTCGGCATCGGCGCCGAGCCCAATCTCCTGCGCGCCATCGCGCCTGGGGTGATCTGGGTGTCCGCGCTGCTCTCTTCCATGCTTTCCCTGAAACTGCTCTTCGAGGGCGACTACGCCGACGGCACGCTCGAGCAGATGCTGCTCGGCGCGGCCCCGCTGCCGGTCCTGGTGGCGGGCAAGGTGCTCGCCCACTGGCTGGTGTCCGGCCTGCCGCTCGTGCTGATCGCGCCCTTCATCGCGCTCCAGTACGACCTCGACTCGGTGCTCTACGGCGTCCTTGCCTTATCATTGCTGCTCGGCACGCCGGTGCTCAGCCTGGTCGGCGCGGTGGGCGCGGCGCTCACCCTCGGGCTGCGCGGGGGCGGCGTGCTCCTCGCGCTCCTCGTGCTGCCCTTGTATGTCCCGGTGCTGATCATGGGCGCGGGCAGCGTCGAGATGGTCTCGGCGGGGCTGGGCGGGCAGGGCCAGCTCCTGTTGCTTGCGGCGATGCTGGTGGCCGCGGCGGCGCTCGCGCCGCTCGCGATCGCCGCGGCGCTTAGGATCTCTTCCGAATGAACTGGTTCTGGTATGCATCACCGCAGACGTTCTATCCCCTGGCCGGAAAGCTGGCCCGGGGATCCTTCGCCGTCGCGGCGCTCCTCGCCGTCGCGGGCCTCTATATCGGCTTTCTCGTCGCGCCCACCGATGCACAGCAGGGCGAGGCGTACCGGATCATCTACATCCACGTGCCGGCGGCGTGGATGTCCATGCTCATCTACCTGGTGATGGCGTTCTGGGCGGCGCTCGGCCTCGCGTTCAACACGCGCCTGTCCGGGATGATGGCGCGGGCGCTCGCGCCCACCGGCGCGCTCTTCACGTTCATCGCGCTGTGGACCGGCGCGCTCTGGGGCAAGCCCACCTGGGGCACCTACTGGGTCTGGGACGCGCGCCTGACCTCCGAGCTGCTCCTGTTATTCTTGTACCTGGGCTTCATGGCGCTGCAGGCCGCAATCGACGACCCGCGCCGCGCCGACCGCGCCGGGGCGGTGCTCGCGCTCGTCGGCGTGGTGAACATCCCGATCATCTACTTCTCCGTGCAGTGGTGGAATACCCTGCACCAGGGCGCCTCGGTCAGCCTGAAGACCGGCTCCAGCATGGCGCCGATCATGCTCACCGGGATGCTGGTCATGACCTTCGCCTGCTGGGCGTACGCCATCGCGGCGTCCCTCGTGCGCGTACGCTGCATCATTCGGGAACGCGGGGAGGCCGCATGAAGGACTACGCGTGGTACGTCTGGGGCTCGTACGGCGTCACTTTCCTCGCACTCTTCATCGAAATGCTTGTCCTACGGGCAAGAAGCCGGAAATATGAAGCCAAGACATAAGCGGATGGCGATGATCGGCGGGGGGCTGGCGGCGCTCGGCGTCGTCGCGGCGCTCGTGCTCTCGGCATTCCAGGAAAACCTGGTGTTCTTCTTCACGCCCTCGCAGGTGGTCGCGAAGGAGGCGCCGCAGGGGCGCACGTTCCGCATCGGCGGGATGGTCGAGATGGGCAGCGTGAAGCGCCAGGCCGACGGCGTGACGGTGCAGTTCATGGTCACCGACACGGCGAAGACCGTGCCGGTCAGCTACCGCGGGCCGCTGCCGGACCTCTTCCGCGAAGGCAAGGGCGTGGTGGCGCAGGGGCAGCTCGGCGCCGACGGCGTCTTCCAGGCGCGCGAGGTGCTCGCGAAGCACGACGAGAACTACATGCCGCCCGAGGCCGCCGAGGCGGTCAAGCGGGCGCATGAGACGGCGGCGAAGACCGGAAAGACCCTGCAGAAATGATCCCCGAGCTCGGCCAGTTCGCCCTCGCGCTCGCCCTGGCGCTGGCGGTGTTCCAGGGCGGCGTCGGCCTGCTCGGCGCGGCGCGCCGGGACGACGCGCTGATGGGCTTCGCGCGGCCGGCGGCGCAATCGCAGGCGCTGCTCACGCTGTTCGCGTTCGGCTGCCTGGTGTACGCGTTCGTCACGAACGACTTCTCGGTGCAGAACGTGGCGAACAACTCCAATACCGCGCTGCCGCTGGAGTACCGGGTCGCCGCCTCCTGGGGCAGCCACGAAGGCTCGCTCCTCCTGTGGGTGCTGATGCTCGGCCTGTGGTCCGCGGCGGTGACCGTCTTCAGCGGCCACCTCCCGGAAGAGATGGTGGCGCGCGTGCTGGGCGTGATGGGCCTGCTGAGCGCCGGCTTCCTCGCCTTCATGCTCTTCACCTCCAACCCCTTCGACCGCCTGCTGCCCGCGGCGGCGGACGGGCGGGACCTGAACCCGCTCCTGCAGGATCCCGGCATGGTGTTCCACCCGCCGATGCTGTACATGGGCTACGTCGGCTTCTCGGTCGCCTTCGCGTTCGCCGTCGCGGCGCTGCTCTCCGGCCGGCTCGACGCGGCCTGGGCGCGCTGGTCGCGGCCCTGGACCACGGTGGCCTGGTGCTTCCTCACCCTGGGGATCGCGCTCGGCAGCGGCTGGGCGTACTACGAGCTCGGCTGGGGCGGGTGGTGGTTCTGGGACCCGGTGGAGAACGCCTCCTTCATGCCCTGGCTGGTGGGCACCGCGCTCATCCATTCGCTCGCGGTCACCGAGAAGCGCGGCGCCTTCCGCAGCTGGACGGTGCTCCTCGCCATCGCCGCCTTCGCGCTGAGCCTCCTCGGCACCTTCCTCGTGCGCTCGGGCGTGCTCACCTCGGTGCACGCGTTCGCCGTCGACCCGAAGCGGGGCGTGTTCATCCTGATGCTCTTCGTCGTGTTCATCGGCGGGGCGCTCGCGCTCTACGCCTGGCGCACCGCCCGGATCGGCCTGGGCGGGTCCTTCGCCCCGGTCTCGCGCGAGAGCTTCCTCCTCGCGAACAACGTGGTGCTGGCGGCCGCGGCGGGCTCGGTGTTCCTCGGCACCCTCTATCCGCTCCTCCTCGACGCGGTGGGCGGCGGGAAGATCTCGGTCGGGCCGCCGTACTTCGAGACCGTGTTCGTGCCGCTCATGGCGCCGGCGCTCTTCCTGATGGCCATCGGGCCGCTCGCGCGCTGGAAGCGCGCCTCGCTGCCCGAGCTCGTCGTGCTGATGCGCTGGGCGCTCGCGGTGAGCCTCGTCACCGGCCTGCTCCTGCCGCTCTTCCTCGGCAGCTGGAAGCCGATGGTGGGCTTCGGCCTCGCCCTCGCGCTGTTCATCTTCTCCTCGGCGTTCGTCGTCTACCGGAAGGGCCTGCGCCAGACCCGCTCCTTCCACGGCATGGTGCTCGCGCACGTCGGCATGGGCGTGTTCGTCGTCGGCGTGACGCTGGTCAAGGGCTACGAGGCGGAGAAGGACGTCGCCATGAAGGAGGGCGACGTCCTGGAGATGTCCGGGTACCGGTTCAGGCTGGACGACGTGAGCGCGGTGAACGGGCCGAACTACAAGGCGGCGCGCGCAACGGTGACCATCTCGCGCGACGGCCGCACGGTGCGGGTGCTGCATCCGGAGAAGCGCGTGTACACCGTGCAGGAGATGCCGATGACCGAGGCGGCCATCGACACCGGGGTGCTGCGCGACCTGTACGTGTCGCTCGGCGATCCGGTCGGCGGCGACGCCTGGCTGGTGCGCGCGCACTACAAGCCCTTCATCAGCTGGATCTGGGCCGGCTGCCTGCTGATGGCCCTCGGCGGCTTCCTCGCCGCCTCCGATCGCAGGTACCGGGTCTCCAGGGAAAAATCACCCGCCCAAACGGCCACGGCGAAGGCGTGAACAAGAAGCTGCTCTGGACGCTGGGTATCTTCGGCGCGCTGGTGGCGGTGCTGGCGATCGGCCTGACGCTCAACCCGCGCGAGGTGCCCTCGCCGCTCGTCGGCAAGCCGGCGCCGCGGTTCGATCTGCCGCTCCTGCACCAGCCGGACAAGCGCTTCTCGTCGCAGGAGCCGGCCGGGCAGGTGTGGCTGTTCAACGTCTGGGCCTCCTGGTGCGTCGGCTGCCGCGACGAGCACGAGGTGCTCACGCAGTTCGCGAAGACCGGCGCCGCGCCGCTCTACGGCCTCAACTACAAGGACCAGCGCGAGGACGCGCTGCGCTGGCTCGCCCGCTACGGCGACCCCTACCGCGCCTCCTTCTACGACCTCGAGGGAAAGGTGGGCATCGACTACGGCGTCTACGGCGTGCCGGAGACTTACGTGATCGACAAGAAGGGCGTGATCCGCTTCAAGCACATCGGCGCCGTGACGCCGCAGGTGATGCAGGCGAAGATCGTCCCGCTGGTGGAGCAGCTCAAGCGTGAATAGGCTCCTGCCGCTGCTTTTTCTTTTCCTTGCCGCGCTTGCCCTCGCCCAGGAAAAGGACGTGAAGCTCGAGGCGCGCGTGGCCGCGCTCTCCAACGAGCTGCGCTGCCTCGTCTGCCAGAACCAGACCCTCGCCGACTCCAACGCGCCGCTTGCCGTCGACCTGCGCAACACCATCCGCGAGCAGCTCGCCAAAGGCGCGAGCGAGCGCGAGGTGCGGGACTTCATGACTGCGCGCTACGGCGACTTCGTCCTCTACCGCCCGCCGCTCAAGGCCACGACGCTCCTTCTCTGGATCGGCCCTTTCCTCCTTCTCGCCCTCGGCGCCTTCGTTTTCGTGAAACGGATCCGCAAGCGTCCGGAGGAGCCGGCGCTCGCCGAAGAAGAGCGTGCGAGAGCCGCGCGCCTGCTGGACGGCCCGTGACCGCGTTCGCGCTCCTGGCGGCGCTGGTCGCCGCGGCCGGATTGGGGCTGCTGCTGCGCCCGTTCTGGTCGCGCCGGGCACGGGGCGTCTCGCGCGGCGAGCTGAGCCTCTCCGTGCACCGCGACCAGCTCCGCGAGCTCGACGCCGACCTCGCCGCCGGGACGCTCGCGCAGGCGGACTACGACCGCGCGCGCCAGGAGATCGAGCGGCGCGCGCTGGAGGAGGCCGCCGACGAGCGGAAGGCGCCGCCCGTGCGCGCATTCCCGCGGAGCGCGGCGCTCTCCCTGGTCGCGGCGCTCCCGCTCGCGGCGCTCGCGGTCTACGTCGCCGTGGGCGACCCGCGCGGCCTCGACCCGCAGCAGCGCGCGGGCGCGGACATCGGCATGCAGGAGGTCGAGGCGATGGTGCAGCGCCTCGCCGACCGGCTGCAGCAGAACCCGGACGACGCCGAGGGCTGGCGCATGCTCGGCCGCTCGTACAGCGTGATGGGGCGCTTCGCCGAGGCGGCGAACGCCTATGCGCGGGCGGCGGCGCGCCTGCCGCGCGATGCGGGCATCCTCGCCGACCTCGCCGACGCGCTCGCCATGGCGCGCGGCCAGAACATGCAGGGCGAGCCCGAGGAGCTCGCGCTGCGCGCGCTGCAGCTCGATCCGCAGAACCTCAAGGCGCTCGCCCTCGCCGGCACGGCGGCGTTCGACCGCGGCGACTACGCCGGCGCGGCCGGCCACTGGCAGCGGATGCTGCCGCTCCTGCCCGCAGATTCCGAGGACGTGCGCACCGTGCAGGCGAATATCGACGAGGCGAGGGCGAAGGCGGGGGAGAAGAAGCCGCCCGCGCAGAAGAAGGCCGTTGCGCGCGCGCTCAGCGGCACGGTGAGCCTGTCGCCGAAGCTCGCCGCGCAGGCCTCGCCCGACGACACCGTCTTCATCTTCGCGCGCGCCCCGGAGGGCCCGGCGATGCCGCTCGCCGCGCTGCGCCGCAAGGTACGCGACCTGCCGGTTCGTTTCACCCTCGACGACAGCATGGCCATGACGCCCGCGGCGAAGCTCTCCGGTCATCCCAAGGTCCAGGTCGCCGCACGCATATCGAAGAGCGGTACGGCGACCGCGCAGAAGGGCGACCTCCAGGGCGCGAGCGCCACGGTGGCGAACGATGCGAAGGGCATCGTCGTGGTGATCGACGGCGTTGTTCCGTGACTGCGGTCCGCGCCTGCGGGTGCCATTAGCGCCATGCGGGAAGCGCTGCAGGATTCCCTCGTCTGGACAGGATTCGTCCAGTGGATGCTTCTGATTCCCGCCATCGTCGCAGTGCGCGGCACGCTTGCCTCGCGCGCCGGCCCGCTCGCAGGGTCACTCGTCCTCCTCGGCGTCTGCGCGCTCATGATCGGCGTGTTGTTCTTCCTCCCGCTCTATGCGATCGGCGACTTGCCGCTACCAACCGGTGCGCGCTTCGACCGGTACCAGTACGCGTCGGTTGCCGGGATGCTGGTTTCGATTCCCTTGCGGGTCTGGCTGGGGCGCAGGCGCAAGTCGAAGGCCTAGGTGTGTAAAGCCGATAGGTTGTTCACGGACAGGCTGAGGCGGCGGATGGGCGGTTTGTAGTTGAGGCTGGCGTGAGGGCGGTGCCAGTTGTAGCGATGAATCCAAGGCAACCAAGCCTTTCGTCGCTCGTAGCTATT
>CBDDRX010000115.1:0-8183 GCA_965233165.1 uncultured bacterium | reverse complement strand
AGATGGGCACGGTGTATTCGACCCTCGGCGCGCGGCTCGACGTGGTCGAGATGATGGACGGGCTGATGCTCGGCGCCGACCGCGACCTCGTCGCCGTGTGGCAGAAGCTCAACGCGAAGCGCTTCGACCACATCATGCTCGGGACGAAGACGAGCAAGGTCGAGGCGGCGAAGGACGGGCTGAAGGTGACCTTCGACGGCAAGCCGGCGCAGACCTACGACATGATCCTCGTCTCGGTCGGGCGCACGCCGAACGGGAAGAGGATCGGCGCGGAGAAGGCCGGCGTGGCGGTGACCGAGCGCGGCTTCGTCGAAAGCGACGCGCAGATGCGCACCAACGTGCCGCACATCTATTCGATCGGCGACATCCGCGGCAACCCCATGCTCGCCCACAAGGCGGCGCACGAAGGCCATGTCGCAGCCGAAGCGGCGGCCGGCAAGAAGGCCTACTTCGACGCCCGGGTCATCCCGTCGGTCGCCTACACCGACCCCGAGATCGCCTGGGTGGGCGTCACGGAGGAGGAGGCGAAAAAGGCGGGCCGCAAAGTCGGGGTGTCGAAGTTTCCCTGGGCCGCCTCAGGGCGGGCCATCGCCAACGGCCGCGACGAGGGCTTCACGAAGCTCATCTTCGACGAGGAGACGCACCGCATCGTCGGCGGCGCCATCGTCGGCACCGGCGCGGGCGACCTGATCAGCGAGATCGGCCTTGCCGTCGAGATGGGCGCCGACGCCACCGACATCGGCAAGACTATCCATCCGCACCCCACGCTGAGCGAATCGGTCGGCATGGCCGCCGAGATGTTCGAGGGCGTGTGCACCGACATGCCGCCGCAAAGGAAGAAATGACCCAGGACGATCTGAAGAAGGCGGTCGCGCAGGCGGCGCTCAAGCACGTGGTCGAGGACAAGGTCGTGGGCGTCGGCTCCGGATCGACCGTCAACATGTTCATCGATGCCCTCGCGGCGATCAAAGGCCGGATCGAGGGCGCGGTGGCCGCCTCGGAGGCGAGCGCCGAGCGGCTGAAGAAGCACGGCATCCGGGTCTTCGACCTGAACAGCGTGAACGAGCTGCCGGTCTACTTCGACGGCGCCGACGAGATCACCGAGAACCTGCACATGATCAAGGGCGGGGGCGGCGCGCTGACGCGCGAGAAGATCGTCGCCGCCGTGGCGCAGCGCTTCGTCTGCCTGTGCGACGCCTCCAAGCTGGTGCCGGTGCTCGGCAGGTTCCCGCTGCCGGTGGAGGTGATCCCGATGGCGCGCAGCCATGTGGGGCGCGAGCTCCTGCGCCGCGGCGGGCATCCGGTGCTGCGCGAGAACTACAAGACCGACAACGGCAACCTCGTCATCGACTGCCACGGACTGACGATCATGGATCCGCCGCAGCTCGAGGGCGAGTTGAACAACGTCGCGGGCGTCGTTACCAACGGCCTCTTCGCCCGCCGCCCCGCGGACCTGCTCCTGCTCGCCGAACCTTCGGGCGTCAGGGTTCTTGGGAAATAGCTATTCCTTGGGGGGGACGTAGCCCGAGGCGGTCTCGGCGCCTTCGCCGAAGAAATGGCGCTCGGTCTGGTCCATCAGGTAGCGGCGCGCCTTCGGATCGGCGAGGTTCAGCCGGTTCTCGTTCACCAGCATGGTCTGCTGCTTGAGCCACTGCGCCCAGGCTTCCTTGGAGACGTTCTCCCAGATCCGCTTGCCGAGCGGCCCCGGATACGGGGGGAAGTCCATGCCCTCGGCCTCGCGGCCGAGCTTCACGCATTTCACGGTTCTTGCCATCGCGGAATTATATTCCTCCCGCCGGGGCCGCCGCCGGCGCGGTCGGCACCTTGGCCCGGTCGCGCGCCAGCTCCTCGCGCGTCGTGATGCGGCGGAACCAGACGGTCACCGCGCTCGAGGTGAGCACGATGAACAGCGAGTAGAGCACCGGGATCAGCAGCACTTCCTGCTGCATCTCCCCGGAGAACGTCAGCACGACGATCAGGACCCCGAGCGGCCCGTTCTGGATGCCGGTCTCGAGCGCGATGGTCCGCGCGCGCCGGCTGTCCTGGCGCAGCGCGCGCGCCAGCAGGTAACCGAGCGTCATGCCCACGAGGCCGATGCCGATCGCCGCGGCGTACACCCGCGCCGGGGTGGTGGCGAGAAGGACGTGGTTGCGCGGCACCCAGGTGGCGATCAGGAACAGGATCACCACCACGCCAAGCACGCCGCCCATCAGCTCCACGGTGGCGCCGACGTTGGGATTCCACTTGCGCAGGGCGATGCCGATCAGCGTCGGCACGATCAGCACCACGAGGATCTGCGCCACGTTGCCGGCGGGGATCTTGTACTCGCTGGGCAGCTCGCGCAGCCCGGAGTAGAACTCCAGCAGCGCCGGCACCATCGCCACCGCCACCAGGGTCGAGCAGATCGTCATCATGATCGAGAGCGCGAGCGCGCCCTTGCTGAAGTAGGTGAAGATGTTCGAGGTCGTGCCGCCGGGCATGCAGCCCATGAGGATGAGGCCGATCGCCAGCGCGGGCGGCAGGCCGAGCGCCACCGCGAGCAGGTAGCCGAGGAACGGCATGATGCCGTACTGGCACAGGAGCCCGACCAGGATCCCCTGCGGCTTGCGGAAAGCGATGCGGAAATCCTTGAAAGTGAGCGAGGCGCCCATGCCGAGCATGATCAGGATCATCATGACCCCGAGCAGGCGGGTTTCCAGATCGGTCAGCATCAGCGCGCCTCCGTCCGCATTTCCTCCCGCAGCGCCTTGCGCAGGATCTTGCCCACCGGCGTCTTCGGCATCTCGCTGCGGAACGTCACCTGGCGGGGCACCTTGTAGTCGGTGAGGAAGCGCCGGCAGTGCGCGCGCACCGCCTCCTCCGTGCACTCGCCCTGCGGCACGACGAAGGCGCGCACCGCTTCGCCGGTCTTCTCGTCCGGCACGCCGATCACGGCGACTTCCAGCACCTCGTCCATGCGCGCGATCACGTCCTCGATCTCGTTCGGATACACATTGAAGCCGGAGACGAGGATCATGTCCTTCTTCCGGTCGACGATCCGGTAGTAGCCGTCGGCGTCCAGCGTCGCGACGTCGCCCGTGCGCAGCCAGCCATCGCGCAGCGCCTGCGCCGATTCCTCGGGCCGGTTCCAGTAGCCCTGCATCACCTGCGGCCCGCGCACCAGCAGCTCGCCGGCCTCGCCCGGCGCGGCCGGCGCCCCGTCGGCACGCTCGAGGCGGATCTCGGTTCCCGGCACCGCGATCCCGATCGAGTCGGGCTTGCGCAGCCCGTCGATCAGGTTGAAGCACACCACCGGGGAAGCCTCGGTCAGGCCGTAGCCCTCGGCGATGGCCGTGCCGGTCACCCGCTCCCAGCGCTCGGCCACCGCGCGCTGCAGGGCGGCCCCGCCGGCGACCGCCGCCTTGAGGTGGCGCGGCGGGAAGGCGCTGAACCACTCCTCGTTGAGGAGCGCGTTGAACAGCGTGTTGACCCCGCTTACCCAGGTGATCGGATAGTTGTCGAAGGCGCGCTGCAGGTTCTGCACCGGGCGCGGGCTGGGCACGAGGATGTTGCGCGCCCCGGCGGCGTAGAAGCACAGCAGGTTGAACTGGAACGCGAAGATGTGGTACAGCGGCAGCGCCGTCAGCACGCACTCGCGGCCGTCCGCGATGTGCGAGCGGCCCATGGCGTAGGCCTGCTCCAGGTTCGCGAGCAGGTTGCCGTGCGTGAGCATCGCGCCCTTGCTCGTGCCCGTGGTGCCGCCGGTGTACTGCAGCGCCGCGGGGGTGTCCGCGCCCTGGCCGCCCGTGTACCGCGCGAGCGCACCGGGCTTCGCGCGCAACGCCGCCTCGCCCTCCGCGAGCGCCTGCGCGAGGCGCACGTGCGGCACGCGCAGGCGCGGCAGGACCCGGTTCCACAGCTTCATCACCAGGCGGATCACCGCCCGGGGCACCGGCGAGAAGAACTGCGTCACCTCGGCGACCACCACCTTGCGGATCGCGGTGCGCGCCAGGATCTCATCGAGCTTGTGGGCGAACATATCCACGATCACCAGCACCTCGGCGCCGGAATCGCGGAACTGGTGCTCCATCTCCGCGGCCGTGTAGAGCGGATTCGTGTTCACCAGCACGCAGCCGGCCTTGAACACGCCGAAGGCGACCACCGGGTAGGCGAGGCAATTGGGCGTCTGCAGCGCGACGCGCGCGCCGGCGGCGAGGCCGAGCCCCTCGCGCAGGTACGCGGCGAAGGCGTCGGACAGCCGGTCCACCTCGCGGAAGGTGAGCGAGCCGTGCATCCCGTTCGGCAGGCAGGTGGTGAAGGCGATCCGGCCGGCGTGGCGCGTCGCAGGCTCGCGCGCGAGCTCGGCCAGATGTGCAAAGCGCAGGTCCATTCGCTCTCCCTTCCGCCGCAGTCTACAGGCGCTTCAGGAAAACCTTGGAGCCGCGCTTCCAGTTGTAGAGCGCCTGCCGCTGCTCCGGCAGCGCCTTGACGTCGGCCGCCCGGAACCCCTGCTCGAGGAACCAGTGCGCGGCGTGCGTGGTGAGGGCGAAGACGCGGCGCAGGCGCAGGGCGCGCGCCCGATCCTCGCAGGCTTTCAGCAGCCGCTCGCCGTAGCCGGCGTCGCGATAGCTGTCGGAGACGGCGAGGCAGGCGAACTCGGCGCTCTTGTCGCCTGGATAGGGATACAGCGCGGCGCAGCCGACGAGGACGCCGTCGTGCTCGACGACGAGGAAGTTGCCGATCTCCGATTCGATCAGCTCGCGGCTGCGCTTGACGAGCATGCCTTCGGCTTCCAGAGGCTCGATGAGCGTCAGCAGCCCGCGCACGTCCTCGACCCGGGCCGGGCGGAGCTTCTCGGTCGTATCCGCGGTGACCATGGTGCCGACCCCTGCGTGCGTGAAAAGCTCCTGGAGCAGGGCCCCTTCCGCGCGGCGCGTGATGAGGTGCCCTCGCCCGACGCCGCTCTTCACCGCGCGCGCGACGTACTCGAGCGCGCGACTCGCCCCGGAGGTGAGGTTGGTCTTGCGGGTCGCGAATACCGCGGCCTCGTCGGCGGTGAGCTCGGAGACGGTCTCGCCCTTGCGATCGGCGGGCAGCTTGTCGGTGAACATCAAAAGCTTGTCGGCCTTCAGCGCCACGGCGACGTTCTCGGCGACGTCCTCCCAGGCGAGGTTGAAGACCTCGCCGGTGGTCGAGTATCCGAGCGGCGGCACGAGCACGATGTCGGCGACGTCCAGGTGGCTGGAGAGCGCGGCGGCGTCGACCTTGCGGACGTCGCCGGTGTAGATGAAGTCGACGCCCTTGCGTACCCCGATCGGCCGCGCCGTGATGTAGTTGCCGGAGACCACGCTGATCTGGGCGCGCGCCATCGGCGAGTTGGGCAGGCCCTGGGAGAGAAGCGCCTCGATCTCGACGCGCAGCACGCCGGCTGCGTGCTTTACCGCCGTCAGCGCGCCCTGGTCCGTGATGCGCAATCCCTGCGCGTACTTCGAGCGCAGCCCGACGCGCTTCAGCTCCGCCTCGATCTGCAGCCGGGCACCGTGCACGAGCACCAGGCGGATCTCGAGGGAGGCGAGCACGTTGATGTCATGGATGAAGCTCGCGAAGCGGGCGCGTTCGGCCACCAGCTCGCCGCCGAACGCGATGACGAACGTGCGACCGCCGAAGTCGTGCACGTACGGGGCGACCTGGCGGAGCCAGCGCACGAATGCTTCGGGTTGCGAGGGGACGTTCATGCGTGTAGTTTTTTCAAATTGTAAAGGCAAAGCCCCCGCGCCTGACTGGCGCTATCCTAATGGCCATGAGAGCCCTCCGCCTTCTCCTCGCCGCTGCGCTGCTCGGCGCGCCGTCCGCGTACGCCGAGGAAGACGCCGCCTTCGGCCATGCGCTGACGCTCGTGCAGATCTTCGTGCGCGCCGCCGCGCAGGCGCCCGGCGATCCCCAGGCCGGGCTCAGGGCGTTCGACGACGTCGCCTCGGGGCGCAACGCCGAGGCAAGCCAGGCGCTGAACGGCCTGTTCGAGGAGATGACCGCAGGGATGCCGGCCCAGCACAAGGACAAGGTGGCGTCGATCGGGCGCGACCTTGCCTCCCTCGCGCGTATCGAAGCGGCGAAGCCCGCGCCGCTCGGCGCCGTCGGCACGGAGCGAGCGCTGCAGGCGCGCAAGGACCTCACGGCCATGGGCCTCAAGTACCACGACAACGCCGAGTACCTCGCGGCGGTGCGCCGCGACGACGCGCTGGCGGTCGAGCTCTACCTGCTCGGCCGCGGCATCAACCCCGCCGCCACCGACGCCCGCGGTCGCACTGCCGTCGAGATCGCCCGGGCGAACAAGAACCCGCAGCTCGCTGAGCTGATCGCTAGAAGTCTCCCCCCAGCGCGTTGAGCGCGGCGAGGGCGGCGAGCGCCGCCGTCTCGGTTCGCAGCACGCGCGGGCCCAGCCTGACCGGCTGGAACCCCGCCTTCAGGAACGCGTCTTCCTCCCGCTCGTCGAATCCGGCTTCCGGACCTGCCGCCAGCACGTAGCGATGCGCTTTCGGCACTTCGGACAGGCGCTTCTCCCCGGCAGGCGAGAGGAGCAGCTTCACCGCCTCCGCGGCGAGCTCGCCGCCGGGAACGGCGCCGAGCTCCGCGACCGCAGGGACGACGTTCCGGCCGCATTGCTCGCACGCGGAAATGGCGATGCGCTGCCAGTGCGCCTGGCGCGAAGCGGCGCGGTCTCCCTTGGGCCGCGCGACGGAGCCGGCGGCCAGCACCGGCCGGATCTCGGCGACGCCCAGCTCGACCGCCTTGCGGATCGTGAACTCCATGCGCTCGCCGGAAGAGACGCCCTGGACGAGCACCAGGTGCAGCGGGGATTCGCGCTCGACCGCGCGGTGCTCCAGCACCTCGAGCGCGACGCGCAGCTTCCGGATCGAAGAAACGCGGGCAGCGTACTCGCCGCCACGTCCGTCGAACAGCGTGATCTCCTCGCCTTCATGGATGCGCAGCACGTGCACGGCATGGTGCGCGGCTTCCTCGGAGAGCGACGACGCCCCGGGACGAAGGGGTTCCTCGACGTAGAAGCGCGGGGCGCGGCGCACGCCTAGCGCTTGCCGAGCGCCTGCTCGATCTTCTGGTCGGTCTTGTACTGCGACAGGGCGTAGACCGCCCAGAGGGCGGCGGGAATCCAGCCGATCAGGGTGATCTGCAGGATGAGGCAGATCACCCCGGCGATCGGGCGGCCGATGGTGAAGAAGAGGACGAACGGCAGGAAGATGGCGAGGAGCAGGCGCATGGCTACATCGTCGCGCCGATGACGCACGGCGCGAACTCGTCCTCGCCGAAGCCGAGCGCCTCGGACTTGGTCTTATGCCCGGAAGCGGTGCGCACGACCAGGTCGAAGATCCGCTGCCCCACCTGCTCGACGGTCTCGGAGCCGTCGACGATGGTGCCGCAATTCACGTCCATGTCCTCCTCCATGTTCTGGTAGAGGCGCGAGTTGGTCGCGAGCTTGAGCGAAGGCGAGGGCTTGCAGCCGTAGACGGAGCCGCGGCCGGTGGTGAAGCACACGACGTTCGCGCCGCCGGCGACGTGCCCGGTGACGGAAACGGGGTCGTAGCCCGGCGTGTCCATGAAGACGAACCCCTGGGCGGTCACCTTCTCCGCGAACTCGTAGACGTCGATCAGGTTCGTGGTCCCGCCCTTGGCGGCGGCACCCAGCGACTTCTCGAGGATCGTCGTCAGGCCGCCGGCCTTGTTTCCCGGCGAGGGGTTGTTGTTCATCTCGTTGCCGTTGCGGCGGGTGTAGTCCTCCCACCAGCGGATGCGGGCGAGGAGCTTCTCCCCGACCTCGCGGCTGACCGCGCGGCGGGTGAGCAGGTGCTCGGCGCCGTAGACCTCGGGGGTCTCGGACAGGATCGCCGTCCCGCCATGGCGGACTAGCAGGTCGGCGGCGGCGCCGAGGGCCGGGTTCGCGCTGATGCCGGAGTAGCCGTCCGAGGCGCCGCATTCCAGGCCGAGGATCAGATGGCTCACCGGTACCGGCTGGCGCTGCACCTTGTTCGCCTCGGGCAGCATCTCCCTCACGCGGGCGATGCCGTCGCGCACCGACTTGGTCGTGCCGCCCTTCTCCTGGATGGTGAACGCCTGCAGCTTGTCCGAGATCTTCAGCTTGGCGGCGCCCATCCAGACGTTGATCTGGTTCGCCTCGCAGCCCAGGCCGA
>CBDDRX010000114.1:0-4068 GCA_965233165.1 uncultured bacterium | reverse complement strand
CCCCAGTGGCCCATCCCGTAGCCCTTCTTCGTCTGGGCGAGGATCACGGTCGGCCGGCCCTTGTGGCGGGCGGCGGCGTGGTAGGCGGCGTAGATCTTCATCGGGTCGTGGCCGCCGCGGCGCAGCCGGTCGATGTCTGCGTCGCTCATGTGCGCGACCAGCTCCTTCAGCTCCGGGTACTTGTTGAAGAACTGCTCGCGGTTGAAGCGGCCGTCGGTCGCGGCGTAGGTCTGGAACTCGCCATCGACCGTCTCGTGCAGACGCTTGAGGAGGATCCCGTCCGCGTCGCGCGCGAAGAGCGGATCCCAGTCCGCGCCCCAAAGGAGCTTCAGCACGTTCCAGCCCGCGCCGGCGAACAGGCCCTCCAGTTCCTGGACGATCGAGCCGTTGCCCCGCACCGGCCCGTCGAGGCGCTGCAGGTTGCAGTTGACGACGAAGATCAGGTTATCGAGGCCTTCGCGCGCGGCGAGCGATAGGCCGGCGAGCGACTCGGGCTCGTCCATCTCGCCGTCGCCGACGAACGCCCAGACTTTGCGGGCTGCCGATTCCTCGCTTTTCAGAAGGCTTCTATCGTTCAGGTATCTGAGGAAGCGCGCTTGATAAATCGCGTTCAGCGGCCCCAGGCCCATCGAGCCGGTCGGGAACTGCCAGAACGCCGGCATCAGGTACGGATGGCAGTACGACGAGAGCCCCTTGCCCGCCGTCTCCCGGCGGTAGTGGTCGAGCTGCTCCTCGGTGAGCCGACCTTCGAGGAACGCCCGGGAATACACGCCCGGCGCCGAATGCGGCTGGAAGTAGACGAGGTCGTCCTTGCGGAAGAAATGGTTGAAGCCGACCTCGAAGAGGTCCGCGGCGGAGGCATAGCTCGCGATATGGCCGCCCAGTTCCGGATGCGCGCGATTGGCGCGCACGACCATCGCGAGCGCGTTCCAGCGCACGATCGACGAGATCCGGCTCTCCAGCTCGAGGTTGCCCGGGAACTGCGCCTGCTCCGCGAGCAGGACCGAATTCTTGTACGGCGTGTTGAGCACCGGCGGCATCGGCACGCGCCGCGCGCGGGCATGCTCCAGCAGCCTGAGGAGCAGGAACGTCGCGCGCTCGCGTCCTTCGGCCGCGACCAGCGCGTCGAAGGCCTCCAGCCATTCGCGCGTCTCGAGCGGGTCCGCGTCCGGAGGATTGACGCGCCAGAAGGCGGAGGCAACGATGTCGGAAAGGTCGGTCATGGGAGCATGTTAGACGCCCGTCCGGCGCACGTGCTCCTGTTCAAGGCCGTTTTAGGTGCTTGCGACGGCATAAAATGCTGCATGGACGCCAAAGACCTGAGGATCCTGGAAGCGCTGCAGAGAAACGCGCGCATCTCGAACGTGGAGCTGGCGCAGGCCGCCGGACTTTCCCCTTCCCCCTGCCTGGTGCGCGTGCGCGCGCTGGAGGAAAGCGGGCTCATCGAGCGCTACGTGGCGCTGCTCGACCCGAAGAAGCTCGGCCTGACCGTCAGCGTGCTCGTGCAGGTCACGCTCGAGCGGCAGATCGAGTCCGCCCTCGAGGTGTTCGAGAAGGCGGTGCGCGCGCGCCCGGAAGTCATGGAGTGCTACCTCATGACCGGCGACGCCGACTACCTGCTGCGCGTCGTGGTGCCCGACGTGCCGGCGTTCGAGCGCTTCATCCTCGATTTCCTGTCGCGCGTGCCCGGCGTGGGCAACATCAAGTCGAGCTTCGCCCTCAAGCAGGTGAAGTACCAGACCGCGTTGCCGCTCCCCGACAGGACCGGTCCGGGCGGAGGTAGACAGACCCGCAAGGGCCGGTGATATCATCGCCGCGCAGTGATCTCAAGCGTGAATTTGCACCCTCGCATCGCCTCTCCAGGACGTTCGCAGTGGCAGCCAAATCCCTTCCTTGAAATCGTCATGCCCGGCTCGGTCGCGCCCGGATGCGCCGCGACAATCAGCAAAGGAAGTAGAGACACATGGCAACCGGTACCGTGAAGTGGTTCAACGACTCGAAGGGTTTCGGCTTCATCACCCCCGCGGAAGGCGGCGAGGACCTGTTCGCGCATCACACCGCGATCATGATGAGCGGCTTCAAGACCCTCAAGGAAGGCCAGAAGGTCGAGTTCGAGGTGAAGAAGGGCCCGAAGGGCCTGCAGGCGCACAACATCAAGCCCCTGTAAGCCGTTCCTGCAAGGAAAAAGCCCGCGGCCGCGGGCTTTTCTTTTTTCGCGCCGCAGATTCTTACCGGACTACGGCTTTCGCCCTTCTGCGCCGCGCATGGAATCCGAGCAGCGCAAGGCCCGCCACGAGCATCGCGTACGTCTCCGGCTCCGGGATGGGGGCTGTCGCCGTGAGGAGGAGCTGCGTCCCCGACATGGCGACCATGTCGGGATTGGAGAACGCGAAGAGCCGCTGGGTGCCGGCGCCGGCATCGATGCTCGTCAGCCTGCCGCCGAAGAGGATGCTGCCTCCTGCCGCGGCATTGACCGCAGCCAGTCCATCGCTGTTGAGGACGATGTCGATGAAGCTGTTGTTGTCCGCCAGGCTGACGTTCACGGTCCCGAAGGAAACGCCGGTGCCGAGATCCTCGAACGCCGCGAGGCCGCCGCTTCCGGAGAGCAGCGTGGCGGCGGGGGTGGCGACGTCGAAGATCTGCAGGGTCTCGAAGGGCCCCGAGTTCGCCGCCGGATTGAACTGGAAGAAGCTGCCGATCGGATTGAACAGGTGCAGCGTGGCAGACGTGATGCTCTGTCCGGCGAACGAGCTCAGGTCGAATGCGAAGAAGCTGCGATAGCCCGCGCCGACGTTCATCCCGGTGAAGTCCTGGCCGGTGAAGTAGTTCGTGTTGTCGGGATTGTGGGAGACCGGACCGGGCGTAGTGCCGACGAAGCTCCGGTTGTACGAGCCGCGATCGAAGGCATCCACGGCGGTCTGGGCCGCAGCCGAAAGCGAAGCCGCGGCGAGACCGATCAGCACCAGCGAGCGCAAGAGCATGACTCCCCCTTTGTCTTCGACACAGTACTGGCAAGGGAATCCCCGTGGAATGGGTGAAACGTAGGGGGCCGGACGGGAGCAACCTCCCGCTCGTGGACGTCGCGATAAATCGTGGTGCCGGCTGACGGAATCGAACCGCCGACCTTCGGTTTACAAAACCGCTGCTCTACCAACTGAGCTAAGCCGGCCCTGGCCCTATTGTCCTACTTGATGCGCCGGAGCGTGGGCTTGGCGCCGCCGGAGGGCTTGTGCGGGGGCTGCGGTGTTGTCGTGCGCGGCGCGGGGAGCGCGACCGGCGGCTTCGCCGGCGAGGTCTCCGCCTCGGCGACCGCCTGCAGGCCGGGCTTCGGGCTCTCGATGTCGAAGGTCATGCCGTGGCCGGTCTCGCGGGCGTAGAGCGCGTAGACGTTGGGCACCGGCACCGAGATCTGGCGCGCCACGCCGCCGAAGCGCGCGGAGAACTCGATCAGCTCGTTGCCGACCTGCAGCTTGTGCACCGCCGCCGGGCTGATGTTGAGGGTGATCTCGCCGTTCTTCACGTACTCGGCGGGCACCTGGGTGCGCGAGTCCACCTTCACCGCGATGTGCGGCGTGTAGCCGTTGTCCACGCACCACTCGAAGAGCGCGCGCAGCAGGTACGGCTTGGTGGGTATTTCGCTCATTATTTACGCATCACCTTCTCGGACGGCGTAAGCGCTTCGATGAACGCCGGACGCGAGAAGATGCGCTCGGCATACTTCATGAGCGGCGCGGCGGTCTTGCCGAGCTTGATGCCGTAGTGGTCCAGGCGCCAGAGCAGCGGCGCGATCGCCACGTCGAGCATGGTGAAGTCGTCGCCGAGCATGTGCTTGGTCTTGGTGAACACCGGCGCGAGCTCGATCAGGCGGTCGGTGACGTGCTGGCGCGCCTTGTCCATCGGCTTGTCCTTGCCCGACTCGAGCGCCTCGATCTGCGAGAAGTGCTCCACTTCCATGTTGAAGAGCATGAGCCGCGCGCGGGCGCGCATCACCGGGTCGGCGGGCATCAGCTGCGGGTGGGGGAAGCGCTCGTCGATGTACTCGTTGATGATGTTCGACTCGTAGAGGAT
>CBDDRX010000113.1:0-8212 GCA_965233165.1 uncultured bacterium | reverse complement strand
GCCGTCCTTCTTCAGGCAGAAGTCGATCGCCTTGCGCCACTCGTAGGTCTGGTTGTAGTAGGTGCAGCGCGTGTCGAGGCAGAGGTTGCCGCCGAGCGTGCCCATGTTCTGCAGGTGCGGCGTCGCCACCTGCGCCGCGGCCTGGCGAAGGGCCGTGGGTGTCTTTTCGCTTCTTACGACTTCCGTAAGAGTAAGACCTGCGCCGAACGTCCCGTTGAGAGCTCTGAGCTCGGAAACGCCGCGCAGGGAGACGAGCATCTTCGGCGTCTGGTGCCGGCGCTTCATGTTCGGATAGAGGTCGGTGCCGCCCGCGACGAGCATCGCCTGCGGGCCTTCGCCGGCGAGGATCGCCGCCGCCTCCGCTACGGAGCGCGGCGCGCGGTAGTCAAACCACGGCAGCCGCAGCATTGCGCTTGCTCTCCTTCCCGTCGCCCTCTTCCCAGGGCGGCAGCACGAACTGCGGCTCGGGATACGGCACGGCGGGGAACGACTCGGGCCCCACCCGTGCCTCCTTGCCCGAATTCTTCAGCTGCAGGGCGCGCAGCACCTTGTCGGGCGTGATCGGGATCTCGTGGATGCGTACGCCCACCGCGTCGTAGATCGCGTTCGCCACCGCCGGCATCACCGGCAGCAGCGGCCCCTGCCCGACCTCCTTCGCGCCGTAAGGGCAGTTCGGGTCGTCCGCCTCGGACTCGATGAGCGCGACCTCGACCTCCGGCATGTGGAGCGAGGTGAGGCTCTTGTAGTCGAGCATCGAAGGGGCGCGGTGCACGAGCGCGCCGGAGAGCTTCTCCGGCAGCCGGCGGAACGACTGCTCCTCCATGAGCGCCTCGCCCAGGCCCATGTAGACGCCGCCGATCACCTGACCGCGCGCGAGCGTCGGATTGGGCGCGCGGCCGATATCGTGCGCGATCCAGATCTTCGGCACGTGGACCCAGCCGGTGCGCTCGTCGACTTCCGTCTCCACGACGCAGGCAGTGAAGCTGTACGCGGGCGACGGACCGACGCCGGCGCCCTTGTACTTGCCCGGCGCCTTCGGCGGCGCGTAGGAGCCGACCGCCGAAAGCGTGCCGAGCTGCGCCTCGGCCATCGCCACCGCCTCGACGAAGGACATGCCCGGCCCCGGGTTGTCGGCGGCGAAGACGCGGCCCTGCGAGAAGACGACGCGGTCGGGCAGCGTGCCGAGCGTCTCGGAGACGACCGCGGCGAGGCTCGCGCGCAGCCGCTCCGCCGCTTGAAGCGCGGCGTTGCCCATCATGATGGTGACGCGGCTCGAGTAGGAGCCGAGGTCGACCGGCGTGATGCCGGTGTCGCCGGTCACGCAGCGCACGACGCCGGTGTCGACGCCGAGCGCTTCCGCAACGATCGCCGCCAGGACGTCGTCCGAGCCCTGCCCGATCTCCGTCGCGCCGCAATAGACGACCACGGTGCCGGAGCGGTCGAGCAGGATCTGCACGCCCGAGTGCGGCATCTTGTTCCAGTAGATCGAGACTCCGGCGCCGCACATGTACGTGCTGCAGGCGAGGCCGAGGCCGCGGCCTTTGCCAAGCTTGCCGCGCCGCTCCTTCCAGCCGGAGATCTCGACGACCTTCTCGATGCACTCCCGCAGGCCGGTGGAGCCGACGTGCAGCCAGCTCGCGGTCAGGGAATTCTCCTTGGTCAGGTTCCTCAGCCGCAGCTCCGCGGGATCGATGCCCAGCTTTTCGGCGATCTTGTCGAGCTGCACTTCCTGGCCGAAGCGCGGCTGCGGCGTGCCATGGCCGCGCTTGGGGCCGCAGGCCGGCTTGCTCGTGAAGACGCGGCAGGCCTCGAACTTGAAGCGCGGGTAGTGGTAGGTGACCGGCGTCAGCACGCCCGTATAGAACGTGCTCGCCGGGCCGTGCGAGCCGTAGCCGCCGCCGTCGAGCAGCGTCTGCAGGTGCATGCCGGTGAGCTTGCCCTCCTTCGTCACGCCGGTCTTCATCTTCATCAGCACCGGGTGGCGGCCGCGGTGCACGTAGAACACTTCCTCGCGCGTGAGGCCGATCTTGACCGGGCGGCCGAGCACCAGCGCCGCCTTCGCGACCACGAACTCGTGGCCGCCCGGATCGCACTTGCCGCCGAAGCCGCCGCCGTTCGGCGTCGCGACGACGCGGATCTTCGCCTCCGGGTACTGCAGCACGCGCGCGAGCTGGCGGTACAGGTAGTGCGGGTTCTGGGTGCTCGAGGAAACCTGCAGCTTGCCCTCGCCGTCGAGGAACGCGAGCGAGGCCTGCTGCTCCATCGGCAGGTGCGTGTTCCCTTCGTAGAAGAAAAGATCCTCGAAAATCAGGTCGGACTTTTCCAAGGCCTCCTTGACATCGCCGAACTCGTAGGACTGGTTGCGGTGGATGTTGCCCTGCTCGCCGTAGTCGTGGATGCGCGGCTCGGGGTTGTTCAGGCCGTCGATCGCGTCGCAGACGGGCCTCAGCTTTTCATAGACGACCTCGATCAGGCCCAGCGCTTCATTGGCCGTCTGCTCGTCCTTCGCGATGACCGCGGCGACCGGGTCGCCGACGTAGCGCACGCGCTCGCGCGCGAGGGGAAACTCGTCCACCGACACCGGCATGATCCCGAACGGCACCGGGAAGTCCTGCCCGGTGAGGACGAGATGGACGCCGGGATGGTTTCGCGCCTTTTCCGTATCGATGCTTCCGACGAGGGCATGCGGGTGCGGCGAGCGCAGGAGCTTCGCATGCACCATGCGCGGCAGCGACAGGTCGTCGGCGAAGCGCAGCGCCCCGGTGACCTTCGCGCGGCCGTCGACCCGGCGGCGCGATTTGCCGACGACGTCGAAGCGCTTCTTCACCTGGCTTCCTCCCGGAGCACGCGCGCCGCGTCCTCGATGGCTTCCACGATCTGCTGGTAGCCGGTGCAGCGGCACAGGTTGCCGGCGGTGGCGACCTTGATCTCTTCCCGGCTGGGGTTCGGGTTTCTTTCCAGCAGCGCCTGGGCGGTCATGATCACCCCCGGGGTGCAGTAGCCGCACTGGGAGCCGCCGAAATCGCTGAACGCCGCCTGCAGGGGATGGAGCTCCGGGCCGCGGGCGAGACCCTCGATCGTCTGCACCGACCGGCCGTCGCATTCGCGCCCGAGCACCAGGCAGGAGAGGACGGGCACCCCGTCGAGGAGCACCGTGCAGGCGCCGCACTCGCCGAGCTCGCAGCCGTGCTTCGTGCCCGTGAGCTGCAGGTCCTCGCGCAGCACCTCGAGGAGCGTCTTGTAGGGCGCGAAGGACACCTCCGCCGCCTCGCCGTTGACCTCGAGCCGCTGCTGCACGCGCGCCAGCATTTGTTTGGCCTCCAAACTAAATTCCGAGGCTACTCTACTCCCAAAGCACGGTAGCGAAAAGGGTTTTTCCGGAGGTAGGATTGCTTTTCCCCTGAAGCCCCCGGAGACCCCCATGGCACTGCGTATCGGCGACGAAGCCCCCAATTTCCAGGCCCAGACCACCCAGGGCCCGATCGATTTCCACCAGTGGATCGGCAACGGCTGGGCGATCCTGTTCTCCCACCCCAAGGATTTCACCCCGGTATGCACCACGGAGCTGGGCACGATGGCGCGCATGAAGCCGGAGTTCGACAAGCGAAACGCGAAGATCATCGGCCTGTCGGTGGACCCGGTGGACGACCACTCGCGCTGGGCAAAGGACATCGAGGAGACCCAGGGCGCCGCGGTGAACTACCCCATGATCGGCGACCCGGACCTGAAGATCTCCAAGCTCTACGACATGCTGCCGGCCGAGGCGACTCCCGGGAAGCGCACCGCCGCGGACAACATGACGGTGCGCACGGTGTTCATGATCGGGCCCGACAAGAAGGTGAAGCTGATCCTGTACTACCCGATGACCACGGGTCGCAATTTCGACGAGATCCTGCGGGTGCTCGACTCGATGCAGCTCACCTCGAAGCACAAGGTGGCCACCCCGGCGAACTGGAAGCAGGGGCAGGACGTGATCATCGCCGGGTCCGTGAGCGACGACGACGCGAAGAAGCAGTACCCCGGCGGCTGGAAGGCGCCCAAGCCGTATCTGCGGATCGTCCCGCAGCCGAAATAGCCTGTTACAACCGGTTACCCCTGCGCCCCGCGCCCAGGGGTAGGCTGCGGAGCATGAAAGCGCTGCTCGGTCTCGTAGCACTCAGCCTGGCGGGGCTGCTGGCCAGCCCGGATGCCTCGGCGCACGGCGGCGGCCGGGGGCGCCTGAGCATCGGCCTGCACTTCGGCGCCCCGCTTTACTGGCACCACCCCTGGCCTGCCTACCATTACTACCCTGCGCCGGTTTACGTCGCGCCGCAGGTTGTGCAGGTCGCGCCGCCGGTCTACGTGGAACGCCACGACCCGCCGGTCACCGACCAGCAAGGCTGGTGGTACTACTGCGTGAACGCGAAGGGCTACTACCCGTACGTTAGGGAATGCCCGGGCGGATGGCAGAAGGTCCCGCCGGCACCGCCGCAATGAAAAAGCTCCTTGTGACGTCGGTTGTCTTCCTGGCGGGCTGCGCATCCACCCCCAGCGGCCCCGGCGTGATGGTCCTCCCCGGCAGCGGCAAGAGCTTCGAGCACTTCCGCTTCGACGACCACGAGTGCCGCCAGTACGCGTCGCTCCAGGTGAACGGCGAGTCGCCGAACAGCGCCTCGATGGATGCCGGGGCGCGCAGCGCCGCAGCCGGCGCGGTCATCGGCGGGCTTGCCGGCGCGGCGCTCGGCGGATCGGGTAACTCCATGGCGGCCGGAGCTGCGCTGGGCGGCGCCGGTGGCGCGCTGGTCGGCACGGGAACCGGCAGCCAGTCCGGCCGCTCGCTGCAGTACCGCTACGACACCGGCTACCAGCAGTGCATGTACGCGAAGGGCCACAAGATTCCCAGCGCCGCGCGCTACGAGCGCCCCGCGCTTCGCCCGAGCTCCGGCCACATCCAGCAGCGCCCCGCCACCATCCCGCCGCCCCCTCCCGGCACCCCGCCCCCGCCGCCTCCTGCATAGAAGCGAATTCGGTGTCAGGCACCGAATTCCAGAAACGGCAGTGCGGCGCGCAGCGCCGGGAAATCGGTGCCTGACACCGAATTCGCCCGGATAATCCGGGGATGCAAGAACTCAAGAGCTACGTCGGCGGCCGATGGGTCGCCGGCAGCGGTACGCCGCAGACCCTCCTCAATCCGGCCACCGAAGCGCCGCTCGCCCGGGCGAGCAGCGAGGGCATCGACTTCGCCGCGGCGCTCGAGCATGCGCGCGCGAAGGGCGGGCCGGCGCTGCGCGCGCTGACGTTCGCCGAGCGCGCGGCGCTCCTCAAGGCGATGGCGGACGCGATGCAGTCCGATCGCGATACGCTGCTCGCGCTCGGCATCGCCAACGGCGGCAACACGCGCTCGGACGCGAAGTTCGACATCGACGGGGCGATTGCCACCCTCCTCGCCTACGCCGAGGTCGGCACGGCGCTCGGCGCGGCGCGCTTCCTCGTCGACGGCGAGGGCATCCAGCTCGGCCGCTCGGCCCGCTTCCACGGCCAGCACATCGCGGTGCCCCGGCACGGGGTCGCCGTGCACATCAACGCGTTCAACTTCCCGGCCTGGGGCTTCGCGGAGAAGGCGGCCGTGGCGCTGCTCGCCGGCATGCCGGTGCTCGCGAAGCCGGCGACCAGCTCGGCGATGGTCGCGCACCGCATCATGGAGCTGCTGGTCGAAAAGAACCTCCTCCCCGACGGCGCCCTCTCCTTCGTGGCCGGCGCGCCGCGCGAGCTCGTCTCGCTCCTCGGCGGGCAGGACGTCCTCGCCTTCACGGGGTCCGGCAACACCGGCGAGAAGCTGCGCGCGCAGCCCAACATCCTGCGCCACTCGGTGCGCGTGAACGTCGAGGCCGACAGCCTGAACGCCGCGGTGCTCGGCCCGGACGTCGCGCCGCGCAGCGACATGTACGAGCTCTTCCTCAAGGACGTGGTGCGCGACATGACGCAGAAGGCCGGCCAGAAGTGCACCGCGATCCGGCGCGTGATCGTGCCGCAGGCCCTGCTGGAGGACGTGCGCAACGACCTCGCGGAGCTGCTCGGACCCATCAGGGTCGGCGATCCGGCCGACGAGGAAGTGCGGATGGGACCGCTTGCGACTTCGTCGCAGCTCGATGACGCACGCGAGGGGCTCTCCCGGCTGGAAAAGGAAGGCAGGATCGTCTGCGGGAAGAACGAGCGCTTCGGGGACAAGGGCTACTTCCTTTCCCCGGTCGTCGTCGAAGCGGCGCCCGGTGCGCGCGCGGTGCACGAGCACGAGGTCTTCGGCCCCATCGCCACGCTCATCGCGTACGACGAAAACCCTGAGCAGCTGGTCGCGAAAGGCGGCGGCGGGCTGGTTTCCTCGGTCTACTCCGACGACGTGGCCTTCCTCGAGTCGGTCGTGCTCGGGATCGCGCCCTACCATGGCCGCGTCTTCCTCGGCCATCCTAAGATCGAGCTCTCTCCGGGTCCCGGCACCGTGCTGCCGCAGCTCGTGCACGGCGGCCCCGGACGCGCCGGCGGCGGCGAGGAGCTGGGCGGCCCGCGCGGCCTCTCCTTCTACCTGCAGCGCGTCGCGCTCGAGGGCTCGCGTCCGGTCATCCAGAAAATCACCGGAAGCAAGGCGTGAGCGAGGCGATCGACGTCCACTGCCACGTCGTGCCCGAGCGGTTCCCCGCCTACGCCGGGAAGAACCGCGACGTCCCCTGGCCGTCGATGGCCGACGCCCACGCCTGCCATAAGCACGTGATGATCTCCGGCAAGGTGTACCGGACCGTCTCCGACGGCTGCTGGAGCGTGCCGCGGCGCATCGCGGACATGGGCCGCCAGCGCGTCGCGCGCCAGGCGCTCTCGCCGATGCCGGAGCTGCTCTCCTACTGGCTGCCGCTCGACGACGCGGGAGCGCTGGTCCGCTACCTGAACGAGCAGATCGCCGAGATGATCGCCGCGGCGCCGGATCGCTTCATCGGCCTGGGGGCCGTTCCCCTGCAGGACGTGGAGAAAGCGATCGAAGAATTGCACTTCGTACTTCACACCCTGAAGTTCAAGGGCGTGGAGATCGCAAGCCATGTCAACGGCACCTCGATCGGCGACGCGCGCTTCGAGCCGTTCTTCGCCGAGTGCGAGCGCCTGGGCGCGGCGATCTTCGTCCATGCGCTGCGGCCCGCCGGCCAGGACCGGATCGTCGGGCCGTTCGCCGAGCAGGCCGTCTGCTTCCCGGGCGACGTGGCGCTCGCCGCGGCGTCGATGATCACCGGCGGCATCGGCATGCGCCATCCGAAGCTGAAGATCGCCTTCAGCCACGGCGGGGGCGCGATGCCGATCCTCCTGCCGCGCCTCATGCACGCCTGGAAGAACTACCCCAAGTCGCAGGAGGCGGTCCCGGAGCCGCCGGACACGACCGCGCGCCGCTTCTTCTACGACGACCTGGTGTTCGAGCCGAAGGCGATCCGCTTCCTCGTCGAGACCTACGGCGCCTCGCAGGTGCTGCTCGGGACCGACTATCCGTTCGCGATGGGGGACGACGCGCCGCTCGATTCGCTCGCCCGGGCAGGGCTCGATGCCCCAACCGTCTCGGCGATCACTTCGGGAAACGCTAGGCGGTACCTGAGCCTGGAATAAGCCGGGGCAGCACCTTGCCGATGCTGTCGTGGAAGACGGCATCGGCCACGCGGTCGTAGGCCGTCGGCTCCGCGTTCACGATCACGACCTTCGCCCCGGCCTCGCGCGCGATGTCCACGGCCCCGGCGACCGGATAGACCTGCAGGGTGGAGCCGATCGCGAGGAACACCTCCGCCTCCCCGGCGGCCTGCATCGCGCGGTCGATCACCTCCGGCACGAGCTGCTGGCCGAAGGAGATGGTGTCGCTCTTCAGGATCCCGCCGCAGTCGCGGCACGGCGGATCCGCCTCGCCCGCGCGCACGCGCGCCAGCGCCTTCTCCATCGGTGCGCGCATCCCGCAGCCCCAGCACATGACGCGGCGGAGCGTGCCGTGCACCTCGATCACCTTCTCCGGCGAATTGCCGGCGATCTGGTGCAGCTCGTCGATGTTCTGCGTGATGAGCGCGTGAAGCTTGTTTGCCTTTTCCAGCTCCACCAGGGCGAGGTGACCGGCATTGGGCTTCGCCGTCCAGGCGGGACTGGCGAGGCGGTTCTGCCATGCGGCCTTCCGCACTTCCGGATCCGCGAGGTAGTAGTGGATGTTGGAGAGCTTCTC
>CBDDRX010000112.1:0-8864 GCA_965233165.1 uncultured bacterium | reverse complement strand
GGGCTCCGGGCACCCTAGGGAACCGGGCAGGATAATTTGACCGTGCGAAATGCAAAGTCAGCCCAAAATTCTAGCATAATCAGGCATCAATGGCCGTTGTACTGAAGACCCCGGAGGAGATCGAGCGCATGCGGGTCGCGGGCAGGCTTGCCTCCGAGGTGCTCGATTTCATCACCCCCCACGTGAAGGCTGGCGTTACGACCGGGGCGCTGAACGACCTCTGCCACGACTACATCGTCAACGTGCAGAAGGCAGTCCCCGCCCCGCTCAGCTACGCGCCGCCGGGCTACCGCCCGTTCCCGAAGTCGATCTGCACCTCGGTGAACCACCAGGTCTGCCACGGCATCCCGGGCGAGCGCGTCCTCAAAGGCGGCGACGTGCTCAACATCGACGTCACCGTGATCAAGGACGGATTCCATGGCGACTCAAGCCGCATGTACTACATCGGCGAGCCGAGCATCCAGGCCCGGCGCCTCGTCGACGTCACGTACCAGTGCATGTGGCGCGGCATCTCGCAGGTGCGGCCGGGCGCGCGTCTGGGCGACATCGGCGCGGCGATCCAGGCGCTCGCGGAGGAGAACGGCTTCTCCGTGGTCCGCGAGTTCTGCGGGCACGGCATCGGCCGCAAGTTCCACGAGGAGCCGCAGGTCCTGCACTACGGCAAGCCGGGCACCGGGATGCCGCTCGAGGCCGGCATGACCTTCACCATCGAGCCGATGATCAACGCCGGCAAGCCCGGGATCCGCGAGCTGGCCGACGGCTGGACGATCGTCACGAAGGACCACAGCCTTTCGGCCCAGTGGGAGCACACGGTGCTGGTGACGGAGGCGGGGTTCGAAGTGCTTACGCGCTCGGCGGGAACCCCGCCGGCGCCCTAGCCGGCCGTGAGCGCGGTCGTCCATGCAACGCAGGACGCGGCCGCCGCCTGGCGCGCGGACCTGATCGCCGGGCGTGCCGCGCTGCGCGAGGCATATTTCGCGCGGCCCGACCCTCGCGCGCTGCTGCGCCGGCATGCCCGGCTAATCGACCGGATCGTCATGGCCGTCTGGGCCGCCTCGGGCCTGAAAGGCGCCCTGGTGGCCACCGGCGGCTACGGACGCGGAGAGCTGTTTCCTCACTCGGACATCGATCTGCTCGTGCTGCTGGCGGAAGAGCCCGCGCCGAAGGAGCGCGAGGCGCTGGAGCGGCTGATCGGCGCTTTCTGGGACATCGGCCTGGAGATCGGCCAGAGCGTGCGCACGCTGGACGGTTGCAGCGAAATGGCCGAGGCGGACATCACCATCCAGACCACGCTCCTGGAGTCGCGCTACCTCGCGGGGAGCCGCAAGCTCTTCGCCGCGCTGGAGCGGCGCTTCGGGCGCGCTGCGGATC
Source organism: uncultured bacterium (assembly GCA_965233165.1). Taxonomy (GTDB): domain Bacteria; phylum Pseudomonadota; class Gammaproteobacteria; order Burkholderiales; family SG8-39; genus SCGC-AG-212-J23. The sequence continues at coordinate 7,493 of CBDDRX010000112.1, read as the reverse complement.
CCGCGGCATTCCTCAAGGCGAAGAAGCTCGAGCAGGAGCAGCGGCACGCCAAGCACCAGGACTCTCCCTATTCCCTCGAGCCGAACCTGAAGGAGGCGCCGGGCGGGCTGCGCGACATGCAGGTGATCCAGTGGATCGCCCGGGCCGCCGGGATGACCTCCGGCGCGGGCCGGACCTGGAAGGACCTCGTGACGCACGGCCTCATCGAGCGCGACGAGGCACGCCGCCTCGCCCGCCATGAATCGGCGTTCCAGGACCTGCGCATCCGGCTGCATTACCTGGCGGGCCGGCGCGAGGACCGGATCGTGTTCGACTTCCAGAACGCATTGGCGAAGCAGTACGGCGACGAAGACACCGCCGAGCGGCGCGCGAGCGAGGCGATGATGCAGCGCTACTACCGCGCGGCGAAGACGGTCACGCAGCTCAACGCCATCCTGCTGCAGAACCTGGAAGCGCGCCTCCTGCCCTCTGCAAACGACGCGACGCGCGCGCTCAACGAGCGCTTCCGCGTGCGCGGCGAGCTGCTCGAGGTCGCGGACGAGGCGGTCTTCGCGCGCGAGCCGGCCGCGATCCTGGAAAGCTTCCTGCTGATGATGCAGCACCAGGAGCTGCGCGGGATGACGGCGCCGACCCTGCGGGCGCTCTGGCGCTCGCGCGGCCGGGTGGACGCCGCCTTCCGCAGGAATCCGACCGCGCAGCTGCTCTTCCTGCACATGCTGCAGCAGCCGCGCGGGATCGTGCACGAGTTCCGGCGCATGAATCAGTACGGCATCCTGGGGCGCTACCTGCCGGAGTTCGGCCGCATCGTCGGGCAGATGCAGCACGATCTTTTCCACGTCTACACCGTGGACCAGCACATCCTCATGGTGCTGCGCAACCTGCGCCGCTTCACGATGCCGGAGCTCGCGCACGAGTTCCCGCTCTGCACCGAGCTCATGAGCGGCTTCGAGCGGCGCTGGCTCCTGTATGTCGCCGCGCTGTATCACGACATCGCCAAGGGCCGCGGCGGCGACCATTCCCAGCTCGGTTCCGGCGACGCGCGCAGGTTCGCAACGCGTCATGCGCTCGCGAAAGAGGACCGGGAGCTGGTCCAGTTTCTGGTCGAGAACCACCTCGCGATGTCCGCGGTGGCGCAGAAGCAGGATGTCCACGACCCCGAGGTCGTGGAGGCTTTCGCGGCGAAGGTCGGCACGGAACGCAGGCTGGTCGCGCTCTACCTCCTGACCGTGGCGGACGTGCGCGGCACCAGCCCGAAAGTCTGGAACGCATGGAAGGGAAAGCTGCTCGAGGATCTGTACCGCGCGACGCGCCGCACGCTGACCGGCGAGCCGCTCGCGCGCGACGCCGCGCTGGCGGAGAAGCGCGAGGAGGCCGCCCGGCTGCTGCGCCTGTACGCGCTTTCCGATACGGTGAAGGACAAGCTCTGGGCGCAGCTCGACATCACGTACTTCCTGCGCCACGACGCGCAGGACATTGCCTGGCAGACGCGCAACCTGCACTACCGGGTGGATACCGCCGAGCCGGTGGTCAAGGCGCGCCTCGCGCCGTTCGGCGAGGGCCTCCAGGTGATGATCTATACGCGCGACCGCGAGGCGCTGTTCGCGCGGATCTGCGGCTACTTCGAGCAGGCGGGGCTCAATATCGCGGAGGCGCGCGTCCACACGACGCGGCATGGCTACGCGCTCGACACCTTCCTCGTCATGGGGAAGGGCCGGGAGTCCCACTACCGGGACATGATCGCCGCCATCGAGCACGATCTCGCCGAGGCGCTGCGCAAGGAGGGGCCGCTACCGCTGCCGAGCACCGGGCGATTGTCGCGCCGCGTGCGCCACTTTCCCATCTCGCCGGTGGTGGACCTGCGGCCCGACGAGCGCGGCACCTACCAGGTGCTCTCGATCGTGGCGAGCGACCGCCCGGGCCTCCTCTACGGCGTCGCGCGCACGCTCGGCGAGTACCGCGTCAATCTGCACACGGCGCGCATCAATACGCTCGGCGATCGTGCCGAGGATGTGTTCCTCGTGTCGGGGGAAGCGCTGTCGGATGCCAAAACCGTGTTGCAGCTCGAGCAGGAGCTCCTCGAGGCCCTGCAGGTCTAGTCCTCGGCGGGAAGGTCCTCGCCGGGGAACAGCGCGTCGTTGAAGCCGAACCGCGTCAGGTCCCGGATCCGGCGCGGGTAGAGAATCCCGTCCAGGTGGTCGACCTCGTGCTGCACGACGCGCGCATGGAAGCCCTCGGCATCCCGCTGGATCACGTTGCCGCTCTCGTCGTAGCCGCGATAGCGCAGCAGCTTGAACCGCGGCACCCACCCGCGCATGCCGGGAACCGAGAGGCAGCCTTCCCAGCCTTCCTCTTCATCGGCAGCGAGCGGCGTCAGGACCGGGTTGATGAGGACCGTGTCCGGGACCGGCTCGATCCCGGGGTAGCGGGGATTGGAGGTGACGCCGAAGATGACCACGCGCTGCGAGACGCCGATCTGCGGCGCCGCCAGGCCGGCGCCGTTCAGCTGGGCCATGGTGTCGCGCATGTCCTGGAGCAGCTCGCGCAGCGCCGGGGTGTCGAACGCCGTCACCGGAGCGGCAACCTCGAGAAGGCGCGGATCGCCCATGCGCAGGACCGGGCGGATCATTGCTCGCAGAGCTTCTCGATGACCCGGCGCACGCGCCCCATCGATTCGCCGAGCACGGCCTCGATGCGATCGAGCGGGATCGCATGCTCGCTCTCGCCGCGCCCGGCGGCGAAGTTGGCGACCAGGTTGATCGCGGCGTAGCCGAGGCTGATCTCGCGGGCGAGCGAGGCCTCGGGCATGCCCGTCATTCCGACCACGTCGGCCCCGTCGCGCTCCAGGCGGTTGATCTCCGCAGCGGTCTCAAGGCGCGGGCCTTGCGTCGCCGCGTAGACGCCGCCGTCGACGATCGCTTCCTTCGCGTCGGCTGCCGCCTGCAGCAGGCGCTTGCGCAGGGCGGGCGAGTAAGGCTCGGTGAAGTCGATGTGGTTCACCGCCGTCCCGGCCCCTTCGAAGAAGGTCGAGGGCCGGCCCCAGGTGTAGTCGATGACCTGGTCGGGCAGGACGAGGACGCCCGGCCCGAGGTCCTTGCGGATTCCGCCGACCGAGGCGACGGAGACCACTTCGGCGGCGCCGCTTTCCTTGAGCGCCCAGAGGTTCGCGCGATAGTTGACCTGGTGCGGCGCGATCGTGTGGCCGTAGCCGTGCCGGGCGAGAAAGACCACCTCGCACTTCGCGATCCGGCCGAACGTCAGCGCGCCGGAAGGCTCCCCGTAGGGCGTGCGCACGACCTTGCGCTGCGTGACTTCCATGTTGCCGAGCTTCGAGAGCCCGCTGCCGCCGATGATCGCGAGCACGCCTAGGCTCCCTTCATGGCGCGGATTTCCGGCAGGTTGCGCCAGTAGCCCTTGGCGTCCATGCCGCAGCCGAACACGAAGCGATCCTCGATCTTCAGGCCGATGAAATCGGCGGCGATCGGCTTTGCCCTCTTGAGCAGCTTTTCCACCAGCACGGCCGAGAAGAAGGCCTTCGCGCCGCCGCTCATCATCCGGTCGCGGATCGCGGCCATCGTGTCGCCGCCGTCGAGGATGTCATCGAGCACCAGCACGGTGCGTCCGGCGATGTCGGGCGGGGGATCGACCCGCCACTGGATGTCGGCCCCGCGCGTCCCCGCGCCGTAGCGCGTGGCATGGATATAGTCGAAGTCGAGCGGGAAGCGCAGCCTGGGCAGGAGCTGGCCGGCAAACACGACCGCCCCGCCCATGACCGCGAGGACCAGCGGATAGCTCTCCGCGAGCCTGGCGGTGACCTGGGCGGCGACCCTGTCGATCGCGGCCTGCACCTCCGCGGCGCTCGAGATCAGGTCGGAATCCTGCAGGAAATCCCAGGCGGCTTTGGTCTCGGGCATGGGCCCGAAGTTTACCGCTCCTTCAGATATCGCTCGAAGTCCTTGCCGACTTCGGCGTGGCGCAGGCCGTACTCGACGCTTGCCTGAAGGTAGCCGAGCTTCGAGCCGCAATCGTAGCGCTTGCCCGGAAGGCGGATCGCGAACACGCGCTCGTGGGCGAGCAGCGCCGAGATGCCGTCGGTGAGCTGGATCTCGCCCCCCGCCCCCGGGCGCACCGCGCCGAGCGTGTCGAAGATGCGCGGCGTGAGCACGTAGCGGCCGACCACGCCGAGGTTCGAGGGTGCATCCGCGGGACGCGGCTTCTCGACGATGCTGCGCATGCGGGCGAGGTCGCCCTCCATCCTGTCGATCGTGACGATGCCGTAGCTCTGCGTCTGGTCGCGCGGCACCTCCTCCACGCCGAGCAGCGACGCGCCTTCCCGCTCGAACGCCTGCGCCATGCGCACCAGCGCCGGGGGCTCGGAGTCCATCAGGTCGTCGGCGAGCAGCACCGCGAAGGGCTCGTCGCCGATGACCGGCTGCGCGCACAGGACGGCGTGGCCGAGGCCGAGGGGCTCCGCCTGCCGGATGTAGATGCAGCGCACCCCCTCCGGGAGCACCGAGCGCACCTGCTGCAGCAGCACGTCCTTGCCCTTGCGCTCGAGCTCCGTCTCGAGCTCGTAGGCCTTGTCGAAGTGGTCCTCGATCGCGCGCTTGTTCCGCCCGGTGACGAACACCATCTCGGTGATGCCCGCCGCCGCGGCCTCCTCGACCGCGTACTGGATCAGCGGCTTGTCGACGATCGGCAGCATCTCTTTCGGGCTCGCCTTGGTGACGGGAAGGAAGCGGCTGCCGAACCCGGCAACCGGGAAAACGGCTTTTCTCAGCTTGGGCATCTGTTCAAAGGCTCCGGAGAAGTTCTGCGAATTGTCGCTCATCGAGGACGGGAACGCCGAGCTCGCGCGCCTTGTCGAGCTTGCTTCCCGCGTCTTCGCCGGCGACCACGTAGTCGGTTTTCTTCGACACCGAGCCGCTGACCTTGTGCCCCTTCGCCTCGATCGTCGCCTGCGCCTCGTCGCGGGTCATGCCCGAGAACCTCCCCGTGAGAACGAAGGTCCTTACCGTCGCGACCGGCTCGGGGCGCGGCTCGCTCGCCAGGCGGATGCCCCGCTCCGGGCCGGTCAGTCGGGTGATCACCTCGCGGTTGTGGGGCTCGTGCAGGAACTTGTCCAGGCTTTCCATGAGCTCAGGGCCGATTCCTTCCAGGGGCACCCCGAGGGCGGGCTCCCCGCGCTTCTTGCGTTGGGCATTTTGCTTGCGGATCGCTTCCTTGTCTGCCGCGGCTTTGGGCCAGTCGGCATTCATGAACGCGTCGAGCGAGCCGAACTCGCGGGCGAGGATCTTCGCCACCTCTTCGCCGACCCCGGGGATGCCGAGCGCGAAGATGAACCGCGCGAGCGGCACGTCGCGCGAGGCACGGATGCTGTGCACCAGATTGGCCGCGGATTTCGCGCCCATGCGCTCCAGCCCTTCCAGCGTCGCGGCGTACAGCCCGTACAGGTCGGCCGGGCTGCGGACGAGCTCGCGCTCGACCAGCTGGTCGACGATCCTCTCCCCCAGGCCCTCGATGTCCATCGCGCGCCGCCCGGCGAAATGCAGCAGGGTCTGCTTGCGCTGCGCCTTGCAGTACAGGCCGCCGGTGCACCGGGTGGCGGCCTCTCCTTCCAGTCGCGCGACCGGCGAACCGCACACCGGGCATGCGCGCGGCATCTCGAAGCGCTGCTGCGCGAGGCGGGCGCCCTTGCGGCTCACCCCGACCACCTCCGGGATCACGTCGCCGGCTCGGCGCACTATCACCGTGTCGCCGATCCAGACGTCCTTGCGGCGCAGCTCGTCCTCGTTGTGCAACGTGGCGTTGCTCACGGTCACGCCGCCGACGAACACTTCCCGCAGCCTGGCGACGGGGGTCAGCGCCCCGGTGCGCCCGACCTGCACGTCGATGCCGAGGACTTCCGTGGTCATTTCCTGCGCGGGGTACTTGTGCGCGACCGCCCAGCGCGGCTCCCGCGCGACGAACCCGAGCCGTTCCTGGAGGTCCAGGCGGTTCACCTTGTAGACGACGCCGTCGATGTCGAACGGCAGGCCGTGGCGCAAGCCCCCGATGCGCCGGTGGTACTCCACAAGGCCGGCGGCGCCTTGCACGACCGCGCGCTCCTCGCTCACCGGCAGCCCGAGGTCCGCCAGCGCATCGAGCACGCCGCTGTGGGTGGGCGGGAGGCGCCAGCCTTCCGCGCGGCCGATGCCGTAAGCGAAGAAGGAAAGCGGCCGCTGCGCCGCCATCTTCGGATCGAGCTGCCGGATGGCGCCGGCGGCGGCGTTGCGCGGGTTGACGAACACCTTGCCGCCGGCGGCGCGCTGCCGCTCGTTGAGTGCCTCGAAGTCCTTGCGGTTCATGTAGATCTCGCCGCGCACCTCGAGCGCGGGCGGCGCCGCGCCGCGCAGCCGCAGCGGGATCGCGCGGATCGTGCGCACGTTCTGCGTGACGTTCTCCCCGACTTCGCCGTCGCCCCGGGTGGCGGCCCGCACCAGCGCTCCCTGCTCGTAGAGCAGGCTGATCGCCACGCCATCGAACTTCAGCTCCGCCGCGTACTCGACCGGCGCGGCGCCCTGGCCCAGCTCGCGCCGGATCCGGGCGTCAAAGGACTCGGCGCCGCTCGCCTCCGTGTCGGTCTCGCTGCGGATGGAACGCATCGGCAAGGCATGGCGCACCGGCTCGAGCTCCGGGAGCGGCGCGCCGCCGACGCGCTGGGTCGGCGAATCGGGCGTGCACAGGTCGGGATGCGTTTCCTCGAGGCGCTGCAGCTCCTGGAACAGCGCGCCGTACTCGGCGTCGCTGATCCCGGGTGCGCCTTCGACGTAGTCCCGCCGGTTATGGTGCTCGATGAGGCCGCGCAGCCCTCCCGCGCGCTGCGCGACCGCCTTCGACGCGCTCATGAGAACAAGCGCAGCGCCAGCGCGCTCCCAGGCTCGATCCCGTGCTCGGACAGCTTGCGACGCTCGCCTTCCAGCTGCGCACCGATGGCCGCCAGCGCGCGCTCGTCGAGCGGCCGGCCGCGGTCGTCGACGAGCTGCCCGCCGGCCTGCCCCGCCAGCGCCACGGCTGCGCGCGCCATGGCCTCGAACGCGCGCGTGGGATCGGTTGTGCGGGGCATGTCGAGCAGGAAGGTGACCCCCTTCTCCCCGGTGGCAACCTGATAGGGCGTCTCGCCTTCGTCCGGTACCTCCGCGGCGCCGGTGACATGCAGGGCCACCTGGATGTCCGTGTCGGCGCACAGCCGGTCGAGCTCGCGCGCCGCGTCCAGCGCCTGGCGCATTTCGGGCGAAGCGCACTCGGCCCGGCTGCGCGCGCCGAGCGTCTCGACCTCGGTGCGGAACTCGAGGAGCTCGGCGTCGCTGACCACGCCGCTGCGGCTCACCATCTGCAGCCCCGCCCGCAGCGAGGACAGGCTGCGCAGCTCGCCGGTCGCGAGCGGCTTCCATCCGCTGCCGTCCGAGCCTGCCAGCAGCACGCGCCGGCCGAAGCGCTGCTCGATCGGCTTCCAC
>CBDDRX010000111.1:0-3147 GCA_965233165.1 uncultured bacterium | reverse complement strand
ATGACCACCACCGTGGAGAGCCCCTTCGGCAGCCGCATCGTGGTGCGCGGCTTCATCCTGAACAACCAGCTCACCGACTTCGACTTCGTGCCCGGATCGGCGAACGCGGTCGGCGCAGGCAGGCGGCCGCGCAGCAGCATGGCGCCGACCGCGGTTTTCGGGAAAGACGGAAACCTGCAATTGGTGATCGGCTCCCCCGGCGGCGCCATGATCATCAGCTACGTCGCGAAGGCGCTCGTCGCGAGGCTCGATTGGGGCCTCGACCTGCAGGCGGCGGTTGCGGCGCCGAACCTGGGCACGCGCAACGGGCCGACGCTCCTGGAGAAGGAAACACCGTACGCGGCGCTCGAGCAGGGACTCGCCGAACGGGGTCATCGCGTGGTCCTCCTGCCGCTGGTGAGCGGGCTGCACGGGATCGAGCGCGTCCCCGGCGGCTGGCGCGGCGGCGCCGACCCGCGCCGCGACGGCGCAGCCATGGGAAGATAGCGACGCGATGAAGCAGAAGCGGGCGTCCCTGGGCAAGACGACCCGGCCGCGCCTGGCCGGCGTGTTGCCGCGCAAGCGCCTGTTCGCGCTTCTAGAGGGGGAGGAAGCTGCCCCGGCGGTTTGGGTCTCCGGCCCGCCCGGATCCGGCAAGACCACCCTTGCGGCGAGCTGGCTCGAGGAGGCGGGCATTCCCTACCTCTGGTACCAGCTCGACGAGGGCGACGCCGACATCGCCACGTTCTTCTACTACCTCAGCGTTGCCGCCGATGCGCACGGCGAGGCCGGGTCGGAGCCGTTGCCGCTGCTCGCCCCCGAATACCAGGCGGGCGTCGCGCTCTTCACGCGGCGCTACTTCCAGCAGCTCTTCACGCGGCTGAAGACCCCCTTTGCCCTGGTATTCGACGGCTGCGAGCAGGTGCCGACGTCCTCGCCGCTCGTCGAGGTGATGCGCATCGGCCTGCAGGAGCTGCCGCCCGGCGGGCGGGCGATCTTCCTCAGCCGGACCGATCCGCCCCCGGTGCTCGCACGTCTGCGGGCAAACCGCACGCTGTCGCTCGTCGGCTGGGAGGAGCTGCAGCTGCGGCGCGAAGAGAGCGCCGCCATCGTCGCCAAGCGCCGGCCGAGCCTGCCTGCCGAAGCCGTGGAGGCGCTCTACGCCCGCACCCAGGGCTGGGCCGCGGGCCTGGTGCTGATGCTCGAGCAGTCGCATCTCGGACCGATCGCGCAAGCGGCCGACCTTTCGACGCGCCAGCTGGTGTTCGACTACCTCGCCGGGGAGATCTTCCAGAAGTCGAACGAGCGCATCCAGAACTTCCTCGTGCAGACCGCCTATGTACCGAAGATGACCGCGCGCATCGCCGTCGAGCTGTCGGGCGACGCCGATGCCGCGCAGCTCATCGCCGAGCTGCACCGCTTCAACTATTTCGTCAGCCTGCGCGAGACCGAGCCCGAACCGGTCTACCAGTACCACCCCATGCTGCGCGACTTCCTGCAGGCGCGCGCCGAGGAGGCGCTGCCCAAGGACCGCCGGCGCGCGCTGCAGCGCGCCTCGGCGCGGCAGATGGAGCAGGCGGGCGCCGTCGAGGACGCGATCGCGCTTTACCGCGAGAGCCACGACTGGGAAGAGATGGCGCGCGTGGTCGACGGGCAGGCGGAGTCGCTGCTGCGCCAGGGGCGCGGCGAGACCCTCGCGCGCTGGGTCGAGGAGCTGCCTGCCGACACCCAGGCGAAGCACCCCTGGGTGGTGTACTGGGCGGCGGCGAGCCAGGCGCAGCTCGCGCCGCGCGAAGGCCGCATCCTCTACGAGCGGGCGTTCGCGCTGTTTCGCGCGCAAGGGGAGGCCGTCGGCATGGCGCTCGCGGCCTCGGGCGCGATGTTCGCGATCCTCTACGAGCTCGACGACTTCTCGCTGCTCGACCGCTGGATCGCCGTGCTCGACGAGGCGGAGAAGAACGGCGCGCGGCCGCCAACGGCGGAGGCCGGGGCGCGGCTCGCCTGCAGCATGTTCATCGCCCTGACACTGCGCCAGCCGCAGCGGCGCGACATCAAGCAGTGGATCGAGCGCGCGCTTGCTGCCAGCGCCGAGGTGCCCGACGTCAACCTGAAAATGTTCGTCGGCCTGCTCGCCGCGCTGACCATGACCTGGACGGGCCTCTTTGCCCGCGCGGCGCAGCTCATCGAGTCGATGCGGCGCGCCTCCACCGCCCCCGGCGTGACGCCGTTCTCGCACATCACGCTGAAGAACATCGAGGCCATGCACGCCATGCTCACCGCCGACGCTGCGGCCGGCGAGAAGGCGATGCGCGAGGGCCTGGAGATCGCGCAGGCGACCGGCGTGCAGACCTGGACCTTCCAGCTTCTGGTGCACGGCTACGGCTGCGCGCTCGGGGCCGGCGACCTCGCGGGCGCGGCGGCGATCGTCAAGCGGCTCGAGGCGCAGGCGGGCGCCGGGCGTTTCAACCTGTGCGCGTACCACCACTTCCAGGCCTGGGAAGCGGTGCTGCGCAAGGACCTGATGCAGGCGCTGCAGAAGGGCAAGGCCGCGTTGCGCATGGCGATCGAGGTCGGCTGTCCGCTGTTCGAGGTGCTCTGCCGCCTGTCGCTCGCGGAGATCCTGGTGGAATGCGGCGACGAGCGCAAGTGCATCGCCCACCTGCAGGCGATGCGCGACATCGCGCGGCGCATCGACAACGCGCACCTCGAGTTTACCTGCCTGCTCGGCTTCGCGCAGATCGCGCTTGCGCACAACCGGGAGCGGCCGGGGATGAACGCGCTGCGGCGCGCGCTGCAGCTCGGGCGCCAGTACGGCTACGAGCACTTCCTCGGCTGGCGCCCCGCGGCGGTGGCGCGCGTGCTCGCGGCGGCGCTCGCGGCAGGGGTCGAGACCGACTATGCGAAGAGCCTGATCAGGCGCCGCCGCCTGGTGCCGGAGGAAGCACGCCCCTCGGGCGAGGACTGGCCCTGGACCTTCCGCGTGCAGACCTTCGGCGGCTTCCGGCTGCAAGGGCACGACGAGCCGGTGGCGGCGAGCGGCAAGGCGCAGCGCCGCCCGCTCGAGCTGCTGAAGGCGCTGATCGCCTACGGCGGCGCGCAGGTGAGCGAGAGCCGCCTCACCGACGCGCTCTGGCCGCGCGTGGACGGCGACTCCGCGCATCGCTCCTT
>CBDDRX010000110.1:0-8009 GCA_965233165.1 uncultured bacterium | reverse complement strand
CGGCCGTCCTCGCCCTGGGTGGCAGTCTCGCGGGCGCGGTCTTCTTGTCGAGGGTCACAGAAGACAGCAAGGAACCGCACGACTAGCTTCCTCGCGCTGCCATGGCACAGTGGGAATAAGTTGGGGTGTAACGGGTAAGTGTGCGGGTAAATTGGCCGGATCGCCGCACGTATTCGATTCTCTGCGCAATATGGAAGTGCCCTCGGTGCACCTCATGCTCAGTGATGTGTGAGGGTCCGACGTCTGATATCAGCAGACTTTGCCGGCCTACGGCTATCCCAGGCACGTCAGCCAGCCGAGCATCTGTCACGCCGGTAGTCCCGTGACGGTAGAGGCCATGAGGGATCGAACCTGCGCCCCAACTCCTCTGCATAGCCCCAAGACTGGACGTACTGTCGTGCGCGTGATTACCCCCACGCTTACCTCGGCCGCTCTAGAAATGAGCCGCCGCAGCCTGTAGGAACTTTCTTACACGTTTCCAATCTTCTCGTTTGGGGCGACGCGTCGCGCGACGTTGAATCTTGGATAACTTCGCGAAAGCCATCGCCGTTGAAGACGTTCTCCACGCGTTTTCCACAGGTTATCCACTGCTTCTCCACAGAGCCTGTGGATAACTACCTAGAAATTGCGGTGGGGCGGCAATTGCATCACAACGAGCCGTGGCGGTAGGGACTAGATGCGCGCCCCTGCGGCCTGCCTTCATGCTTCCGATGACAGACCCTCGTCAATCTCACGGGCTCGATGGCCATCGCGCGCTGTGAGCACTCATCCGCTTTGTCGAGGAACCGATAGCGCGAAACCGGCTACTGAGTTGCTGAATTGGAGCCATCGCAGTCCTAATCACCGGCGGCCTTGAAATCGCGCTCGATCCGCGATCGGATGAGAGAGCGCAACTCCTCTGAGACCTTCGTCATCGCGAGCAGCGTGAGGAGTTTTTCTCTGTCCAGGAGCCTGCGGCGCACGAGTTCCCTCGTGAAGACCTGGTCCTTCTCGCGCCAGGCAACGTATTTGGAAACCGCCAAGTCGTGCGGCTCCAGGCACAGGCCGCGCACGCCGTTGGTGTCGCCCTCGGGAAGGTTCACTAGCCGCCCTTGCCAGCCGTCGGGCAGGGTCGCGGTGGTCTCGTCGACCGGATCGGCGTACACGCCGTGCGTCTCGTGGAAGAGTGACTCCTGGCCGATACTATTGAGGAGCTCGGTGAGCAGCGGCTTATTTTTGGCGATCAGGTCGGCTTCCGCCGAGACGTGGATCGCGTCGGGCAGGTCGGGGTACTTGCCGTGAAGAGCCTGGCTTCCGATGATCACGAACTGCGTGTCGCCCGTGATGACGCCGGCCGCGCGCAGCAGGTGATCAAGCTGTCGCTTCTTCATTGAGCCTTTTCACCACGTCCTTCGGGAGCAAACCGACCCACGGGGCGGATTGCCGCAGCCGGTTGGAATTCTCATCGGCCCCCAGCATCGCCGCGAAGAGCGCTCCGTCATCTCCCGATTCGGCGATTACCTTCCACTCGTCATAAGCCGACACCCACGATCCGCTCTCCTGCCAGCGATGCAAGTTGGCGAGGATTTTCGCGCGGATCTGCGAGGCGCTGAAGCGGCGCACGACTTCCAGCGCGAAGGCGCGCTTCAATTCGTCGAGGACCTGGTGTGCATTCTCGGGCGGGCGGATCGCGCGCTCGGTCAGCTCGAGATGGTCGCCCTCCGCCACACCCCAGGATTCCAAGGTGGTCTTCGGGATGATCACCCCGAGCGAACCTCCGACGCGTCGCACCGTGAGTCTCATCCAGAAATTATAATCGAGTATAAGATTCTGTCAAGTTACCATCAGGCGGCTGCACTAGCGCCAGTTTGATGGTAATATCATCGCCGATATGATGGTAACGCGCCCCCTTTTCTTGTCCCTCGCCGACGCCCAACGTGAGGTGCTTGCGAACGCCCGCGACTGCTTCGCGGCCTTGGGCGAGGCGCAGGCGCGTGCCGCCGAGTATCCGGGCTGGATGTTCTGGAAGCGGTATCCGACGGGGCGAAATTATCTCGTGCACGCGTACGACCGCACAGGGCGCGGAACGATGCTGGGAGGAGAGACACCCGAGAACGCACTACGCCTCGAACAGTTCAAGCAAGAGCAGGAGGAGGCGAAGCTGCGTCTGAAGATGGCGAAGGAGCGGGTGTCCGACCACGCCCGGTTCGTGAAGGCCGCGCGGCTGAATCGCTTCCCTCGCCGGGCGGCGGCTGTACTGCGTGCCTTCAATGACGAGCCGGGCCGTAAGCCCGTGCTGCTGGGCGCATATGCCCTGTACGCATACGAATTGCGCCTGGGGCAACTTTTCGCCTCGGCGCTCCTCGATGCCGATTCGCTTTCGATCGCCTTGGATACCGACGACGAAACGTCCGCCACGCCTGGCGAGGGCAGCGCTCCAAAGCGCACGACGCGGACGCTCGCGGAGATCCTGCGCTCGGCGGACCGGTCCTTCGAGCTCGGAGACGACCGCCAGAGCGCTATTTCGGGCGCCGGGCTCAAGGTCGAGTTCCTGAACCTGGTCGATGCCGCGCTCACGGCGAGGGTGAACGAGCTCGAGCGCTCGGCACCGCTTCTCCTGAACGAACGCAGCGAGCCCACGCCCACACGGCGCGAGATGGTCTTCGACCAGGACGGCATCCCGCTGGAGGTGACAGTGCCGGACCCGCGCCTCTTCGCGGCGCACCAGCAGCTCTTGGCTGAGCAGCCGGATCTCGACCCCGACGCGCGCGAGCGCCATCGCTACCTTGGCACGGCCGTCAGCGAAGCGCTGACGGCCAGCCGCCCGAATTTGCCGTCCTTGGAATCACTCCCGGAGCTGCCCGAGACCGCGAGGCTCGCGGCGCTGCTCCATCACAACGTGCTCGCGGGAAAGCAGGGTGCACACCGATGATCAAGCCGGCCGAATTGCTGTTGGGAAAGACGCTCGACGGGGGCTTCACCGTCAAGAAGAAGGTGCCTAAGCGCGCGGGCGGCACCGGCGGGCATTTCTCTGTCTGCTACGTGGCTGAGAAAGGCGGGAAGGAGTACTTCCTCAAGGCCACCGATACGACGTTCGTGCGCACCGGCAAGAGCGGCGCCGACGGCCTGCGCGATGCGCTGACGGCCTTCACCTACGAGCGCGACATTCTGGAGCTCGCGATCGCGCACGCCATGACCCGCGTGGTCCGCGTGCTGGCCTCGGGCGAGGTACCCGTGAAGCTCAAGGTGGCCGGCATGGGCGAGATCGAGCTGCCGGTCTTCTATCTCATCTTCGAGCGCGGAGAGGACAGTCTGCGCGACCAGATGCAGACGGGCCTCGCGGTAAAGCCAATCGACAAGCTGAAGGCGCTGCACCACATCGCTCTTGGGGTGCGTCAGCTGCACGCGAAGGGTGTGGCACACCAGGATTTGAAGCCCTCGAACGTGATGCGCTTCCTCGAGGAGCAGGAAGCCGCGGCGGCCGCGGCGGCTAAAGAACTCGACCACTACAAGATCGCCGACATGGGCTGCGCGTCGCAGAAAGGCAAGGCCGCGCTGCACGATAGCCTCCCGGTGCCCGGCGACCGGCGTTACGCGCCGCCCGAAGGCCTCTACGAGCAGAACACGGCCTTCGACTTCGAGCGTCGCCGGTTCGGCGCCGACCTCTACATGTTGGCCTCCCTGACGGTGCAGCTTTTCACGGGCGCCACCATGAGCGCTGCGATGCAAAGGAAGTTGCCCGATACCCACAGGATCAGTCGCTGGAAGGGTCCGTACGATCAGCTGCTGCCGCGCTTGATCGAGGCCTTCGACGGCGTGCTCCTGGACTTGCGCAAGGACTGGCCGTACCGGAAGGAGGAGCCGCGTATAGCCGAGAGGCTGGAGCTCATGACGCGCCACCTCTGCTGCCCGGATCCGCATCGCCGCGGACATCCGAGAGCACTGGGTACGGTTAACCCGCTGGACATCGACCGGTACGTGAGCCTCTTCGCGGAGCTCATCCACCTGGCCTCCATCGCCGAGCGACGGCAGGCCGCCGACCTCGCGCGCATCGCTGCCGCCTCCGACCCCCAGGCCGCCTGATCGTGATCTCGCTGCACAAGGATCGCCGAATCGTGCCGCGGTGGCGACGCGTGAAGTCGCGCGACTCCCTCGTCGAGGAGCGCCCGCTCGGCACCGGAGGCCTTACCCCCCTCAACCGACTCTCCCAGATCGAGCTCGATGAGACTATCGAGCGTTGGAAGCACGATAAGAGCGTGGGCGTCGCTCTCGAGCTCCTTAACTCGCCTGCTGACCTCGCCGACTCCCCTGTCCTGGCCGAGGCTGCCCACATTGTCCTGGCCCACAAGGACGCGGGCACGCTAGCCCGCGTTATTGCCGGCGCCAACGCCGAGCCGAACGGGAACAGCGCCTTCGTGGCGCTCTCGCCACGAACGAACGTTCCGCTCGCCCTCGCCCGCGCGGCGCTGAGGCGCGACCCGTACAACGCGATCGCGGCGTTGAACCTCGCACACGCGTACTGCGGGATCGGTCGCGTCGACAAGGCCCATCGGCTCGTACTCCAAGCCCTGGCGGTCGCCGGCACCAACCGGACGATCCTGCGCGGCGCCGCACGCTTTTATTTGCACGTGAAGGATTTCGGGCACGCGCACAGCCTCCTCGCGCGCGCACCTGGGCTCCTGCATGACCCATGGCTGCTCGCCGGCGAGCTCGCCTTGTCCGAGGTGATCGGCAAGACCTCCCAGCACATGAAGAAGGCGAAACTCATGGCCCAATCGGACTCGCTGGAGGCAATCAACCGGTCGGAGCTCAATGCCGCGATCGGCGACGTGCAGCGCCACCGCGGTGACCACCGCCATGCGCGCAAGAGCTATGTGACCGCTCTGGTCAGGCCCACGGAGAACGTGATCGCGCAGGCGCACTTCCTCTCGACGCGAGGCGATGTGACGAACCTGCCGTGGGGCGACGCCATGAAGCACGTCAACGCGGCGCCTGAGGCCTCCGGCATGGACGCGCTTCTGCGCGGCGACTGGAAAGTCGCCAAGGAGCAGGCGAGGATCTGGCTGGATCTCGAGCCCTTCTCTAACCGTCCCGTGAACCTGGGTTTCACGGCCTCCGAGCTGGGCGACAACGACATGGAATCGGCGCTCTTTTTCGCTGAACGTGGCCAGAGGGCCAATCCGGGTCAGCCGATGCAACACAACAACTACGCCTTTGCGCTGGCGAAGCTCGGCCGCATCGAAGAGGCGGAGGGGGCCTTCGCCGTCTGCCGCTCCCTGCTGGCCAAGGAGGACGGCGACGCTGGCGAGCGCCATGTCTACAAGGCCACCGCGGCGCTGATCGCCTGGCGCGCCGGCGACGTCGAGAGTGGGCGCCGCGGCTATCGCGAGGCTGCCGAGTATTTTGAGAAGAGCGGCCAAAGGCCCAGGCTCGCGGTGGCACTCTGGCGCTGGGCGGAAGAGGAGGTGCGCGCGGGAAACATCGCTGAAGCGGGCAAGCTCCTCGATCGCGCGAAAGGCACGCTCAAGCCCAAGGAGCGCACGCTGCACCAGGTGGCAGTCGATAAATTCGAGGAGATGCTGAAGGGCGCTCTCCAGTCGGCCCTGCCGCAGACGCCAGCAACCCTCGTCTCAGAGTCCGCGCCGGCCTCGTTCATCATCGGGCCGCCGCGCGACTCCAACGTCAAGAGCGAGATCACCGCGAGTCTGAACCTGCCCCTGCTTCCTCCGCGCTAGCGTGCAGTTCGGCTATGACGCGCTCGCGAGCAGAGGCCCGAGAACCCTGCTTGTCCACAATTTTCAACTCGGCTACGGAGACCGCGGGGCACGAACGGCCCCGACCAAGCCGTCTCGCGCGGGCTACTCGTCCTCGGCCGTGAATGGGGGAATTCCGAAGGCGCGCTGCAGGCGCGTAGCTTCGGCGAAGACCCAGATGAACTCGATGGGATCGAGCCGTCGAACGTGGCCAACGGCGTTCCGAAGCTCGACGAGGCGCTCCACGGAGACGCGAAACTCCTCGCGCATCATGGCGACATCCGAGAAGGCGCTCTCCCACAGGTCGGAACGCTGAATCACCTGCACGAGCTCGCCGAAAGTCGCGAAGTCCAGGAGCGAGTCGGATTTGCCGACGCGCGCCTTCGCCTGGCGCTCCTTGAGCTCCGCCAGCACGTTGCCGTGAATGAACTTCTTCATCCAGCCCGGACCGTGCTTCGTCGCCCCGCGCCAACCGAGCTCCTCGCGCAGCATGAGCTCAACCGAGTTCACTTGCGCCTGAGCGTCTTGCGAAACGGAGACCCTGTAGGTGATGGACACCTTGCGCACCCGCGCTTCCCGCTTCTCGCCTTGCTCGGGCGCGGGGCGGATCTCCGGGGCGGGCTGCACGATGCCTGCGGCGCGCGCTGCGTCCTCGAAAGCCGAGGCGGGAATATCGAAGAAGCGTGGATCGATGCCGGCCTCGTAGTAGGTCGCAAGGCGCTGGGCCTCGTCCCATAGTGCGAAGTCGCTGGGCGGCGTCCAGTTGCCGAGTAGATCGCTCAGGCGTGCAGACGACGCGAAATCCCCGATCCTTAGCTCCCCGATTGCCCGCCCGACTTCCGAGAGTGCGCCGAACGCGGCGAAAGATCGCGCGGGGTCCGCGACGTCGATCCACTGCTGCTGAATCTTCATCGCGGCGACGATCGTCGCCTCAACCGAGAGGTGCGCCGAGACGGCCCGGATGGAGCTTCCGAAGGTAGCCTCGAGCATCGCCTGTTCCTTGGCTAGCGAGCCAAATGTGTCGTACATGCGCGCAGCACCGGCCAGATCCCAGGCAGGCGGCGACTCTGCCGCCCTGCGTAAGGCCTCCACGGGCGATTCTATGGCCAGCCGCTCCGCGGCCCGGGCGAGGGAGTCCGTGCCCGCGAACCCTTCGGCACGTTCCAGCTCCTTCTGCAGGTCGACCATGCGCTTTGCGCCCGAACCGATGGCTGCGTCGAAGGCGTCGCGTTGGGCAGCCGTACCAGAGGTGAGGTCGCGGTACTGCTCGATCAGCTCCTTTTCCGGGTGCGCAAGCTTGCCGATTAGCTCTTGCTCGGCCTGATGGGCGAGCAGCACATCGGCGCCGCCCGGTCCCAGCGCGCGCTCCGCCTCGTCGAGCATGTCCTGGTATCGGAGCGAGTCGCGCAGGGTCTGCTCTTCGAAGGCGCTCAGACCAGGGGGAATTTTGAACATCGGGCACCTCATCTACGAATCTTGGCTATCCCCAAGTGTAGTGAGTAGCCTGCATGTTGCAAGCCATATTTCTCGCGAGGACGCGCTCGAAGGCGGCCACGATCCGCGGGTCGAACTGGCTGCCCGCCCCGCCTTCTTGATCATGTCGATCGCCTCGGTTACGCCGAAAGCCTTGCGGTACGCCCGCTTGTGGGTGAGCGAGTCGAAGGCATCGGCGACTGCAGCGATGCGAGCCGCGACGCCGACGGCTTTGCGCATGTTCCTATTCCTTCTCGCGATAGCACGTTGCCTTCTTGAGCCCGGCCACGAGCGCTGCTTCGCCCGCTTCGCCGTCTTCAGTGAAGCTTCCGTACTTCACGCCGCGCTCGATGGCCTGGGTGGCGATTCGCCGCAGTGCTTGAACGTCGCCGATACCCCAGTCGCGTGCGAGCTGCTCCCAGATTCTTCCGCCATTCGGGAAATAGGCGTGGACCTCCTTCTGGCAGTGTCGCGCATCCATGCGCAACACGCGCATGCAGTCCTCGAAGAGCTCGTCGTCGATGGATCGTAGGTCGGTCAGGTCGAACGGAAAGCGCTCGCCGTTATAAAGACTAAGAAGAAAATGCGCGATACGCCGGCATTGGCCGCTATTGCCTTGTGCGATTTTGAGGAGCCGCCGCAATGCCTCAACGCCGACTTCCTGTGCCGCCTTGACGCGATCGCGCCTTTCGCGCCAAGGTGTCGACGGGCCGCTCGCAGCCGCCCCCTTCGGGTTGCTCCACCTCGGCGAAGCGCACGAGCATGACGGCATGCAGCATCTCCGCCTCGGACAAAGCGTCGACG
>CBDDRX010000109.1:0-23125 GCA_965233165.1 uncultured bacterium | reverse complement strand
AGGCCCTGGCGGGCGTGGCGCTGGTGGGCTTTCGCGGCGAGGCGCTGGCCCCGATCACCCCGGTGTCACGCCGGTTCATCACAACGCGGCAGGCCGGCGCGCCGCATGCGCATGCGCTGCACGCCGAAGGCGCGACGCTCGGGGAGGTCGGCCCGGCCGCGCGCGCGCAGGGCACCACGGTCTCGGTCGCCGACCTTTACTTCAACACGCCGGCGCGGCGCAAGTTCCTGCGCAGCGAGCCCACCGAGTTCGGCCATTGCGACGAGGTCTTCCGCCGCATCGCGCTCGCGAAGCCGCAGGTCGCGCTGGTGCTCAAGCACAACGGCCGGGTGAGCCGGCACCTGCGCGTGCAGAGCCTGCAGGAGCGCATCGCCGCGCTGCTCGGCGGCGAGACGCTGGAAGGGAGCCTGCCGGTCGACGCGCGAAGCGGCGCGCTGCACCTCGGCGGCCTCGCCGGCAGCCCGCACGCCGCCCGCGCGCGCGCCGACGGCCAGTACTTCTTCGTCAACGGCCGGTTCGTGCGGGGCCGCCTGCTCTCGCATGCCGCGCGCGAGGCCTACGCCGGCCTCCTGCACGGCGACCGGCAGCCCGCCTACGTCCTGTTCCTCGAGTGCGACCCGCGCGCGGTGGACGTGAACGTGCACCCGGCGAAGACCGAGGTGCGCTTCCGCGATTCGCGCGCCATGCACCAGTTCGTCTTCCATGCCCTGCAGCGCGCCCTGTCGCCGAGCGCCGCCGAGGCCCCCGTGGCCTATGCCGCGGTGAACGAGCGGGGCTTCCTGCAGCCCGCCCTGCAGATGGAGCAGCCGCGCCAGGCTTATCCGGAATTTGTGCAGAGGAAAGAAATTCCGCAACCGCATGCGACGCAGCATCCGCTCGGCTATGCGCTTGCCCAGCTGCACGGGATCTACATCCTGGCGCAGAACGAAGCGGGCCTCGTGCTGGTCGACATGCACGCGGCGCACGAGCGGATCGTGATGGAGAAGCTGAAGAAGAACCTGGACGCCGGCGCGGTGCAGCGCCAGGCGCTGCTCGTGCCGGCGGTGTTCCGCGCCGAGGCGCTCGAGATGGCGACCGCCGAGGAGAACCCGCAGGTCCTGGAGCGCCTGGGCCTCGAGCTCACTGCGTCCGGGCCGGGCGAGCTCGCAGTGCGCGCGGCGCCCGCGCCGCTCGCGGGCGGCGACATCGTCGGCCTCGCGCGCGACGTGCTGGGCGAGATCCGCGAGTTCGGCGCGAGCCAGGTGCTCGCCGAGCGCCAGGACCAGCTCCTCGCGACGATGGCCTGCCACGCCGCCGTGCGCGCGAACCGGGTCCTCAGCGTGCCGGAGATGAACGCGCTGCTGCGCGAGATGGAGGAAACCGAACGCTCCGGAAGCTGCAATCACGGCCGGCCGACCTGGTACCAGCTCACGCTCGCCGACCTCGACCGGCTGTTCATGCGCGGACGATAGGAAGCGATGGCACCGAAGGCCGGGAAGGTCATGGTGGTGACGGGCGGCGGGCGCGGCATCGGCGCGGCGACGGCGCGCCTGGGCGCGCAGGCCGGCTACGCCGTGTGCGTCAATTACCACAGCGACCGTGCCTCGGCGGAGCGCCTGGTCGACGAGCTCAAAAGCCTGAAGACGAAGGCGATCGCGGTGCGCGGCGACGTCGCCGTGGAGGCCGACATCCTCAACCTCTTCCGGCAGGCCGATTCGGCGCTCGGGCGCGTGACGGCGCTCGTCAACAACGCCGGCATCGTCGACAAGGGCATGCGCGTCGAGCTGATGGGCGCGGCGCGCCTGGCGCGCATGTTCGCGGTGAACGTCACCGGCACCATCCTCTGCGCGCGCGAGGCGGTGAAGCGCATGTCGACGCGCCAGGGCGGCGCGGGCGGCGCGATCGTCAACGTCTCCTCCATCGCCGCGAAGCTCGGCGCGCCCGGCGAGTACGTGGACTACGCCGCGTCCAAGGGCGCGGTCGACACCTTCACGGTGGGCCTGGCGAAGGAAGTCGGGCCGGAAGGCATCCGCGTCAACGCAGTGCGCCCCGGCATCATCCGCACCGAGATCCATGCCGCGAGCGGCGATCCGGGGCGCCTGGAGCGCATCGGCGCCACCGTGCCGCTCGGCCGTCCCGGCGAGGCCGAAGAAGTCGCCCGGGCGATCCTGTGGCTTCTTTCGGACGAGGCCTCGTACCTCACCGGCGCGCTCGTCGACGTCACCGGAGGGCGCTAGCTGGCCGCCGCGGTACCGTCTGCGGCGCTCGTCCTCCTCGGCCCGACGGCAAGCGGCAAGTCCGCCCTGGCGCTCGCGCTGGCCGAGCGCCTGCCGATCGAGATCGTCTCGCTCGATTCGGCGCTCGTGTACCGCGGCATGGACATCGGCACGGCCAAGCCGACCGCGAGCGAGCGCGCGCGCGTGCCGCACCACCTCATCGACCTGGTGGACCCGGACCAGGCCTACTCGACCGGCCGCTGGCGCGAGGACGCGATCCGCGCCACGCAGGACATCCTCGCGCGCGGCAAGCTCCCGGTCCTCGTCGGCGGGACGATGCTCTACTACCGCGCGCTCATCCGCGGACTGGACGACCTGCCGCAGGCAGACCCCGGGGTGCGCGCGCGGATCGACGCGGAAGCGGCGCAGCGCGGCTGGCCGGCGCTGCACGCCGAGCTCGGCAAGGTCGATCCGGCGAGCGCGGCGCGCATCAAGCCCGGCGACGCACAGCGCATCCAGCGCGCGCTCGAGGTCTGGCGCCTGACGGGCAAGCCGCTCTCGTCCCTGCAGGGCGTCGCTTCATCCGCGCTTCCGTTCCAGGTTCGAGCTTGCGCACGGATACCCTCCAACCGCGACCGCCATCACGCGGAAATAGAGCGGCGGTTCGATCGGATGCTGGAGGAAGGGCTGGTCGAAGAGCTGCAGGCACTCAGAAAGCGCTTCCGGCTCGCGCCGGACATGCCGAGCATGCGCGCGGTCGGGTACCGGCAGGTGTGGCAGTTCCTGGAAGGCGAGGCGTCGCGCGAGGAGATGCGCAGCCGGGCGGTCGCCGCGACGCGCCAGCTCGCGAAGCGGCAGATGACCTGGCTGCGCAGCTTTCCCGATCTACTCGGGCTGAACTCCGGCGGCGGCGAGGACCTTGCGGTAAGCCTCCAGCTGCTCCTTGACGTAGGCGCCCAGGCGCTCGGGCGAGCTCGGCTGTAGCGAGAAGGCCTGCTTCTCCATGGCCGCCTGGACGTCGGGACGGCCCATCGCGGCAACGAACTCCTTGTTGAGCCGCTCGGTCACCTCGCGCGGCATCTTCGCGGGGCCGAACAGGCCGGCCCAGGAGACGATCGAGAACTGCGGCATGCCCGCCTCGGCGATCGTCGGCACGTCGGGCAGCACGCCGCTGCGCCGGGGCAGCGTGGTGACCAGGGCGCGCAGCTTGCCGTCGCGCACCTGGGGCAGCGCGGTCGTCGAGGAGGCGAACATGAGCTGCACGCGGCCGGCGATCATGTCGGTGATCGCCTGCGGCTCGCCCTTGTACGGCACGTGCACCATCTGGATCCCGCCGAGGGACTGGAAGAGCGCGGTGGAGACGATGCCGGTCGTGTTGCCCGTGGCGTAGTTCAGCTTGCCGGGGTTCGCCTTCGCATGGGCAATGAGCTCGGAAAGCGTCTTCGCCGGCACGTCCGGATGGATCACGATGAAGAACGTGTAGCGGCCGATGTCCGTGATCGGGGTGAAGTCGGCGACCGGATCGTACGGCGGGTTCTTCTTCATCGCCGGAACGACCGACATCGGGCTGTTCGTCGCCATCAGCATCGTGTAGCCGTCGGGCGCGGCCTTGGCCACTTCCGAGGCGGCGATCGCGCCGTCGGCGCCCGCCTTGTTGTCGACCACCACCGGCTGGCCGACGGCCTGCGAGACGGAGTTGCCGAGGATCCGGCTGATCGTGTCGGTCGCCGACCCGGCGGGGAACGGCACGACGATGCGCAGCGGCTTGCTGGGGAACGGCTGCGCCGCGGCCGACGCGGCCAGGCCGAGCAGCGCCAAGGCGACCAGGAACCTCGAAAGCATGGGACTCCTCCTCACTCGTTTTTGCGGACGCCTCGGATATTAAGGGCAGCGAGGCAGAATTGCAGCGAAACGAGCGCCCAGGCGCGGTCGTGCCAGCCCCACACGACCCAAAGCGCGTTGCTGGCGAGGAAGACCCAGAAGCCGACCGCGCGCTTGTGCGCCGACCGCGAGGCGACCAGCCACGCGGCGGCGACCGTCGCCGCCATGGCCGGCCACTGGATCAGGTCGAGGAGATGGTCCATGCAGGACTGAGACCATAGAATTGCCGATCCATTCTGGAGCGAACATGGAACTTGGCCTGATCGGCCTGGGCCGCATGGGCTCGGGCATGGCGCGGCGCCTGGCGCGCGCCGGCGTGCACGTCATCTGCTACGACGCCTCCGACCCGGCGCGCGAGGCGCTTGCCGGCGAGCCGAACGTCGACTGCGCCGAGAATCTCGCCGCCCTGTGCGCCCGCCTCGAGGGCGAGCGCGTGATCCTCATCATGGTGCCGGCC
This sequence comes from uncultured bacterium, assembly GCA_965233165.1. Classification (GTDB taxonomy): domain Bacteria; phylum Pseudomonadota; class Gammaproteobacteria; order Burkholderiales; family SG8-39; genus SCGC-AG-212-J23. Next base: position 18,592 of record CBDDRX010000109.1, on the reverse strand, counting down.
GGCGACGCCGTCGAGGCGACGATCCGCGACCTGCTGCCGCTCGCCTCGTCCGGCGACACGCTGGTCGACGGCGGCAACAGCTACTACCGCGATTCCAAGCGGCGCGCCCTCGCGCTCTCGCAGCAGGGCCTGCGCTACATCGACGCCGGCGTGTCCGGCGGCGTGCACGGCCTGGAGCACGGCTACTGCCTGATGCTCGGCGGCACGCCCCGGTCGGTCGAGATCTTCGCCCCCTACGCGCGCGTCCTCGCGCCGTCGCCCGAGCGCGGCTGGCTGCTCTGCGGCTCGAGCGGCGCGGGCCACTACGCGAAGATGATCCCCAACGGCATCGAGTACGGGATGATGCAGGCGCTCGGGGAAGGATTCGCCCTCCTCGCCGCCCGGCCGGAGCTCGACATCGACATGGCGCGGCTCGCGGAGACGTGGCGCCACGGCAGCGTGGTGCGCTCCTGGCTGCTCGACCTGTGCGCCGACATCCTGAAGAACAACGAGAAGCTCTCGGGCGTCGCGCCGGTCGTCGCCGACTCCGGCGAAGGCCGCTGGACCGCGCTCGAGTCGGTCGAGCTCGGCGTGCCCACGCCCGTCATCACCATGGCCCTGATGGCGCGCTTCTCGAGCCAGGGCCGCTCGGACTACGCGCGCCGGCTCCTCGCCATGATGCGCGCCGGCTTCGGCGGCCACGCCGTGACCCGCGCAGGTTCCGAGAGGGAATGATCGTCCTGGTGATGGGCGTGTCCGGCGCCGGCAAGACCGCGATCGGCGAGCGCCTCGCGCAGCGCCTCGGATTGCGCTTCATCGACGCGGACGACCACCATCCCGCCGCGAACGTCGCGAAGATGGCGTCGGGAATCGCGCTCGACGATGCGGACCGCCGGCCCTGGCTCGAGCAGCTGAATGGCCTGTTGAAGGCCGAGGCCAACGCCGTCATCGCCTGCTCTGCGCTCAAGCAGCGTTACCGCGACGTGCTGCTCGGCGACGTGGATGCAAGGACGGTCTTTCTGAAAGGCGACGCAAGCCTCATCCGCAAGAGACTCGAAGCGCGCCGGCACCGGTACATGCCGGCCTCCCTGCTCGACAGCCAGTTCGCCGCGCTCGAGACGCCCATCGGGGCGATCGAGGTCGACTTATCGGACGACGTGGACCGGTGCGTGGCGAAGATCGTCGAGGCACTGCGCTGATGGAACGGGTCTTCTTCGCGCTCGGCAGCGTTTCTGCGCTCCTCGCGGTCGCGCTCGGCGCCTTTGCGGCGCACGGCCTCAAGGCGAGGCTCGCGCCGGACCTGCTCGCGGTCTTCGAGACCGGCGTGCGCTACCAGATGTACCACGCGCTCGCGTTGCTCGCCGCCGCCTGGGCGGTGGGCAAGTGGCCCGGCAACCTCGCAAGCGCGGGCGGCTGGCTGTTCGTCGCCGGCACGCTGCTCTTCTCCGGAAGCCTCTATGCGCTCAGCCTCGGCGGGCCGCGCTGGCTCGGCCCGGTCACACCGCTCGGCGGGCTCGCCTTCCTCGCCGGCTGGGCCTGCCTCGCCTGGGCGGCGCTGAAGGGCTGAGCGGCTACTGACCGAGGGCGACGCCGCCGCGGCGCGGGTCGGCGGCGCCGCGCCAGCCGCCGGGGATGCGCTCCACGCCGTGCAGGCCGCTCGCCATGTCGCGCAGCACGACCTCGTGCCCGCGGGCGCGCAGCGCCGGCGCAGCGCTTTCGTAGGCCGAGCCGCGCTCGATCTCCGTCGGGCCGTTGCGGTTGGCGAAGTTCGGCAAGGCAATCGCTTCGGCCATCGTGAGGCCCCAGTCGAGCGTGCCGATGAGTGCCTTGGCAACGTGGCCGATGATGAACGGCCCGCCGGGCGAGCCAACCGCCATGTGCACGGCGCCGTCGCGGCCGAAGACGAGGGTCGGCGCCATGCTGCTGCGCGGGCGCTTTCGCGGCGCGACCTCGTTGCGCCCGCCGGGCGCGAAGTCGAAGTCCGTCAGCTCGTTGTTCAGCAGGAACCCGCGCACCATGATCCGGCTGCCGAACGTCGCCTCGATCGTGCTCGTCATCGACACCACGTCGCCCTGCGCATCGACGATCGTGAAGTGCGTCGTGCCCGCCGCCTCCGGGTCGCCCGCCGGCGCCAGGCCGATCGCGCGCTCGCCGATCAGCCTTGCCCTTTTCTCGAGGTACTTTCCTTCGACCAGCGCGGTCGTCGGTACGGACACGAAATCAGGATCGCCGATGTAGCGGGCGCGATCTGCGTAGGCGAGCCGTGACGCTTCGGCGTACAGGTGCAGCGCGTCCGCCGTTCGCGGGGACGCCTTGGTGAACGGCACTCTTTCGAGCATTCCCAGGATCTGCAGCAAGGCCACGCCGCCGGAGCTGGGCGGCGGCATCGAGCACACGCGCCATTCACGGTAGGGGCCGCACAGCGGCTCGCGCTCGACCGCGCGATAGGCGGCAAGATCGGACAGCGCCAGGTCGCCGGGCTTCGCGTGGCCGCGCACCGCGCGCACGATGTCCTCGGCGATCGGCCCGCCGTAGAACGACTCGACGCCTTCGAAGGCGAGCGTGCGCACCGTCTCGCCGTAGGCGCGGTTGGTGAGGCGCGTGCCGACCGGTTTCGGCCGTCCGTCCGCGCCGTAGAAAAGCGCCCGCGCGGCGGGATCCTCGCGCAGGAACGGTTCCTTCTCGAGCTGCGCGTGGAAGCGCGGCGACATCTCCCAGCCTTCCTCCGCGGCGAAGATCGCGTACTGCAGGAGCTCCGCCCAGCGCAGCCGCCCGTGCCGCTGGTACGCCATCTCGAGCATGCGCAGCACGCCCGGAACGCCCACCGAGCGGCCGCCGACGACCGCTTCCATGAAGGGCAACGGCTTGCGGTTCTCATCGAGGAATCTTGTGGAAGAAGCCCCCGCCGGCGCGGTTTCGCGCCCGTCGTAGGCGCGCAGCTTCTTCTCCTTCTCCGACCAGTGGAGCATGAAGGCGCCGCCGCCCAGGCCGGAGGACTCCGGCTCGACCAGGCCGAGCACCATCTGCACGGCGATCGCCGCATCCACCGCCCCGCCGCCGAGCTGCAGCACCGCCGCCCCCGCCTCGGCCGCGAGCGGATGGGCCGCGGCGACCATGAAGCGCGCGCCTTCGGCCTGCCTGGCCTCCTGCGGCAGTTGCGCGCAGGCGGCGCAGAAAAGCAAAAGGGCAGCCGCGGCTGCCCTTTCGAGACGACGATGAAGCGAAGGCGTCACACCATGAGCGGCACGATCAGCAGTGCCACGATGTTGATGATCTTGATGAGCGGGTTCACCGCCGGGCCGGCCGTGTCCTTGTACGGATCGCCCACGGTGTCGCCGGTCACCGCGGCCTTGTGCGCCTCGGAGCCCTTGCCGCCGTAGTGGCCGTCCTCGATGTACTTCTTCGCGTTGTCCCACGCGCCGCCGCCGGTCGACATCGAGATGGCGACGAACAGGCCCGTCACGATCGTGCCCATCAGCACGCCGCCGAGCGCCTGCGCGCCGGCCGCGCTGCCGAAGACCCAGCCGAAGCCCAGGCCGACGACGATCGGCACCAGCACGGGCAGGAGCGAGGGCACCATCATTTCCTTGATCGCCGCCCGCGTGAGCAGGTCGACCGCGGTGCCGTACTGCGGCTTCGCGGTGCCCTCCATGATGCCGGGGATCTCCTTGAACTGCCGGCGCACCTCGATGACGACGGAGCCCGCCGCGCGGCCGACCGCTTCCATGGCCATCGCGCCGAACAGGAACGGCACGAGGCCGCCGATGAGCAGGCCGACGATGACGAAGTGGTTCGAGAGGTCGAACGTGATGCTCCTGCCCGCCGCCTCCAGCGCATGGGTGTAGTCGGCGAAGAGCACGAGCGCCGCCAGGCCCGCCGAGCCGATGGCGTAGCCCTTGGTCACCGCCTTGGTGGTGTTGCCGACCGCGTCGAGCGGATCGGTGATCGCGCGCACCGATTCCGGCAGGTTCGCCATCACGGCGATGCCGCCGGCGTTGTCGGTGATCGGCCCATAGGCGTCGAGCGCGACGATGATGCCCGCCATCGAGAGCATCGAGGTGGCCGCGATGGCGATGCCGTACAGGCCGGCCAGCGCGTAGGACGAGAGGATCGCCACGCAGACGGCGATCACCGGCCAGGCGGTGGACTTCATGGAGATGCCCAGGCCGGCGATGATGTTGGTGGCATGCCCGGTGACGCTGGCGGCCGCGACGTGCTGCACCGGCTTGTACTGCGTGCCGGTGTAGTACTCGGTGATCCAGACCAGGAAGCCGGTGAGCACCATGCCGACGACCGCGGTGCCGTAGAGGTGCCAGACCGTGATCATCTTCTTCGCGCCGCCGACGTCGAACGGCACTTCCTTGACGATGTCGCCCATCATCAGGACGGTGATCGGGTAGAAGGCGATGAGCGCGATGCCGCCGGCCCAGGCGAGGCCCTTGTAGAGCGCCGGCATCACGTTCTTGTCGCCGGGATTCGCCTTGACGAACCAGGTGCCGGCGATCGAGGCGATGATCGCGAATCCGCCGATGACCAGCGGGTAGATGATCGCCGCGGCGCTGGTGGTCTTCACCATCAGGGCGCCGAGGAGCATCGTCGCGATGATGGTCACCGCGTAGGTCTCGAAGAGGTCCGCGGCCATGCCGGCGCAGTCGCCGACGTTGTCGCCGACGTTGTCCGCGATCACCGCCGGGTTGCGCGGGTCGTCCTCGGGGATGCCGGCCTCCACCTTGCCGACCAGGTCGGCGCCGACGTCCGCGCCCTTGGTGAAGATGCCGCCGCCCAGACGGGCGAAGATGGAGATCAGCGAGGCGCCGAAGCCCAGGCCGATCAGGGGATGCAGGATGTGCGCGAGGTTGCTCTTGTCGCTCGCGTTGGCGTAGAGCAGGCCGAAGTAGCCGGCGACGCCGAGCAGGCCCAGGCCGACGACCAGCAGGCCGGTGATGGCGCCGCCGTTGAACGCGACCTGCAGGGCCTCGTTCAGGCCGACGCGGGCCGCTTCCGCCGTGCGCACGTTGGCGCGCACCGAGATGTTCATGCCGATGATGCCGCAGGCGCCGGAGAGGACCGCGCCGATGAAGAAGCCCCACGCGGTCGGCCAGCCGAGCGCCGGGATGAAGCCGATGCCGAGAAACAGGATCACGCCGACGATGGCGATGGTCTTGTACTGGCGCCAGAGGTAGGCGATGGCCCCCTCGCGGATCGCCGCGGCGATCTCGCGCATGCGCTCGTTGCCGTCGGGCAGGCGAACGATGCGCGTGATCTGCCAGACGCCGTAGAAGATTGCGAGCAGGGCGCAGGCAAGCGCGAAGATCAGTCCACCGGTCATCTTTTTATCCCCCTGAAAAGGGGACGAATTTTAACGCAATGCGCCGAGCGCGCGGCTGCTGATCTCGCCGACCTTGCCGGTTCCGGCAATCTTGCGGTACTTCGGCGCCCGGCCGTCGCCCGAAGCCGCCCATTTTCCGTAGTACTCGATGAGCGGCCGGGTCTGGGCGCGGTAGACCTCGAGGCGCTTCCTCACCGTCTCCTCGCGGTCGTCTTCGCGCTGCACAAGCGGCTCGCCGGTGGCGTCGTCCCGGCCCTCGGCCTTGGGCGGATTGAACTTCACGTGATAGCTCCGTCCGGAGGCCGGATGCACGCGCCGGCCGCTCATGCGGGTGATGATCTCCTCGTCCGGCACGTCGATTTCAAGGACGAAATCGATGGGCACGCTGGCGGACTTCATCGCCTCGGCCTGCGGGATCGTGCGCGGGAACCCGTCGAACAGGTAGCCCTTCGCGCAGTCGGGCTGCTTGAGCCGCTCCTTCACCAGCCCGAGGATGATCTCGTCGGAGACGAGCCGCCCGGAATCCATCACCGCCTTCGCCGCCAGGCCGAGCGGCGTGCCGGCCTTGACCGCGGCGCGCAGCATGTCGCCGGTGGAGATCTGCGGGATGCCGAGCTTCTCGCGCAGGAAGTTCGCCTGGGTTCCCTTGCCCGCCCCGGGAGGCCCCAGCAGGATGAGTCTCATGAAAATATTCTACGCACGGCCTCGAGGTCCCGAGGCGTGTCGACGCCCGGCGGGATGTCCGCTTTGCTGACGGCGACCGCGATCCGGTAGCCGTGCCAGAGCGCGCGGAGCTGCTCCAGGGATTCGGCCTTCTCCAGGGGACTCTCGCTGAGGGACGCGTACTTGCGCAGGAAGCCGGCCCGGTAGGCGTAGATCCCGGCGTGGCGGTAGCAGGGCGCGCCGGCCTCGCGCGGAAACGGGATGCGCGAGCGCGAGAAGTACAGGGCATGGCCGTCGCGGTCGATCGTCACCTTGACGACGTTCGGGCTCGCCAGCGCGGCTTCGTCGTCGATCGCATGGCAGGCGGTCGCCATGCTCGCCGAGCGGCTGGCGGCAAGCTTCCCGGCCACCTGGGCGATGAGCCGGGGCGGAAGAAGCGGCTCGTCGCCCTGCACGTTCACCACGTTCGCGCGGTCCGCGAGCTTCAGCTTGCGCGCGACCTCGGCGATCCGGTCGGTGCCCGAGGCGTGGCCGGCGCGCGTCATCACGGCCGAGTACCCGTGCTCGCGGACCGCGGCGGCGATGCGCGCGTCGTCGGTCGCCACGTGCACCGCCGCGGCGCCGCTCTTTGCCGCGCGCTCGCACACGCGCACCACCATCGGCTTGCCTGCGAGGTCGGCGAGCGGCTTTCCGGGAAAACGCGTCGACGCGTAGCGCGCCGGGATGACGACCGTGAACGGCGCGGCGCCCTTCAAGCCACTTCTTCTTCCGGCGGGAGCTTGCGCGCCTCCTCCTCCAGCATCACCGGGATGCCTTCCTTCACCGGGTAGCCCAGGCGGTCGGCCTTGCAGATGAGCTCGCCCGCGCCTTTCCGATAGACCAGCTTGCCCTTGCACAGCGGGCAGACCAGGATCTCGAGCAGCTTTGGATCGACGGCGCTCATTCAGCTATTTTCCAAGCTTGGCCAGGAGCCAGTCCCCGAACGCGGGATCGGGCCGCGCGGCGACCGGCAGGACCCACCAGCTCGGACGCGCGGCGTGGCGCAATTTTACAGCGTCCTTCTCGGTCATCACGACCGCCTCCTCGCCGGCAAAGGCGAGGTCCGCCGGCGTGAACGGGTGGTGGTCGGGAAACGGATGCGGCACCGGCTCCAGGCCGAGCCCGGCCAGGTGCAGGAAGAACCGGTTCGGATCGCCGATGCCGGCGACCGCATGGACCTTGCGCCCGGCGAGCGCCTTCGCCGGCCGGCGGTCCGCCGCATCCGTCATCCGATGCAGCGTCTCGCCTTCCATCTGCATGGAGAAGCTTCCCTCGCGGCGAAATCCGTTGCACACCACGGCATCCACCGTGCGCAGGCGCCACGCCGGCTCGCGCAGCGGGCCGGCCGGCAGGAGAAACCCGTTTCCCGTGCCGCGCGAGTCCACGACCGCGATCTCGATGTCGCGCCGCATCCGGTAGTGCTGCAGGCCGTCGTCGAGGATCAGCACATCGACCTCCCGGTTGGCTTCGCGCAAGGCGCGCGCGACGGCAACGCGATCCGCCCCCACCCACACCGGGCAGCCGCTGCGCCGGGAGAGGACGATCGGCTCGTCGCCGACCTCCGCCGCGGTCGAGGCGATCGTCGCGGCGCGGGGCGCGGTCTCCTTCGCGCCGTAGCCGCGGCTGACGATGCCCGGATGCCAGCCCTTCGCCTTCAGGAACTCGGCGATCCAGATTGCCAGCGGCGTCTTGCCGCTCCCGCCGGCGTTGACGTTGCCGACCACGATGACCGGGATGCCGGGGTGCGCGCTTTTCAGGACGCGCAGGGAGAAGAGCAGCCTGCGCAGCAGCACGGCCAGGCCGAAGAGGAGGCTGGCGGGCCACAGCAGCCAGGCGAGGGCGCCGCGGCGGCCCCAGTGCCTCACGCTACTTGTTCGACTGCGTGGTGAAGGTGATCTGCGTCAGGCCGGCGAGGCGCGCCGCTTCCATGATCCGCACCACCGCCTGGTGGGTCGCGGTGGCGTCCGCGCTGATGACCACCACCGGGTCCTTGAGCGTGCCGCCGATGCGGCGCAGCTCGTCGGCGAGCTGCTCGACGCTGCGGAAGGCGACCGGCGTGCGGTTCAGCACGTACTGGCCCTGCGCGTTGACCAGCACCGCGATCTCGTTCGGCCGCTCGAGCTGCTTCTCGGCGTCGGCGGTCGGCAGGTTGATCTGCAGCTCGGTGTACTTCGAGTACGTGGTCGTGTTCATGAGGAAGATCAGGATCACCATCATCACGTCGATGAGCGGCACGAGGTTGATCTCGAGCGGCTCCTCCTGTCTTCCCCTGCGGAAATCCATCTAGCCGATGCGCTCGCCGTGCACGATGTCGACCAGCTTCGCCGCCTGCTGCTCCATCTCGACGACCAGCGTGTCCACCTTGTTCTTGAAGTGGCGGTACATGATCAGCGCCGGGATCGAGATGCCGATGCCGAAGGCGGTGTTGTAGAGGGCGATCGAGATGCCGTGCGCGAGCTGCTGCGGGTTGGTGCCGCCGGTGGGGGACTGGGAGCCGAAGATCTCGATCATCCCGATCACCGTGCCGAACAGGCCGAGCAGCGGCGCGGCGGTGGCGATGGTGCCGAGCGTCGTCAGGAAGCGCTCCAGGTCGTGCGCGACGGCGCGCCCGGCCTCCTCGATCGCCTCCTTCATCACGTAGCGCGAGCTCTTGTGGTTGCGCAGGCCGGCCGCGAGCACCGCGCCGAGCGGCGAGTCCTGGGCGAGCTTGTCGACGATCTCGGGCGAGACGCCCTGGCGCTGGTACACGGAGACGACCTGCTCGAGCAGCGTCGCCGGGACGATCTTCTTCTCGCGCAGGGAGATGGCGCGCTCGATGATCAGCGCCACCGCGACGACCGAGGCGAGCAGCAGGGGCCAGATCGGCCAGCCTGCGGCCTGGATGATTGCAAACAACTTGCTTCCCTTGCCTTTCCGCGCCGCGTGCGGCCTGGGCTGTGCGGCGTTCTAGTTTTGGTGCGGGGACTTTAAGCCAGATTCTCGCGGCCCGGCAAGTTTCCGCGCCGCGCCAAGGCGCGCCCGACGTCGTCGCCTCACTAGCCGATGTAGTGCATAACGCGATATCCACAAAAACCTGTGGATAAGTTTGTGGATTGCCGATGGATAGGTGCGCTCCCGCCTGTCACATGGGCGGCAAAGACGGTTGCGATCAAAAATTAGGCAGGCCTTTCCCAAGCCGGAACAGCCGGTTACGCGAAAGAATGGGCATCCGCGCGCGCGATTGTCGGCGTGCGGCGGCAGATTTCCCGGATTGTGGATGAATGGCTTCGCTGGTGTAGGCTCGCAGCGCCCGCCGCCCCCATGGAAGCCACGGTCCTCAGCGTTTCCGAGCTGCTCCGTAGTGTTCGCGACGCCCTCGAGCGGCGCTTCCCTCTCGCGTGGGTGCGCGGCGAGGTTTCGAACCTGACCCGGGCCGCCTCCGGGCACTGCTACTTCACCCTCAAGGACGCGAGCGCCCAGGCGGACTGCGTGATGTTCCGCAGCCGGTTCGAGGCGGTGGACTGGCCGCTGCGCGAGGGAGACCGGGTCGAAGCGCGCATCCTCGTCACGCTCTACGAGCCGCGCGGCCGCTTCCAGCTCAACGTGGAATCGATGCGCCGCGCGGGCCTCGGGCCCCTGTACGAGCGCTTCCTGCGCCTGAAGGAGAAGCTCGAGCGCGAAGGCCTCTTCGCTGCGGCGCTCAAGCGCGACCTGCCGGCGTTCCCGCGCGCGCTCGGCGTGGTGACCTCGCTGAAGGCCGCGGCGCTGCGCGACGTCCTCACCACGCTTGCCCGGCGCAATCCCTCGCTCGCGGTGGTCGTCTATCCCGTGCCCGTCCAAGGCGAAGGCGCCGCCGAGCGCATCGCCGCGATGCTCGCAAGAGCGGGCGCGCGCGCCGAATGCGATGCCCTTCTCCTGGTGCGCGGCGGCGGCTCGATCGAGGACCTCTGGGCGTTCAACGAGGAGCGCGTAGCCCGGGCGATCCGCGCCTGCCCGCTGCCGGTCGTCTGCGGGATCGGCCACGAGACCGACTTCACCATCGCCGATTTCGCGGCCGACCGGCGCGCCGCCACGCCGACGGCGGCGGCGGAGCTGGCCTGCCCCGCGCGCGCCGAGCTCCTCGCGCGCCTCGCCGAGTGCGCGCGCTGCCTTTCCCGCGACGCGCGGCGCCACCTCGAGTACGCCGCCCAGGCCGTGGATGCCCTGGCGCGCCGCCTGGTGCATCCAGCCGAGCGGCTGCGCTCGTATCAGGAGCGGGTGGCCCAGCTCGCCGGCCGGCTCGCGTTCGGCTTCTCGCACAACCTCGCCTCGGCGCGGGGGCGGCTCGAGCGGCTCGAGGCGGCGCTGCGCAACCTGGGACCGGCCGAAGTGCTGGCGCGCGGTTACAGCATCACGCGCGACGAGAACGGCAAGGTCGTGCGCAGCGCGTCCCAGCTCGATACCGGGGCGCGCGTGCACACCACGCTTGCGCAGGGCTGGCTGGAAAGCGAGCTGAAACGGAAGGGCTAGACTGCGGGGATGGGGCACCGGCTTTCGAAGATCACCACGCGCACCGGCGACCGCGGCGAGACCGGCCTGGGCGACGGCTCGCGCGTGCCGAAGGACAGCGCGCGCGTGCAGGCGCTCGGCGACCTCGACGAGCTGAACAGCGCCCTCGGCGTGCTGCTTGCCGAGGACGTGCCGGCGCCGATGCGCGAGGCGCTCGCGCAGGTGCAGCAGGACCTCTTCGACCTGGGCGGCGAGGTCAGCATCCCGGGCCATGCGCTGCTCAAGGAAGCGAGCGTGGCGCGGCTGGAAGCCCTGGTCGGGGCGTGGAACGCCGGCCTGCCGGCGCTGAAGGAATTCATCCTGCCCGGCGGCAGCCGCGCCGCGGCGGCCGCGCATCTCGCCCGCACGGTATGCCGCCGCGCCGAGCGCAGCCTCGTGGCCCTCGGCCGTTCCGAGCCCGTCGGCGACGTGGCGCGCCGCTACCTGAACCGGCTCTCCGACGCCCTGTTCGTCGCCGGGCGCGCCCTGAACCGCCATGCCGGGCGCAGCGACGTGCAGTGGCGCCACGAGCGCAATAAGAGGAGATGAGTGCCGATCCGGCGGCGGCCGAGCTGGCCGCCCGCCTCGCCGGGCTGCTCGCCGCCTCCGCCCGCCGGGACCGGGCGGCGTTCGCCCGTCTCTACGAGGCGACCTCGGCGAAACTGTTCGGCGTCGCGCTGCGTATATTGAGGCGTGAAGACTGGGCCGAAGAGGTTCTGCAGGAGTGCTACGTGAGCATCTGGACGCACGCGCCGGACTACCGCCCCGCGCTCGCGGCGCCGTTGACCTGGATGACGAGCATCGTGCGCAACCGCTGCCTAGACTGGCTGCGCCGCCCGCGGCTCGAGGTGCCCGACGAGGACGGCGCGATCGTCGAGGCCGCCGAAAGCGACCACCCCGGCCCGCTCGCCGAGCTGGAGCGCGCCAAGGAATCGCAGGCGCTCGCCCGCTGCCTGCAGGGGCTGGAGGCAAAGCAGCGCCAGGCGATCGCCCTCGCGTTCTTCGACGGCCTGTCGCATTCCGAGCTCGCGCAGCACCTGCGCGAGCCGCTCGGCACGGTAAAGACCTGGGTGCGGCGCGGCCTGCTCAGGCTGAAGGACTGCCTTGCGCTACCGGGATAGGCCCGCGCTGCAGGAGCGGCTCGCCGCCGAGTATGCGCTGGGAACGCTGCGCGGGCCCGCGCGGGCCCGCTTCCGCCGCTGGATGCGCGAGGATGCGGCGCTCGCCCGCGCCGCCGCGGAATGGGAAGCGCGCCTCGCGCCGATGGCCGGGGCCGTCGCGCCGGTGCGCCCGCCGCGGCGCGTGTGGGAGGAGATCTCCGCGCGCATCGGCCCGGGCGCATCGCCGGCGCGCTCGCGCGGCGGGTTGTGGAAGGCGTTCGCGCTGCTGGCGAGCGGCGCCGCCGCGGCGCTCGTGTTCATGACCGTGATGCTGCCGCCGCAGAAGCCGGGCGGCGAGTACGTCGCCGTTCTCAGCGATCCGAAGACGCAGAAGCCGGTCCTGCTCGTTTCCGCCGGGCGGCGCGACACGCGCCTCAAGGTGAAGACGCTCGACCCTTCGATCCAGCCCGCGGACGCGAGCCTCGAGATCTGGGCGCTGCCCAAGGACGGCAAGCCGCGCTCGCTCGGCCTCGTGCCGCCGGGGGCGGGCGGGACGGTGCAGCTCGCCGCGCTCGCCGACCAGGCGCTCTCCGACGTGCCGGCGCTCGCGATCAGCCTCGAGCCGCGCGGCGGCTCGCCGACCGGCGCGCCGACCGGCCCGGTGCTCTACACCGGCCCCTGCGTGAAAGACTGGTGAGGGTGGCGCGCCTCGACCCGGGCCACGCGCCCCGCCATCGGGTCCTGATCGTCGACGACGACGAGTCGATCCGGCTGCTCCTCGCGCGCATCGTCACCAGCGACCTGGAGGCCGAAGTGCAGCTCGCCGGCACCTGCGAGCAGGCGATCCGCCTCGCCGAGAACTACGCCTACGACGCGATCCTGCTCGATCTCCTCATGCCGGGCATCGGCGGTATCGCGGTCCTGAAGGACATCCGCTCCGCGCAGCCCAACGCGAGGACGCCGGTAGTGATCGTCTCGGTGGTCTCGGACGATCGCACGATCAACGAGTGCATGGCCGCCGGCGCGGACGCCTACCACGCCAAGCCGGTGCGCCGCCCCGAGCTGGTGGCGGCGCTGCGCCGGGCGATCGCTAGTCGACGCTCGCCCCGGAGCGCTTGACGAGCGCCCCGTAGGTCTTCAGCTCACGCTGCACGAAGGCGGTGAACTCGGCCGGCGTGCGCACGGTCGGGCCGTCCGACCCCATGGCCGCGAAGCGCTCGCGCACGTCGGGCAGCTGCATGGCGCGCGCGGTTTCGGCGGCCAGGCGCTCGACGACCGCGTCGGGCGTCTTCGCCGGCGCCATCAGCCCCCACCAGGTCGTGAGGTCGAAGCCCTTCAGGCCGGATTCGTCGAGGGTCGGCAGGTCCTTGACGAAGGCGCTGCGCTGCACCGTGGTGACCGCCAGCGCCCGCACCCGGCCGGCCTTGATGCCGGGCAGCGCGCTCGCCAGGTTGTCGAACATGAGGTGCACGCGGCCCGCCAGCAGGTCGGCCGTCGCGGGCGCCGAGCCCTTGTAGGGAATGTGGACCATGTACGTGCCGGTCATCTGCTTGAACAGCTCCCCGGCGAGGTGGCCGGTGGAGCCCGTGGACCCCGAGGCGAAATCGAGCTTCCCGGGATTCTTTCTCGAATATTCGACCAGCTCTTTGACGGAACGGACCGGCAGGTCGTTGTTGACCACGAGCACGTTCGGAACCTGGATCAGCAGCGCCACGTGGCGGAAATCGCGCACCGGGTCGTAGGGCAGCTTCGGGTAGAGCGCGGGGTTGATCGCGTGCGTGGCGATCGCCCCGACGACCAGCGTGTACCCGTCCGGGGCGCTCTTCGCGACGTGGTCGGCGGCGATGTTGCCGCCCGCGCCGACGCGGTTCTCCACCACCACCGGCTGCCCGAGCGCCTGCTGCAGCTTCGGCGCCAGGATGCGCGCGGAAAGGTCCACCGGGCCGCCCGCGGCATAGGGAACGACGATCTGCACCGGTCGCGCCGGCCAGGACTGCGCCGAAGCAAGCGACGACGCGGCGGCGAGCGCCGCCAGGACCAGGATTCTCATGGGAAGCTCCCTACTTCGCTTCTTCGACGAAGACTTCCTCGCGCTTCTTGCGCAGCGCCGGCAGCATCACGATCACCAGCAGCGCGGTCGAAGCGATGAGGAAGCCGAGGCTGATCGGCTTCGACGGGCTGACGAAGACGAACGGATCGCCGCGCGAGAGCAGCATCGCGCGGCGCAGGTTCTCCTCCATCAGCGGCCCGAGGATGAAGCCGAGGATCATCGGCGCCGGCTCGCACTCGAGCTTCATGCAGATGTACCCGAGGATGCCGAACAACGCCATGATCAGCACGTCGAACGGGTTGTTGGAAAGGCTGAACACGCCGATCGCCATGAAGGTCAGGATCGAGGGATACAGGTAGCGGTAGGGCACCTGCAGCAGCTTGATCCACATGCCGATCATCGGCAGGTTGAGCAGCACCAGAAACAGGTTGCCGATCCACATCGAGGCGATCAGGCCCCAGAAGAGCTCCGGCTTCTCGTTCATCACCTGCGGGCCGGGCGCGATGCCCTGGATCATGAGCGCGCCGATCATGAGCGCCATCACGGCGTTGCCCGGGATGCCGAGCGTCAGCATGGGGATGAACGAGGTCTGCGCGCCGGCATTGTTCGCCGCCTCGGGTCCCGCCACCCCCTCGATGGCGCCCTTGCCGAACTCCTCGGGATGCTTGGAGACCTTTTTTTCCAGCGTGTAAGCGCCGAAGGAGGAGAGCAGCGCGCCTCCGCCGGGCAGGATGCCGAGGAAGGAGCCGAGCGCCGTGCCGCGCAGGATCGGCGCCCACATGCGCTTGAAGTCTTCCTTCGACGGCATCAGGCGTCCGACCTTGCCGGTGAAGACTTCGCGCTTCTCGCCCTGCTCGAGGTTGCTGACGATCTCGGCCAGGCCGAACATGCCCATGGCGACGACCACGAAGCCGATGCCGTCCGAGAGCTCCGGGACGTTGAACGTGAAGCGCAGCACGCCGGAGTTGACGTCCGTGCCGATCAGGCCGAGGAGCAGCCCGAGCACCACCATGGCGATCGCCTTGGTGAGCGAGCCGTGCGCGAGCACCGTCGCCGCGACCAGGCCGAGCACCATCAGCGAGAAGTACTCGGCGGGGCCGAACTTGAGCGCGACCTCCGCGAGCGGCGGGGCGGCGACGGCGATCACGAGCGTGGCGACGCAGCCGGCGAAGAAGGAGCCGATCGCCGCGGTGGCGAGCGCAGGCCCGGCGCGGCCGCGCCGCGCCATCTGGTAGCCGTCCAGGCAGGTGACCACCGAGGCCGATTCTCCCGGCAGGTTGACCAGGATCGCCGAGGTCGAGCCGCCGTACTGCGCGCCGTAGTAGATGCCGGCGAGCATGATGAGCGCCGAGACCGGCTGCAGGTTGAAGGTGATCGGCAGGAGCATGGCGATCGTCGCCACCGGGCCGATCCCGGGCAGCACGCCGATCAGCGTCCCGAGCAGCACGCCGATCAGCGCGTAGAGCAGGTTGATCGGCGTGACCGCGACGCCGAAGCCGATGATCAGGTTGTTGAAGATGAGTTCCATGGACCCTCAGCTCAGCGCATCGGGCCAGAGCGGGAAGGGCAGCGTCAGGCCCTTCACGAACACCAGCACGGAGAAGATGATGAGCAGGACGTAGAGGATCACGACTTCCTTCCAGCGGAACTCGTGGCCGCCGAACGCGGCGATGAACACCAGCGCCGCGGTGGAGGCGACCAGGCCGAGCGGCTTCATCAGGTAGCCGTACGCCACGCAGGCGGCGCAGATGAGCACCAGGGGCTTGGTGCCCGGACGGAAGAGGATCGACAGCACCGAGATGATGACCGCGGCGGCGAGGATCGCGTAGTCGCGCGGCAGCTTGACGAGGTAGGTGGCGGCGCCCAGAACGGCGAGGATCGCCACCGCGATCGCGAAGTCGTAGCGGTTGTACGGCAGCACGAGCTTCGCGCGCGCCGCGCCCGGATCCATCGCGAAGGACTCGACCAGCACCATCGCGCCGAGGATGGTCAGCAATCCCCCCAGCAGCGCCGGGAAGTAGGCCGGGCCCATGCGCACGGCCGAGCCCATCTGGTAGTTGAAGATCGCCCACAGGGCGAAGAACAGTCCGAAGCCGACGAACATCAGCCCGGCCCAGAAGTCCTTGGGACTCTTGATTCGCATGTTTCCTCCGCGCCTCTAGGTGGGCGATTTACGGCGCGCGAAAGTGTAGCATGCACCTCGAAAACAACACCTTACGATCCATGTCAGCCCGACCCTCGGTCCGCACGCTTCTCGTGCTCGCATTCCTGCTCCTCGCCGGCGCGGGATGCGGCGACGCACAGAAGAAGGTTTCGCGCCTGCCTGCCGACGCGGTGGTGCTCGCCTTCGGCGACAGCCTCACCTTCGGCACCGGCGCGCAGGCGCAGGAGAGCTATCCGGCGCAGCTCGAGCCGCTGATCGGCCGCCGGGTCGTGCGCGCCGGGATTCCGGGCGAGGTCACGGCGCAGGCGCTCGCGCGCCTGCCGGCGGCGCTCGACGAGCACGAGCCGAAGCTGCTGCTGCTGTGCATCGGCGGCAACGATTTCCTGCGGCGCCTGGGAAACCGGCAGGCCGAGGAGAACGTGCGCTCCATGGTGAAGCTCGCGCGCGGCCGGGGCGTCGAGGTCATGCTGATCGCCACGCCGGAGCCCGGGCTGCGGATCGTGCCGCCGGCCTTCTACGGCGCGATCGCGAAGGAGTTCGGGCTGCTCTACGAGGACGGCGTCATCGCGGATGTGCTGAAGGACGGCGCGCTCAAGGCCGACCAGGTGCACCCGAACGCGAAGGGCTACCGGGTCATCGCCGAGCGGCTCGCCGAGACCCTGAAGAAGAGCGGCGCGATCTGAGCCGTTCCAGGTCTTCGGGCCGATCCACGTCCCAGACCGTACGAAGCGCCCGCCAGCGCAGCCCTGCGTCGTTCAATTTTTTCGTCGTCTGCTGGAAAACTTTTCCGGTCCCCCAGGAAATGCCCGAGAACAGCGCCGCACTGGGCTTGCGCAGGCCGATGAGCGCGTAGCCGCCGTCCTCCGCCGGCGCGAGGACCACGTCGTGGCTTCGCAGAAGGGCCGCGGCGCGCTGCAGGTCGCGCGCGGTCAGGACCGGGCAGTCGGTGCCGACGACGATCGCCGCGCGATGGCGGCGCAGCGCGCGCACGACGGCGTGATGCATCCGCGCGCCGAGGTCCCCGCCCCGCTGCAGGACGAAAGGCGCGGCGAGCGAGCGGAAGTAGCTGTGCCGCGACGTGCCGTGCAGCTGGACCGGGAAGGCGCTTGCGATCTGCAGCGTCCGCGCGGTCAGCCGCGCCTGCAGCCGCGCCGCGCCCCACGCCCCGAGCGCCGGGACAAGGCGCGTTTTCGCCCGGCCGGGCACCGGCGCCCGCGCGAAGACGAGGACGACGGCTTCAGCGGCGGTAGAGCCGCGCAAGGCGTTCGGGGCGGGCGCCGAGGAAGTAGAGCAGGCGCAGGCGCCACATCAGCAGGATGGTGCGCAGCACGCCGCGGCTTTCCCAGCGGCGCCCGGAGGTGGTCACGCGGCTCGCAAGGCAGGCGGGCCGCCCGCCCCGCCGCATCGCGCGGCTGAAGGCCACGTCCTCCATCAGCGCGATCTCGGGAAACCCCGGGAACGCGTCGCGGCGCACGAAGATCGCCTGGTCGCCGGTGGCGATGCCGGTCAGGCGCGAGCGCAGGTTCATGGCGCAGGCGACCACCTTCAGCAGCGGATGCGCGCCCTCGATGGCCACGTCGAAGCGGCCCCAGCGGCGCTTCTCCAGCGCACGCTGCACTTCGGCGTCCGCGCCGGACGGCAACCGCGTGTCGGCGTGCAGGAACAGCAGCGCCCCGCCGCTCGCCGCGCGCGCGCCGGCGTTCATCTGCCGCGCGCGCCCGCGCGGCGCCTCGAGGATGCGGTCGCACAGGCCGCGCGCCACGGCGAGCGTGGCGTCCCGGCTGCCGCCGTCGACCACGATGACCTCGTGGCCGCGCTCGCGCAGCGGCGCGAGCGCCGCCAGGCAGGCGCCGATGCGCTCCGCCTCGTCGAGGCAGGGGATGACGATCGAGAGCTTCACTTCCGGGCGTCGTTGAGCGACCAGTCGTACTCGAGGTGCGAGAGCGGCGCCCTGCCCTCGGCGACGAGCTTCTGCCCGGCCGCATCGTCGGCGAGCAGCTTCGCGTACGCTGCGAAGTACTTCTCGCGCGGCTCGAAGTCCTCCTTGAACCAGTCGAAGATCTTCGAGACTTCCAGCCTGCCCGCGGCGAGCCGGTTGCGCGAGCGGTCGGACAGGAAGCGCGCCGCCTGCTCGTCGTGCTGGCGCTCCAGCCGCTCGGCGACGTAGGCCTCCTCGCGCAGCATCGGGCAGCCGATCGAGGCGCAGTTCACGGCGTAGTGCACGCGCGCGTCCTTGTACTTCGGGCGCAGCGTCTCGTGCTCGATCCAGTCCAGGCTCGCCTTCCTTCCGAGCAGGCTGAAGAACTCGTCCTTGAACGGATTGCCGAAGAACTTGCCGAAATCCCAGATCGAGCGGATGTCGGGATGGCGCGTCAGGATCTTCTCGACCGTGAACGCGTTGTAGGCGTTGATCAGGAACGCCATCTGCTGCGCCCGCGTCCAGCCTGCGAACTCTTCGGCCCTCGTCCTGGAAAGCTCCTGAAGATAGTTGGTCAGCAATGCCCGGTCCTGCGTCATGCCCGCGTACCGCACCTGCGACACCTTGCCGCCCTGGAGGACGACGACGTGCATCTTCACGAGCGCGTCCCAGGCCTTGTGCGAATGGTCGAAGCCCTGGGCGAGCGCGCTCGAGGCCGCGAGCAGCACTGCCGCGAGGATCAGCCGCGCATCCATGCGTGGAACCTTTCCAGGCCGCGCAGCACGCCCTGCGGCGCGTGGGCCTTCTTCCAGTTGCCGGCGGCGTACTTGTTCGCCTCGGCGAA
>CBDDRX010000108.1:0-26003 GCA_965233165.1 uncultured bacterium | reverse complement strand
CCCGGGCGCGCGAGAGCTACGACGCGGAAACGGTGCGCGCCGCCGCGCTCGCCGAGTCGGCGCGCCTGGCGCGCCTGCGCTACGACAACGGCATCGCCAGCCAGCTCGACGTCATCGACGCCGAGCGCGGCCTGCTCGCCGCGCGCAGCGCCCGCATCGAGGCGCTGCGCCAGTACCGCGCCGCCGTCGCCGACCTCTTCCGCGCCCTCGGCGGCTAGAGAATCGGGCTCCGACCCCGATTTTCTATTGGAAGAGGTAGGCGTCCATCGCGAGGGCGCCGCTCTCGATCGCGTCGAAGAAGCGCTCGGCCGTCGCGTCGTCGCGCGAGGCGCCCAGGGCGACGAACAGGGGAAGGAAGTGCTCGTCCGTGGGATGCGCGCGTACGCCGTGCGGAGACCGCGAGCGATAGTCCGCGAGGGTCTCGAAGTCCTTCGCGTCGATGCGCTCCTTCACCCAGGCCTGGAACGCGATGGCGTAGGGCATCGGCGCGGCGCGGCCGCTGCGGTCCCAGTCGCGCAGGTTGTGCGTGAGGTGGCCCGAACCGATGACGAGGATGCCTTCGTCGGAGAGCGGCCGCAGCGCGCGGCCGAGGGCGAGGTGGTGGCGCGGCCCGAGCTCGGGCTGGACCGAAAGCTGTACCACCGGGATGTCCGCCTCGGGGTACATGTAAAGGAGCGGCGCCCATACGCCGTGGTCGATGCCGCGTGTTCCGTCGATCGCGGCGGTGAAGCCCGCGGCCTGCAGCAAGCCCTTCGCGTTCTGCGCGACCTCGACCGAGCCCGGCGCCGGATAGCGCAGCTTGTACAGCGGCTCGGGAAAGCCGGAGAAGTCGTGGATCGTTTCCGGCCGGCCGCTCCCGGTCAGCATCGGCACCTGGGTCTCCCAGTGCGCCGAGGCTACGAGGAGCGCCTTCGGCCGCGGCAGGCTGCGGCCGAGCGCCTTCCACGCCTCGCCGGCGCCGCCCGGGTGCAGGGCGTGCATCGGCGAGCCGTGGGAAACGAAGACGCTGGGCAGCCTGGCCACTACGCGGTCTCCTTGATGAGGCCTTCCGCCTTCATCGCTTCGCGCACTTTCGGGCGCGCGGCGACGCGTTTCTGGAACGCGGCGAGGTTGGGGTAGGGCGCGAGGTCGATCTTCATCGGGTGCGTCCAGTTCACCACGGTGAACAGGTACGCGTCGGCGACGGTGAACGTGCCGCCCATCAGGTAGTCCCGGCCGGCGAGCTGCCGGTCGAGCCACGCGAAGCGGGCGGCGAGGTTCTCCTTCGTGATCTGCTTGTACTCCTCCGGCGTATTCGGCTTGAAAAGCGGCGAGAAGCTCTTGTGGATCTCCGAGGTGATGAAGTTGAGCCATTCCTGGAGCCGGTAGCGCTCGAGCGTGCCGGCCTTCGGCGCGAGGCCGCTCTCCGGCTTCTGGTCGGCGAGGTACTGGACGATCGCCGGGCCTTCGGTGAGGACCTGGCCGTCGCCCATCTCGAGCGCCGGCACGTAGCCCTTGGGGTTGACGGAGCGGAAATCGCCGCCGCCTTCCATCGACTTGTCCTTCGTGTTGACGCGCAGCAGCTCGAGCGTAATGCCCGCTTCGCGGGACACGATGTGCGGCGACAGCGAGCAGGCGCCGGGGGCGTAGTAGAGCTTCATGCGGTGGCTCCTTTGAGGGAAGTCGTGTTGGAAAAGACGTTCTTCAGCGCGAATGCGCCGTCGCCGAGCAGCGCGAGCGCGGCAGCCGCGAATGCGAGGAACACCGGGTACTCCCAGCCGCCGTTCGGCGCGCTGAACAGCCAGCCATTGCCGGCATGCGCCCAGGCGGCGCCGAGCAGCACCGGGATCAGCGCCAGGGACACATAGCGCGTGCCCAGGCCGACGAGGATGAGCACGCCGCCGGCGAGTTCCGCGGCGAACGTGGCATAGGCGAGCGGGCCGGGCAGGCCGAGGCTCTCGAAGAACTTCACCGTGCCCGGAAGGGTGAACACGTAGTACTTCAGCAAGGCGTGCGCCACGAACATGGTGCCCAGCGCGAGGCGCAGGACCAGCGCGGCGTAGGGGGTGGTACGTGAATCGGTCATTGGCGCTCGCTGAATGTGAGTGAACGCTCCCATTATGAGAATCCCGAGTGCAGGGATAAAGACGTAATCTTGAAATAGAAAATCCCGAAATCAGGGATAATCTCAGCATGGATCGGTTCTCGGCCATGCAGGTTTTCTCGCAAGTCGTTGAATCAGGAACTTTTTCCGGAGCTGCGCACAAGCTCGGCCTCTCCGCCACTGCGGCGTCCCGGCTGGTCGCCGAGCTCGAGGGCCACCTCCACACGCGGCTCCTGAACCGGACCACCCGGAAGGTGAGCCTCACGGAAAGCGGCCGCGCGTTCTACGAGCGCTGCATCCAGCTGCTCGGCGACCTGCGCGAGGCGGAGGAGGAAGCGGGGCGTGCGGCCATCATCCCGCGCGGCACGATCCGGCTGACCACCGCGGTCACCTTCGGCACTCGACACGTCGGGCCGGTGATCGCCGAATTCCTCATGCGGCACGGCGAGGTCAGGTTCGACGTGTCACTCTCCGATCGTATGGTGGACCTGGTGGAGGAAGGCTTCGACCTCGCGATCCGCATCGGCGCCCCGGGCGCGGACAACCTCGTCGCCCGAAAGCTCGGCGACACCCGCA
The DNA here is from genome assembly GCA_965233165.1 of uncultured bacterium. GTDB lineage: Bacteria > Pseudomonadota > Gammaproteobacteria > Burkholderiales > SG8-39 > SCGC-AG-212-J23. The sequence goes on along the minus strand of CBDDRX010000108.1, from coordinate 23,344 downwards.
TCGTCCCCTGCGCCTCGCCCGCCTACCTCGCGGCGCACGGCGCGCCGGCGACCCCGGAAGCCCTCGTCGAGCACAACTGCTTCACCTACGAGTACCTGTTGCCGCGCAACGTCTGGCGGTTCCGGGACCCGCAAGGCGCCGAGCGCGCCGTGCGCGTGCGCGGCAACCTGCACTCGAACAACGCGGATCTGCATGCGGAGCTCGCCGCGCGCGGCATCGGCATCGTGCTCGAGCCCGCGTTCGTGGTCGGCCCGGAGATCCGCGCGGGGCGGCTCGTGCCGCTGCTGCAGGACTACGAGCCGGCGCCCCTGCCGATCTACGCGGTCTACCCGAGCCGCAAGCACCTGTCGGCCAAGGTGCGGCTGTTCGTCGACTTCCTCGCCGCGCGCTTCGCCGGCGCGCAGGACTGGGCGCTGCCTTGAGGCGCTGGCTGCTTCTCGCGCTGCTGGCGCCCGCGCTGGCGCAGGCACAGACCTGGATCGTCGCCACCGCCACGCCGAAGGTGGAGCCTGGCGCGCCGTTCGAGATCGTGGTCGTGGCGCCCCCGGGCGAGGCGCTCCCGGAGCGGATCGACGCGCGCCTCAGGTCGGGCGCCGACGAGCGGGTGCTGCCGCTCGAAGCGGCGGCCGTGTCGGAGGAGGGCCGGCGCCGCTACTTCGGCACGATGCCCGCGGGCATGACCGGGCCGGTCACGCTGGAGCTCGCAGGCCGCAGCTCCACCGTCCTCGTCCTGCTCGTCGAGACGCCACCCGCGCAGGCCGGCGTGCTGGAGGCGCTCACCGCGCAGCGCGCCGCCGGCGACGCCGAGCCGCCGCTCTCCGAGAACGACCCGATGTACTTCGTCATCGGACCGCGCGGCGGCTACTCCGCGCGCTTCCAGCTCTCGTTCAAGTACCGCCTGTTCGACCACGGCACGGGCGTCGGCCGGGACCGTCCCTGGCTGGCGGGCATCTACCTGGGCTTCACCCAGACTTCGCTCTGGGACCTGTCGGAGAAATCGCGGCCGTTCCGGGACACCTCGTACCGGCCCTCGCTCTTCTGGAAATGGGAGCGCACCGACGACCGGACCTGGATCGACGGGCTGCGCGCCGGCTACGAGCACGAGTCGAACGGCGGCGGGGGCGTGCGCTCGCGCTCGATCGACACGCTGTTCGTGCGGCCGGAATGGCGCTGGAAGCTCGCCGACGACGCGCGCCTCGAGTTCACGCCCAAGTTCTTCGGCTACCTCGACAAGACCGAGAACCCGGACATCGAGCGCTACCGCGGCTACGTCGACTGGCGGGTGCGCTACGACTCCGGCGCGAACTGGATCACCACCGGCGTGGCGCGGGCAGGGACCTCGGGCAAGGGCAGCCTGCTCCTCGATGTCTCGCGCCGGATCCGCGACCTGCGCTTCGGCCCGGTCGGGGGCTACCTGCACTTCCAGATCTTTACCGGCTACGGCGAGGACATCCTGGACTACAACACCCGGCGCGAATCGCAGATCCGCGTGGGCTTCGCCATAGTGCCCTGAGGTGCCTGAGGACCGCTAGGTGTCCTCGGTGCGCGGCGGCTTCCAGGTGTAGGGCGTCGGACCAGGGGCGCGCAGCACGCGCAGCATCTTGATCGCGCCTTCCTTGCGCCCCTCTCCGCCGCGGTAGTAGCCGGGCACGAGCACCGTCTCGTAGAAGCCCATCGCGCGGTAGAAGCGCCGCGCCGCGTCGTTCCCGGTGCGCAACTCGAGGTGGATGCTCGCCATGCCGGCGGCGCGCGCCGACTGCAGCATCCATTCCAGCAGCCGCTGGCCGATCCCGAGGCGCCGGTGCGCCGGGCGCACCGCGAGGAGCACCAGGTGGGCGCGCTCGTCGCCGAACTCCATGATCGCGAAGCCGGCGAGGGCGCCGCGGCCGCCGGCCTTCGCCCCCTCGCAGGCGACCACCGCCAAGGTCTCCCGGTCGCGGATCGCCCGCAGCACCCGGGCGGCGTCGTACTTCCAGCCGAGCCCCGCCTCGATGAAGTCGCGCGACATCATGGCGATCGCCTGGGCGTCGCGCGGCTCGGCGAGGCGGATGGTGATGGCGCGCTGCGTCATGACGAACCCATTTTGCCACGTCCGCGGAACGTCGCAATGCGTCCCGTTGAGACTATGGCAAACTCCGCGCCACACAGCGCCTCGGGGGCCTCGCGTGACAGATACGGTGCAGCAGATGAAGGAGCTTGCCGGCGAGGGAACCATCGGCACGCTGGTCGAGCCGATCACCGCGGCATTCCCGCCCGACACGACCGTCGCCGCCACCATCGCGACGCTGCGCGAGATTGTCAAGACGGTCCTCATCACCTACGTCTACGTGGTCGACCCGGAGCGGCACCTGCTCGGCATCGTCACGATGCGCGATCTGCTCTTCAGCGAGCAGTCGCGCACGCTCGGGGAGGTCATGCTCCGCGACCCTTTCGCCCTGCGCGCCGACCAGCAGATCGAGGAGGCGATGAAGCGCGTGCTGGACAAGCACTATCCGGTCTATCCGGTGGTCGACGCCGCCGGCAGGCTGGTCGGGCTGGTGCGCGGCCAGGCGATGTTCGAGGCGCGCGCGATCGAGATCTCGGCCCAGCCCGGCACGATGGTCGGCGTCGAGAAGGAGGAGCGGCTCTACACGCCGTTCCGGCGCAGCCTTTTCATGCGCCACCCGTGGCTGCAGCTCAACCTGCTCACTGCGTTCCTCGCCGCCGCGGTGGTGGGCATCTTCCAGGGCACGCTCGACGAGCTGGTGATCCTCGCGCTCTTCCTCCCGGTGCTCGCCGGCCAGTCGGGCAACACCGGCTGCCAGGCGCTCGCGGTGACGCTGCGCGGCATCACCCTCGGGGAGCTCAAGCCCGGCTCGGAGCGCAAGCTCGTGACGAAGGAAGTGTGGCTCGGCATGTTCAACGGGGTGGGCGTCGGGATCCTTGCCGGCGTCGGCATGTACATCACGGCGGCCGGCCAGGAGAACCCGCATCCCATCCTGCTCGGCTTCGTCGTCTTCCTGGCGATGGTCGGCTCGTGCGTGGCGAGCGGCCTCTCGGGCGCCCTGATCCCGCTCACGCTGAAGCGCTTCGGCCTCGACCCGGCCACCGCCTCGGCGATCTTCCTGACGACCGCGACCGACGTGGTGAGCATGGGCATGCTCCTCGGCCTGGCAACCCTCATCGTCCTCTGAAATTAGAAAATAGGGACAGACCCTATTTTTCTCATTTAGCGTTTGCGTGGGCGGCCCCTCGGCCGCCGCAGCGTTCCTGCGACGCATCCCAAGCGCGTCGCCTTCCTGATGTCATCCATCTCGCGGGACCCTTCCGTCTCGCTGCATATCGAGCGATAGGCCGCCGCGCGGTGCTCGGGCGTGTCTGCGAGGCTTTCATAGGCGACATGGGGTCGCAGCCAGCCAACGGTCCTCCCGTCGCCGTGCATTGAAAAGCTCGACCAAACGTAGTCCTGCGGCGCTTGCACCATTCCTGCACGCACCGGATTGAGCTCAATGTAACGGTAGCAGGCAAGGACATACTGGTCGGTGCGCAGCAGGCACGAGTAGTACCGACTCTCCCATAGCGTCCCGCTCCGTTGCATCCGATCGTTGATGGTCTGCACATAGCACTGACTGAGATGCTTCATGAACCGACTGCACGCCTCGGCATCGCGGGGCGTGACGAGCAGATGGACGTGGTTCGTCATCAGGCAATAGGCATGGACGGCGCAGTCGAACTCGATCGAGCACTCCATCAGGAGCTGCATGTATTTCGCATAGTCGCCGGGTCCGAAAAAGCAGGCGTTCCGCGAAATGCCTCGCTGGACGATATGCAAAGGAACACCAGGCAAGACATGTCTCGCGATTCGCGGCATGCCGCAAGCAACGGCACGGTTAGCTCGCGGGTTGACCGCAAATGAGAAAAATAGGGTCTGTCCCCATTTTTCTAGGCGTAGATCATCTTCCGGGTCATGCCGCCATCGACGATGAAGTTCTGGCCGGTGACGAAGCCGGCGGCGTCCGAGATCAGGTAGGCGACGAGCGCGGCGACGTCCTGCGCGTTGCCGACACGCCCGACCGGGTGCTGCGCGTGGTCCTTCTTGCGCACCGGCGCCTTCGCGATCCAGCCCGGGCTGATGCAGTTCACGCGGATCTGCGGTCCCAGGCTCATCGCGAGCGCGTGCGTCAGGCCGACGAGGCCGGCCTTGCTGGCGCTGTAGGCCTCGGTGTCGGGTTCCGACATCAGGGCGCGCGTGGAGGCGATGTTCACGATCGCGCCGCGTGTCCGGCGAAGATGCGGCACGGCATGCTTCGCCATGAGCAGCGGCCCGGTCAGGTTCACCGCCAGGCGCCGGTTCCAGCGGGCGAGCGGGAGCTTCTCCACCGGCGGATCCCCGGGGCCGGCGAGCCCGGCGTTGTTGACCAAGGCGTCCAACCGGCCGAAGCGTGCCACCACCCGGCGCACGCAGGCGCGCACCGACGCTTCGCGCGACACGTCGCAACGCACGAAAAAGAAGCCGGTTTCCGCACGGGCCGCGTCGGCGACCGCCACCTGGTAGCCCAGTCGCTCCAGCCGCTGGGCAATGCCGAGTCCGATGCCGCGCGCGCCCCCGGTAATGAGAACCGCTTTTGTACCCATGCGGGAAAGAGTATTCTGGGGCGCAAGGAGGTGTCCACCCATGCAAGTCAAAGAGATCCTGCGGGTGAAGGGCAACCGGCTCCTCAGCATCGAGCCCGCCGGGCGGGCGGTCGATGCGGTCGCGCGCATGGCTTCGGAGAACCTGGGCTCGCTGGTCGTGCTGGACCAGGGACGCATGATCGGGATGCTGACCTTCCACGAGCTGCTGCGTGCGATCGCGGCGAAGGGCGGCTCGCTCGCCGACACCAGCGTGGCCGAGATCATGGTGCGCGACCCGGTCAGCGCCGGTCCGGACATGGAAGTGAACGACCTGCGCCGCACGATGCTCGAGAGCGGCGCGCGCTACCTGCCCGTGCTCCACGACGGCAGGCTCCTGGGCGTGATCTCGTTCCGCGACGTCGCCAAGGCGGTCCTCGAAGAGCAGGACTTCGAGAACAAGATGCTCAAGGGCTACATCAAGAACTGGCCGGCCTAGCCGTTTTCTGAGAAGAAGACTTTTACTCTCGGGCGCAGCCGGCGCCGCGGGCCTTGCCGCGCTCGCGGCCTGGCGCTTCTGGCCCGAGCAGGGCCTGTGGAACCCGTGCCTCGCCCGCCTGCCGCGCCGCCTCGCCGAGCACGAGCTGGTCAAGGCCGCGTGGGAAGGACTCGACGCGGCGCAGGTCTGGGACAGCCATGCGCACCTCGTCGGCACCGGCGACGGCGGCAGCGGCGTCTACGTCAACCCGCGCACGGAAAGCGTGCTGAACCCCGGCCAGTACGCGCGGCGCCTGTTCTTCCTCAACGCCGGATGCGCGCACGAGGCGAAGGAAAGCGTCGACGCCGCCTACGTCGAGCGCATGCACAACCTCGCCGACGGGATGGCGCGGGGATTCCGGATGCTGCTCTTCGCCTTCGAGCGGGCGCACGACGAGCATGGCGCGCCCGACATGGAGAGCACGTCGTTCCACGTCCCCGATGCCTACGCGCGCGACGTGGCGCGCAAGCACGCCGAGTACTTCGAATGGGCGGCCTCGATCCATCCCTACGATCCGCAGGCGATCGAGCGGCTCGTGAGAGCGGCGGCGGAGGGAGCTCGCGCCGTGAAGTGGCTGCCCTCCGCGATGGGCATCGACCCGGCTTCGCCGAGATGCGATGCGTTCTACGCGGCGATGCGCAAGGCCGGCCTGCCGCTGATCGCGCACGCGGGCCTGGAGCGCGCGGTGCTCGGCAGGGAGATGCACGACTTCGGCAATCCGCTGCGCCTGCGCCGCGCGATGGACGCCGGCGTGCGCGTCGTCGTCGCGCATTGCGCATCCATGGGGCAGGATCGCGATCTCGACGCCGGGCCCGGCGGGCCCATGCGCGACAGCTTCGTGCTCTTCGCGCGGCTGATGGAGGAGCGAAGGTACGAGAAGCTGCTCTTCGGCGACGTCTCGGCGATGACGCAGGTCAACCGCGCCGGCCCGGCGCTCGCGCGCGTCGTGCAGGAGGAGGGCTGGCACCGGCGGCTGCTGAACGGCTCGGACTATCCGCTGCCCGGCGTGATGCCGATCTTCTCGGTGGACTACCTGGTCTCCCTGAAGCTGGTCGAGGAAAGCGCGGCGCCCGTCCTGAAGGAGATCCGCCTGCACAACCCGCTGCTCTTCGATTTCGTCCTCAAGCGCCACCTGCGCTCGGGCGGCCAGGCGCTCGCGCGCTCCGTGTTCGAGACGAAGTCCTTCTTCGCGCCGCTGTAGAATCGCCGCAATGTCGGGGAATACATTCGGGCTGCTTTATTGCGTGACGTCGTTCGGCGAATCGCACGGCCCCGCCTACGGCGGCGTGGTCGACGGCTGCCCGCCCGGCCTTTCGCTCTCCGAAAGCGATCTCCAGGTGGAGCTGGATCGCCGCAAGCCCGGCACGTCGCGCCACGTCACGCAGCGGCGCGAGGACGACAAGGTCGAGATCCTGTCCGGCGTGTACGAAGGCAAGACGACCGGCACGGCGATCGGCTTCCTCGTGCGCAACCAGGACCAGCGCTCGAAGGACTACGCCGCGATCGCGGACAGGTTCCGGCCGGGACACGCGGACTACACGTACACGCAAAAGTACGGCTTGCGCGACCCGCGCGGCGGCGGGCGGGCCTCGGCGCGCGAGACCGTGGTGCGCGTCGCCGCGGGCGCGATCGCGAAGAAATGGCTGAACGAAAAATACGGCGTCGTCGTGCGCGGCTACCTCGCGGAGCTGGGCACGACGAAGATCGGCTTCCAGAGCTGGGACGAGGTCGGGCGCAACGCGTTCTTCGCCGCGGACGGCAGGGCCGTCCCCGCCCTCGAGGAGACCATGGACCGGCTGCGCGAAAGCGGCGACTCGTGCGGCGCGCGGGTCAACGTCGTCGCCGAGGGCGTGCCGGTCGGCTGGGGCGAGCCGGTGTACGGCCGGCTCGACGCGGACATCGCCGCGGCGATGATGTCGATCAACGCGGTCAAGGGCGTGGAGATCGGCGCCGGCTTCGGCGCCATCGCGCAGAAGGGCAGCGAGCACGGCGACGAGATGTCGCCGGAGGGGTTCCTCTCCAACAACAACGGCGGCGTGCTGGGCGGCATCTCCACCGGCCAGGCGGTGACGGTGTCGATCGCCCTCAAGCCGACCTCGAGCATCCGCCTGCCGCGGCGCACGGTGAACGCGAAGGGCGAGCCGGCGACCGTGGAGACCGCCGGGCGCCACGACCCCTGCGTGGGCATCCGCGCCACGCCGATCGCCGAGGCGATGCTCGCCTGCGTGCTCATGGATCATGCGCTGCGGCATCGCGCGCAATGCGGCGACGTGACGCCGCCGGTGAAGCTCGCGCGCGGCACGGGGAATGCTAGAAAAGCCTAGGCATATCAATTAGGATATGGCTACAAAACCCCCAAGAGAGAACAACATGAGCAACAAAGGGCAGTTGCTACAAGACCCCTTTCTCAACACGCTCCGCAAGGAGCATGTCCCGGTCTCGATCTACCTGGTGAACGGCATCAAGCTGCAGGGCCAGATCGAGTCGTTCGACCAGTACGTCGTGCTGCTGCGCAACTCGGTCACCCAGATGGTCTACAAGCACGCGATCTCCACCGTCGTGCCCTCCCGCCCGATCAACCTGGGATCCGAGAAGGAAGCGGAGTAGTGCAGGGCAGGCTCTAACCTGGATCGTCCCAAGGCCGCGCTCCACGCGCCCGCCGATGCCCGCTCGGCCGTCCTCGTCTGCCTCGACTTCGGCGACCCCGGCTACGACGAAGGCGTGGAAGAAGTGGTGCGCCTGGTGCACAGCGCGGGCGTGCTGCGCCACCCGGTGGTGAAGGGCCGGCGCAGCCGCCCCGACCCGAAGTTCTACTGCGGCTCCGGGAAAGTCGCGGAGATCCTCGCCGCGGCCCAGGCGCTGAACGCCGGGTACGTCGTCTTCAACCACGCGCTGTCGCCCGCCCAGGCCCGCAACCTGGAGAAGGCGCTGCAGCGCCGGGTGATGGACCGCACCGAGCTGATCCTCGAGATCTTCGGCCAGCGCGCGCAGACCAGCGAGGGCAAGCTGCAGGTGGAGCTCGCCCGGCTGCAGCACCTCGCGACGCGCCTGGTGCGCGGCTGGACGCACCTCGAGCGCCAGCGCGGCGGCCTCGGCGCGACCGGCGGCCCGGGCGAGAAGCAGATCGAGCTCGATCGCAGGTACATCGCGCAGAGGGTCAAGGTGCTGAAAGGCAAGCTGGACCAGCTGAAGAAGCAGCGCCGTACCCAGCGGCGCGGCCGCGCGCGCGGCGACGTGCTCTCCGTCTCGATCGTCGGCTACACCAACGCCGGCAAGTCGACGCTCTTCAACGCGCTCGCCCATGCCGGCGCGTACGAGGCCGACCAGCTCTTCGCCACCCTCGACACGACCAGCCGCCGGGTCTGGGTGCGCGAAGCGGGCGAGGTGGTCGTCTCGGACACGGTGGGCTTCATCCGCGACCTGCCGCACGGCCTGGTCGCGGCCTTCCGCGCCACTTTGGAGGAAACGGTCCAGGCCGACCTGCTGCTGCACGTGGTGGACGCCGCCTCGCCCGCCCGGGAGGAGCAGGCGGCCGACGTGGACAAGGTGCTGGAGGAAATCCCGGCCATGAACGCGCCGCGGCTGCTCGTCTGGAACAAGATCGATGCGGTCGGCGCGGGAAACGAGCTGCGGCCCGGCGTCGAACGTGATGAATATGGTAGGATTTCGCGCGTTTTCGTCAGCGCACGCACCGGGGCCGGACTGAACGATCTGCGCGGTGCGATCGCCGAGTTCGCGAAGGAGCGGGCGGCGGCACGAAACGCGACGATTCCGCAAGCGCAAACCTACTCCACACAAGCTCGATCACCGCGGCGATAAGCTTCCCATGTCCTTGAACGACCCGAACTGGGGGCGCGGCGGTTCCCGCGGCCCCGATGGTTCCAGAGGCGGCCCTGGCGGCAACCAGGGCCCGCCCGACCTCGACGAGCTGTGGCGCAACTTCAACCGCCGGCTCGGCGAGCTGTTCGGCAAGCGCCGGCGCGACGGCGGCGACGAGCCGCCGCGCGGCGGCGGCATGTCGCCCGCGCAGTTCGGCGGCGGCGGGGCGGTGCTCGCCGGCCTGGTGTTCGTCGTCTGGGCGGCGAGCGGCTTCTACATCGTCGATGCGCCCTCGCGCGGCGTGGTGCTGACCTTCGGCCGCTATGCCGACGAGACGCAGCCCGGCCTGCGCTGGCGCATGCCGTGGCCGATCCAGTCGCACGAGATCGTCAACCTGCAGTCGGTGCGCACGCTGGAAGTGGGCTACCGCAACAACGTGCGCACCAAGGTGCTCAAGGAATCGCTGATGCTCACCGACGACGAGAACATCGTCGACCTGCAGTTCGCGGTGCAGTACACGGTCAAGGACGCGCGCGACTTCATCTTCAATGTTCGCCGGCCCGACGAGAGCGCCCAGCAGGTGGCCGAGACGGCGATGCGCGAGGTGATCGGCAAGAGCAAGATGGACGGCATCCTGTACGAGAACCGCGAGGAGATCGCCATCAAGGCGCGCCAGCTGATGCAGGCGATCCACGACCGCTACGGCACCGGCATCGCGGTCAGCACCGTGACCATCCAGGCGGCGCAGCCGCCCGAGCAGGTGCAGGCGGCGTTCGACGACGCGGTGAAGGCGGGGCAGGACCGCGAGCGGCAGAAGAACGAGGGCCAGGCCTACGCGAACGACGTGATCCCGCGCGCGCGCGGCACGGCTTCGCGCCTGCTGGAGGAAGCGGAAGGCTACAAGCAGCGGGTGATCGCGAGCGCGGAAGGCGACGCCTCGCGCTTCAAGCAGGTGCTCACCGAGTACATCAAGGCGCCGGCGGTCACGCGCGAGCGCATCTACCTGGAGACCATCCAGCAGGTGCTGACCTCGACCAACAAGATCATCCTCGACTACCGCGGCGCCGGGAATCTCCTCTACCTGCCGCTCGACAAGCTCATGCAGCAGTCCGGCGCCCCGGGCGATGCGCAGGCCGCGCCGCGCGCCGTGCCCGATGCGGCGCCCGCCGACGGCTCGCCGCGCTCGCGCGAGACGCTGCGCAACCGCGACAGGGGCGACCGATGACCCGGAAGGAAACGTCATGAGGGCAGTGGGCCCGGTCCTCGCCGCGCTCGTGGTGATCGCGCTGCTCGCCTCGAGCGCCCTGTTCACCGTCGACCAGCGCCAGAACGCGATGGTCTTCCAGCTGGGCGAGGTGAAGGAGGTCATCACCAAGGCCGGCCTGCACTTCAAGTGGCCGGTGATCCAGAACGTGCGCTACTTCGACATGCGCATCCTCACCTTCGACGACTCGGAGCCGCTGCGCTTCATCACTTCCGAGAAGAAGCCGGTGCTGGTCGACTCGTTCGTCAAGTGGCGCATCACGGACGTGCAGCAGTACTACGTCTCGGTGCAGGGCGACGAGTTCCGCGCCGCCACGCGCATCAAGCAGACGATCTCCGACGGCCTGCAGGCCGAGTTCGGCCGCCGCAGCCTGCACGACGTGGTGTCCGGGCAGCGCGACGACATCATGGCCGAGGTGCGCACCAAGGCCGACACCGACCTCAAGCGCATCGGCGTCGAGATCGTCGATGTCCGCCTGAAGCGCGTCGACCTGCCGCCGGAGGTGAGCGACTCGGTGTACGGCCGGATGCAGGCCGAGCGCAAGCGGATCGCCAACGAGCAGCGCTCCACCGGCGCGGCCGAGGCCGAGCGCATCCGCGCCGACGCGGAGCGCCAGCGCGAGGTCATCCTCGCCGAGGCCTATCGCGACGCGCAGCGGGCGCGCGGCGAGGGCGACGCGAAGGCCTCGGCGATCTACGCCGGCGCGTTCAACGCCAACCCGGAGTTCTACTCGTTCTACCGCAGCATGGAGGCGTACCGCTCCAGCCTGCGCGGCAAGAACGACCTGCTGCTCCTCGAGCCGACGTCCGACTTCTTCCGATACCTGAGGGATTCGCAGGGCAGGCAGCCGGGAAGGAAATAAGGCCGGCGATGGCCTCCATCGGCTCCACGCTCCTCATGGCGTTCGCCCTGATGCTGATCTTCGAGGGGGTACTGCCCTTCCTCGCCCCCGGGCTGTGGCGCGACACCTTCCGCAAGATCACGCAGATGAGCGACGGGCAGATCCGCTTCGTCGGCCTGTCGTCGATGCTGGCCGGACTGCTGCTCCTCCTCTGGGCGCGCGCATGAAGTGGCTGCTGCCCGAGTACGTCGAGGACATCCTGCCCGCGGAGGCGATGCGCATCGAGGCGCTGCGCCGCAAGGTCCTGGACCTCTTCTTCGCGCGCCGCTTCGAGCTGGTCATGCCGCCGCTGCTCGAGTACATGGACGCGCTGCTCACCGGCACCGGGCACGACCTCGAGCTGCGCACCTTCAAGGTGGTGGACCAGCTCTCCGGGCGCACGATGGGCGTGCGCGCGGACATCACGCCGCAGGTGGCGCGCATCGATGCGCACCTGCTCAACCGGCGCGGGGTGACCCGCCTGTGCTACTGCGGCAGCGTCCTGCACACGCGGCCGGCCAGCCCCGGCGCGACGCGCGAGCCGATCCAGCTCGGCGCCGAGATCTACGGCGAGGCCGGCGCGCAGGCCGACCTCGAGATCCAGCGGCTGCTGTGCGACGCGCTCGCCCTGTCGGGCGCGAAGGGCGTGCGCCTGGACATCGGCCACGTGGCGGTCTTTCGCGCCATCATGCGTGCCGAGAAGGTGAACGGCGAGGCCGAGTCGGCGCTCTTCGAGGCCCTGCAGCGCAAAGACCGGCCGGCGATCGCGTCGCTGACTCGGAAGATGGCGGCGAAGGCGCGCGACGCGCTGCGCCTCCTGCCCGAGCTCTACGGCGGGGCGGAGATCCTTGCCGAGGCGGAGAAGCGCCTGCCGCCGATCGACGCGCTGCGCGGCGCGCTGAAGACCCTGCGGGTCCTCGCGAAGGCATGCCCGGTCGCGGTGAGCTTCGACCTCGCCGAGCTGCGCGGCTACCACTACCACTCCGGCGTGGTGTTCGATGCCTACTGCGAAGGGGCAAGCGGCGCGGTGGCGAGGGGCGGCCGCTACGACGAGGTCGGCAAGGCGTTCGGGCGCGCGCGCCCCGCGACCGGCTTTTCGATCGACCTCAGGACCCTTGCCTCGATGAAGTCGAACGGGAAGAAGAAACGAAAATGACCGCACGCAACGTAGTGGTGATCGGCACGCAGTGGGGCGACGAGGGCAAGGGCAAGATCGTCGACTGGCTCACCGACCGGGCGCAGGGGGTGGTGCGCTTCCAGGGCGGCCACAACGCCGGGCACACGCTGGTCATCGGCGGCAAGAAGACGGTGCTGCACCTCATTCCCTCCGGCATCCTGCGCGGCGACGTCGACTGCTACATCGGCAACGGCGTGGTGCTTTCCCCCGAGGCGCTGCTCGCGGAGATCGACGAGCTCGAGCAGGCCGGCGTGAAGAACGTGGTGGCGCGGCTCATCATCTCGGAAGCCTGCCCGCTGATCCTGCCCTACCACAGCGCCCTCGACCGCGCGCGCGAGGCGGCCAAGGGCGAGAAGAAGATCGGCACCACCGGGCGCGGCATCGGGCCGGCCTACGAGGACAAGGTCGCGCGCCGCGCGATCCGGCTGCAGGATCTCCTCAACCCGGAGCGCTTCGAGCGCAAGCTCGAGGAGCTGCTCGAGTACCACAACTTCATCCTCGAGAAGTTCCACAAGCAGGAACGCGTCGATTTCAGGAAGACGCTCGACGAAACGCTCGCCCTCGCGCCGCGCCTGGTGCCGCTGGTCGCCGACGTGCCGCGCGCGCTCTACCACGCCAACAAGGCGGGCAAGAACCTGCTCTTCGAGGGCGCGCAGGGCGCGCTGCTCGACATCGACCACGGCACCTATCCGTACGTCACCTCGTCCAACTGCGTCGCCGGCGCGGCCGCCGCGGGCGCCGGCCTCGGGCCGATGCACCTGCACTACGTCCTGGGCATCACGAAGGCCTACAGCTTGCGCGTGGGCGAGGGGCCGTTCCCCACCGAGCTCTCGGACGACGTCGGCGAGCGGCTGCGCCAGCGCGGCAAGGAGTTCGGCGCCACGACGGGAAGACCCCGGCGTACCGGCTGGTTCGACGCCGCGGCGCTCAAGCGCTCGATCCAGATCAACGGCGTGTCGGGCCTGTGCATCACCAAGCTCGACGTCCTCGACGGCGTCGAGGCGGTGAAGATCTGCGTCGGCTACGAGATCGAGGGCCAGATGAGCGACATCCTGCCGGTCGGCGCCGAGGAGCTCGAGCGCTGCGTGCCGGTGTACGAGGAGCTGCCGGGCTGGCAGGAAAGCACCGTCGGCGTGAAGACCCACGAGGGCCTGCCGCGCGCCGCGCGCGACTACCTGAAGCGCATCGAGGCGCTGTGCGCGGTGCCGGTCGACCTCATCTCCACGGGTCCGGACCGGGAGGAGACGATCGTCATGCGGCATCCCTTCCAAGCCTGAGGGCGTGCAGTACACGGACAGTACAATAAGATCGATGGGGATTCGTTCGGTGCTGGGAGGCGCCGGTCTCGCGCTGCTGGGCATCCTGATCGTCGAGGGGCTGCTTGCCGGGGGCTACCGGCCGTTGTCGCCCGTCGGCTGGCCCGGCGGCGGGATGCTCGTCGCGGCGGCGATGCTCGGCCTCCCGGGCGCGCTCGGCGGCGGCGCGGTGGCGGGCGCCTATCTCGTCCTGCAAAGCACGATGCCGGAGCGCTTCCCGATGTTCTTCGCCTCGCCGGTGCTGATCGGCGGGTGGCTCATCACCCTCGCGGCGCTCGGTGCCTTCCTCGCTTCGCTGCGCGGCCGGCTGCTCCGCGAGACCGTGAGCACGCGCGAGCTGCAGGCCGCCCAGGAAGAGCTGCGCAAGGCCAACGAGCGCCTCGAGCTCGCGCTCGAGGGATCGGGCACGGTGCTGTGGGACACCAACCTCACTACGCGCGAGGTCGTCCTGAACGCCGCCTGGTCGCAGATGCTGGGCGGCGGCGCGGTCCCGACGCGGACCACGGTCCCGGCGCTCATGAAGCTCATGCACCCGGACGACCTGCAGGCCGCGACGGCCGCTTCCATGGAGACCGTGCGGGGCAAGCGCGACGCGTACTCTCACGAGCACCGGGTGCGCGCCAACGACGGCCGCTGGATCTGGGTGCTGTCGCGCGGCCGCGTGGTCGAGCGCGACCCGGCGACCGGGCGCGCGCTGCGCATGATCGGCACCAACATCGACATCACCGCGCGGCGCCTGGCCGAGGAGCGCATGCAGGACCTCGCCCAGCACGACGGGCTGACCGGGACGGCGAACCGCGCGCTGCTCCTCGAGCGCATCAGCCGTGCCCTGGTGCGGTCCAAGCGCTCGGACCGGCATCCCGCGCTCCTGTTCCTCGACGTGGACCACTTCAAGGCCGTGAACGATCGCCTGGGCCACGCCGCGGGAGACGAGGTCCTGAAGGAATTCGCCGCGCGGCTGGAGCGCTGCGTGCGCGAGGCGGACACGGTGGCGCGCATCGGCGGCGACGAGTTCGTCGTCCTGCTCGAGGACGTCGGCGACGGCGAGGGCGCGCGGCGCATCGCGGAGAAGATCGCGGCGGCCGTGCAACAACCAGCGCGCGCCGACGGGAATGCGCTCGCCGTGACCGCGAGCATCGGCGTGGCGCTGCACGATCGCGCCGAGAACGCCGACCAGTGGATGCGGCGCGCCGACACCGCCCTTTACGAGGCCAAGGCGGCCGGGCGGGATACGGTCCGCGTCGCCGCCTGAGCGGGCGAGGCGACGGGCCCGGGGGCTGAAGCCGCGAGCTGCTCGACGAGGCGCAGCTGCGCCGGCAGGCAGACCCGCCGCAGGTCGAAGCGCCCCACCACCGATCGCCTGGCTTCCGTCCTCAGGCACTGCAGCTCGTCACTGCGTCCGAGCGCGTCGTGCACTTGGTGCGCGATCGCCTCGGGCGAATGAAAGTCGGCGAGCAGCCCGTTGCGGCCGTGCTCGATGACCTCCTCCAGCGGGGGCGTGCGCGAGCCGACGACCAGGCAGCCGGCCGCCATTGCCTCGAGCAGGGACCATGAGAGCACGAACGGGTAGGTGAGATAGACATGCACCGCCGAGCGCTGCAGGAGCGCGAGGTAGTCCTCGTAGGGAATGCGTCCGGTGAACCGCACCCTCGAGAGGTCGATCTTCCCCTCCAGCTCGCGCAGCAGCCGGCTGCGCCAGGTCTCCCCCGCGGGCGGATGCGGCGAGTAGCTCACCCCGTCGCCGCCGACGATGACGATGCGGGCGTTCGGACGCCGGCGTTGGATCTCCGGGATCGCGCGCATGAAGACATGGAAGCCGCGGTACGGCTCGAGGTTGCGCGACACATAGGTGACGACCTCTTCGTTCTCGCCGGACGCCTTTTCCGCAGGACGAATGAGATCCGTGTCGATGCCGTCATGGATGACGCTCATGCGCGAGCGCTGTGCCGCCGGGAAGCGGCTGCGCTGCCATCTCGTGGGCACCATGCCCCAGTCGCAGGCGTCCAGCGACATGAGCAGCGGCGCGTTCATCACGCGCGTGCGCAGGATTTTCTCGGGCGAGGCGGGAAACTCGGGGTCGAAGCCGAGGTCCGCGCCGCGGCCGCGGTAGAAGAACTCGCAGTAGAGGAGGATCTTGGCCTCCGGGAACACATCCTTGAGGAACAGCGCCTCGCCCCAGCCGATGTGGGCGAGGACCACGTCCGGCCGGAAGCCGCGCCGGCGCAGCTGCGCCGCTGCGGCGGCGACCACACGCCCGCGCGCGATGGCCCGCTCCACGCTCGCGGTGAAGGGGTCGGCCGCCCGCTCTTGGAACTCGTAGCCGAAGAGCTTGACGCCCGGAATCCGCGCCCTGTCCGCGATAGTCTTCCTTTCCCCCAAGGCGACCACGTCGGCTCCTTCGCGAGCGTAGTGCGCCGCGAGGTGGCGGTATTGCCCGGGGAAGTTCTGGTGCACGAAAAGCAGCTTCACAGCGGCTCTCGCATCGAGCGGCGCAGGTAGCTGGTGACCGGTGCGAGCAGGTAGTCGAGCGTCGTGCGCTCGTCGGTCCGGATGAACACCTCTGCCGGCATGCCGGCCTGCAGGCGAAGGCTCGCCGCGGCGAGGCTTTCCGGCGGCACGTCGACCTGGACGCTGTAGTAGGGTGCACCCGATTGGGGATCGACGAGCCGGTCTCCAGAGACATAGCTCACCGAGCCGGCGACGAGCGGCGTCGTGCGCTGCTGGAAGGCCGTGAGCCGCACGTCGGCGGCGCTGCCGGCGCGCACGTGGTTGATGTCCTCCGGCCGGATCCGCGCCTCGACGATCAGGCGTTTCTCCTCCGGGACGATCTCCATCAGCACGTCGCGGGGGCCGATCACCGAGCCCGCGGTGAAGATGCGCAGGCCGACGACCTCGCCGGCGATCGGCGCGGCGATCTTCTGGCGCTCGGAGGCGTCGCGCGAAGGGCGGATGCGCTCCTCAAGGTCGAAGATCCTTGCGGTCGCATCCTTCAGCTCGTCGGCCGCGGTCTGCGCGTAGGCGTTGCGCATGGAAAGGATGCGCAGCTCGAGCTCGCCCGCCCGCTGGCGGGCCTTGGCGAGCTCGGCACGGTGCTCGCCATGCTTCGCCTCGTACTCGGCCACCGCGCGCTGCAGGGTCAGGACCCGCGTCTTCTGGACGTAGCCGGTATCCAGGAGGCGCTGGTTCGCGGCGAGCTCCTCCTTTTGGAGCTTGAGCGCGCGCTCCTCGGCGTCCAGCTGCGAGGTCAGGGCGGCGATCTCGTCCACGGTCTCCCGGATCTGCCCGCGCAGCAGGGCGACCTGCGTCTCGAGGGCGTCGCGCCGGGCGCGGAACAGCGACGTCTCGCGCGCGAGGATCTCGGCCACTTTCGGCTCCGATCTCCTGGCCGCGACATCGCCTGGAAAATCCGGCCGGGCCGCGTAGGCGCGCTCCGCATCCAGCCGCGCCGCCTTGGCGCGCTCGCCGTCGAGCTGCGTCTTCAGCAGGTCGAGCTGCGCGTCGATGCGCACGTCGTCCAGCAGGACCAGCTCCTGGCCCTGCGCCACGCGATCGCCGTCGCGCACGCGGATGGCGCGCACCGTGCCCCCTTCCAGGTGCTGCACGACCTTCCGGTTGAGGTCCACTTTCACGAAACCCGGCGCGATCACCGCGCCCGAGAGCGGCGCGAGCACGACCCACGCGCCGACCACGAGTAGGGCGACGGCGATCACTGCGATCCCGGCGCGCCACACCGGGCGCGGATCGAGGATCTGCGCGAGCGTCGCGCCGCGGCTCATGCCACCTGCCTCCCGGGGACGGCCTGCGGCGCGAACCGGCGGAGGAGCTGGGCGGCCGGGCCGCAGGCTTCCACCGCACCATCGTTCAGCGCGAGCACCTTGTCGATGCCGGCGAGGAGTGAGGGTCGGTGGGCGACCAGTACAAGCGTCACCCGCTCGTCGGCGAGCAGGCGCAGGGTGCGCGCGAGTGCCTGGTACCCGGCGTGGTCGAGGTTCGCGTTCGGCTCATCCAGCACGACGAAACGCGGGCTGCCGTAGAGAGCGCGCGCGAGCCCGATGCGCTGGCGCTGCCCGGGCGAGAGCGATTGCCCCTGTTCGCCGAGCGGCGTGTCGTAGCCCTTCGGCAGGCGCAGGATCATCTCGTGCACCTGCGCGCGTTGCGCCGCGCGCACCACCTCGGCCGCGTCCGGCTCGCCCAGCCGCGCGATATTCTCCGCCACCGTGCCGGCGAAAAGCTCCACGTCCTGGGGCAGGTAGCCGAGGTGCGGGCCGAGCTGCTCGCGCGGCCAGGTCGACACGTCCGCGCCGTCCAGGCGCACGGCGCCGGAGGCGGGGCGCCAGAGGCCGACGAGCAGGCGCGCGAGCGTCGACTTGCCGGACGCGCCCGGGCCGATGATCGCGAGCGACTCGCCCGGCGCGAGGCTGAAGCTCACGTTGCGCAGCGCAGGCCGCTCGGCGCCCGGGAAGCCGAACGAGGCGTGCTCCACCGCGACGCGGCCCTCGGGGATCGGAAGGCGCGTCGCTTCGGGGCCCGCGGGCTGGCGCCCCAGCGTCTCGTCGAGCCGGCGCCAGGCCGAGCAAGCCTCGACGAGATGGCGCCAGCCGGCGATGAGCTGCTCGACCGGCGCCAAGGCGCGGCCGAGGAGCAGCGTCGCGGCAATCATCACGCCGGCCGTGACCTGCTGCTCGACGACGAGATAGGCGCCGGCGCCAAGCATCGCGACCTGGATCAGCTGGCGCGCGAGCCGTGTTAGGGCGCCGAAGCGCCCGCCGATCGTCGTCGCCTCGGCCTGCGCGCGCAGCACTTCGTCGTTGAACGCCGCCCAGCGCCGCGTCACCGCCGGCAGCATGCCGAGCGCGCCGACCGCTTCGGCGTTGCGCGCCGCGCCGTCGATGAACGCGGCTGCGCGCCGAGCTTCCGACTGCGCATGCTCGAGGGGCCGGCGGCCCAGCCGCTCATTTAGTATCGCGAGGGCGAGCATGCAGACGGACCCCGCGAAGGCGATGCCGCCGAGCAGCGGATGGAAGATGAACACGACGACGAGGAAGAACGGAAGCCACGGCGCGTCGAACAGCGCGAGCACGCCCTGGCCGCCGAGGAAGGCGCGGAGCGTTGCCACATCGCGCAGGGCGCCGGCCTGCGATTCCCCCGTGAGGCGGCTCGCCCGCGCGACCAGCGCGTCGATCACGAGCGGCCCCAGCCTGCGATCGAGCGCCAGGCCGGCAAGCGCAACCAGCCGCGCGCGCAGCGAATCCAGCGCGGCGAGGATGGCGAGGGCGGCGAGCGCCGCGAGCGTAAGCGCGAGAAGCGTCTCCTGGCTGCGGCTCGCGAGCACGCGGTCGAAGACCTGCAGCATGTAGAGCGGCGGGACGAGGAGCAGCAGGTTGATCGCGAAGCTGAACAGCCCCGCGTAGATCAGGTTCGGCCTGCAGCCGGCAAGGATCTCACGCACGCAATCCGGGATTGGACGCCGATGCGCCGATGGGCGCAGCCGTGGCGCGTGGTCCTGCCGGGCGAGTCGTTGCTCGGCGACTTGGCCCGTCCGGACGTCGGCCGTCCGGACAGCGCATAGACCTCGGGCGCGATGCGCTTCGATACTCGCCCGTCGCGTCCTGCGGAGACCTGGATGGCAACCTTCAACTTCAGCGCCCTGGCCGATGGCCAGGCGATCTCGTTCGATGTGGATGCGGACGACCTGGTGTTCGACCAGGCGGCGATCTCCGCGGCGGACCTGCGCTTCACGGTTGAGGGTACGGGCACGAGGGTGAGCGTGGTGAGCGGCGCGAACGCGGGCAAGGACATCCTGCTATCGAACGTCTCGCCCCTGCAGCTCGCGCAGGCGAACGTCCAGTTCGCCAACGGCAGCGTCATTCGCTTCGGCGGCAACGCCGTCGCGCTCAACGACGATGCGGCCAACTCCCTGATTGGCGGCACGGGGAACGACCTCGTCCTCGGCTTCGGCGGCAACGATTTCATGCAGGGCGGGGACGGCGGCGACTCGATGCTGGGCGGCGCGGGTAACGACGCGATGAGCGGCAACAACGGCGTCGATCGCGTCGACGGCGGCACCGGCAACGACACGGTCGCCGGCGGCAGCGGCCAGGACGCCTTCGTCTTCAGCGCCTTCGGCGCGGCCCATGCCGACAGCGTCAGCGACTTCGCCTCCGGCTGGGACCGCATGGTGTTCGACGGCGCAGCGTTCACGGAGGCCGGCCCCGCCGGGCGCCTCGCCGCCGGCGACGACCGCTTCCACGCCGCCGCCGGCGCCACCGGCGGCGCCGACGCCGAGGATCGCCTCGTCTACAACACGACCACGCGGCAGTTGTTCTATGACGCGGATGGCTCGGGCGCGGGGGCGGCGCAGCTCGTCGCGACCCTCCAGGCTGGTGCGACGCTCGGCGCCGCGGACCTGTGGGTGGAAGCCGCAGCCGCGCCGCCGGACCCGGAGACCATCACCGGGACGTCCGGCGACGATTCCCTCGACGGCACGGCAGGCGACGACACGATCGACGGGCTCGATGGTGACGACCTCATCTTCGGCCACGAGGGCAGCGACTCGATCGTCGGCGGGGACGGGAACGACACCCTTTGGGGCGCGGACGAATCCGTGTCGCACCGGGACATCGATCCGCCGGATACGCTCGACGGAGGGCTCGGCGACGACGAATACCACGTGCACTACGACGGCGACCTGATTCTCGCCGACCCGGGCGGCATCGATACCGTTCATACGTACAACGAAGACTGGGTGCTGGGCGAGGGGCTCGACAACCTGGTGCTCCACGACGGGGTCGGCAGCTTCATCGTCGCGACGGGCAACGACCTCGACAACATCATCGACGCCACGAGCTTCGAGGGTTCCGCCCTGTTCGGCGAGGGGGGCGACGACCTGCTGCTCGCCGCCGGCCATAACGGCCGCAGCCGGTCCCACGGCGGCGACGGGAATGACACGCTCGTCGGCTGGTTCCACGGCATCGACCTCTTCGGGGACGCTGGCGACGACCTGCTCCGCCCCGGGAGTGGCTTCCAGGACAGCATGACCGGCGGCAGCGGCGCGGACACCTTCTTCTTCGAGGTCGCGCCCGGGTTCGACGCGCGGATCCACGACTTCGCCTCCGGCGTGGACAGCCTGCGCTTCGACGCGACGGCGTTCGAGCCGGGAATGGGTGCCTCCGGCAGGCTCGCGGCTGGGGACGAGCGTTTCCATGCCTCCGCCGACGGCACTGCGCACGACGCTTCCGACCGCTTCGTCTTCAACACCACGACGCGCGAGCTCATGTACGACCCCGATGGCGCCGGCGCGCAAGCCGCCGCGCGCCTGGTCACGCTGCAGGCGGGCGCGGCGCTGGCCGCGACGGACATCGAGGTGGTGCAGGGAACGACCGGGGAGCAGATCGTCGGCACGCCCGGCGACGATACGCTGCACGGCACCGAGCTCAACGACACCCTCAACGGTGCGGCGGGCGACGACCTCGTCATCGGGCACGAGGGCGCCGACATCCTGATCGGCGAGGATGGAAACGACACGCTGGATGGCTGGAGCGCAGCGTTCGCCTCCGAAGATCCTGACGTCGACTCGATGGACGGCGGCGCCGGCAACGACGTGTTCCGCGTGGACAACGACGCCGACTTCCTCTTCGATCCCGGCGGCGTGGACACAGTCGTGGCGAAGAACATCAGCTGGACGCTTGCGGCCGGGTTCGAGAACCTCGTCATCAACAATGGCGAGTACGAGGCCCCGGTGGAAGGAACCGGGAACGCGCTCGACAACGTCCTCGACGGGCGCAGCACCCAGGTCATGGAGACCGGCGGCGACGGCTGGCACGTGATCCTGGACGGCCGGGAGGGCAACGACACGCTCCTCGGCAGCATCCAGGAGGACACGCTCGCCGGCGGAGCGGGGAACGATTGGCTGGCGGGCAATGGCAGCTTCGATGACCTGACGGGCGGCACGGGCGCCGATACGTTCTTCTTCGGTGACGCTCCGAGTTCGGACATGTGGGACGAGATTCGCGATTTCGGGTCCGGGACCGACAGCATCGCGCTGGATGCGAATGTCCATGCGAACCTTGGCGCCAGCGGCCGATTCGAGGCCGGGGACGAGCGCTTCTTCGCCGGCACTGCCGCGCACGATGCGAGCGACCGCGTCATCTGGGACGGGACGACCCTCTGGTACGACCCCGACGGAACCGGTTCGCAGGAGATGTCGCAGATCGCCCGCCTGCAGTTCGGCGCGTCGCTCACTGCGACGGACATCGTCGTGGAGAACGGTGATGCCGGCGGCGGGGCGGTCGTCGACGGCACGCCGGGTAACGACTCCCTCACCGGGACCAGCGGCTCGGACACGCTGAACGGCTTCGCCGGCAACGACACGCTCGACGGCCAGGGCGGAATCGACTCGATGGATGGCGGCGCGGGCCATGATCTGTACTTCGTCGACGAAGAGGGCGACGTCGTCGTCGAACTCGAGAACGCCGGGATCGACGAGGTGCGCTCCAGCGCCGCGAGCTACACGCTCTCCGCCTGGGTGAACAACCTCACGCTGCTCGACATGGCGGGGCACGGCACGGGCAACGCCATCGAAAACGTGGTCGTCGGCAATGATCAGGCGAACATCCTTTCCGGCCTCGGCGGCAACGACACGCTGATCGGCGGCGGCGTGGCCTCGGGCGAGGCCTCCGACATGTTCACCGGCGGCGAAGGCAACGACTCGATGGTCGGCGGCGGTGCGCGCGACGTGTTTTACCTGCTCGCCGATACGACTTCATCCTATGGCCAGGACACGATGCAAGGCGGCGCCGGGAGCGACGACACCCTCTTCGCCGAAACGCCGGGGTTCCTGGCGACCACGGGGATCGTCGTCGATCTTGCCGCCGGCACGCTGAGCGGCGGCCATGCGGGCAGCAGCGTCGTCCTGAGCGGCATCGAGGCGGTCTATGGCACGCGTTTGGCGGACCGGATCCTGGGTGACGCCGGCGACAACACGCTGTCCGGCGGGGCGGGCAACGACACGCTGAATGGCGGCGCGGGCAACGATCGCCTGGAGGACCTGGACGGCGGCGCGGACGATTTCCTGTTCACCAGTGCCGCGGGCGCGGCGAACGCCGACAACATCGTCGGCTTCGAAACGGGCATCGACGAGATCCGCCTCGACGCAAGTGTGATGACTGCGCTCGGCGCCTCGGGCGATCTCGGCGCGGGGGACGCGCGCTTCTTTGCCGGCGCCGAGGCACATGACGCCGACGACCGCCTGATCTGGGACGGCACGACGCTGTGGTACGACGCCGACGGCACCGGTGCAGCCGCACAGCAGGCGATCACGGAGCTGCAGACCGGCACGCTTGTCGCCACCGACCTGGCGGTGGACAACGGCACCGCGACGCCGCCGGCCAACCAGACGCTGAACGGCGCTTCGGGCAACGACACGCTCGCGGGCGGCGGCGGAAACGACACGCTGCTCGGCAACGCGGGGAACGACCTGCTGCAGGGCCTGGGCGGCGACGACTTCATGCAGGGCGGCGACGGCGCCGACGTGCTGGAGGGCGGCGCCGGAAACGAGCGGATGAGCGGCAACAACGGCGTCGACCGGGTGGGCGGCGGGGCGGGCAACGACACGATCGCCGGCGGCGGCGGGCAGGACTTCTTCGTCTTCGCCGAATCCGGCGCGGCCAACGCCGACGTCGTGTCCGACTTCGCCTCCGGCTGGGACCATATGCAGTTCGACTCGGCGGGCTTTGCCGCCATCGGCGCGGAAGGCCGGCTC